>JBFYKJ010000117.1:0-8501 GCA_041306005.1 Candidatus Altarchaeota archaeon | reverse complement strand
TGAAGAGCTGGAGGGTGGTGGTCTTAGTGGTAATGGTATTGCTATCGATACTCCTAGTCTCCACAAAGGGCCTCAGCTACGGCATAGACTTCACGGGCGGGACCGAGCTGAAGATGGAGCTCGAGGCGGGCGGCGACGCATATGCGGACCCGGTGGTAGAGATCCTGAAAAACCGCCTCAACGGCATGGGCCTCAAGTCGACGCAGGTGCTCAAGGAAGCCGACAACCGGCACATAACTATCAAGGTCTCATCGACAGACCCGGCGGACCTCGCCAACCTGAAGAACGTCATAAACCAGCAGGCGGTGTTCGAGCAGATGGTAGAGGGGGGCCTTTGCGCCGCGGGCGACGAGATACAGCTTAACACGAACCAGCAGGGCGGGGCCTTCATATCCGGCAACAGCTGGCAGGTTTATGTCAAGACTACGGGCGACGCCCCCGAGCGCTGCGGGCGGGCCATGGAGGGCAAGGCGGGCAGGATGACGGACATATTCCTCGACCGCCCGAGGGATGCTATACTGCTGGTGGACAGCGGCGCATGCAGCGATTTGTCCGCGGTATTCTCCAACCACCCGGACGACCAAAGCTATACGATGATGGCCTTCATCGAGGACAGGGCGCTTACGCCCGTAGTGTGCTACGCCTCGGCTGAGCCGGCCAACGACACGCTGCTCTCCGACATAGGCCTCACCGTCGAGAACGAGACCTCGCTTGACGTCAGCGCGGCTGTCAGGGAGCTTTCGCGCCTCGCCGCCGAGGGCAAGAAGACGGTCATCCTCTCACACAACCTAAGCTCCCTCCCAAGGGGGCTGCAGGACGCCATAGCATCGCTCAACCTAAGCGTCAAGACCTACGAGAAGGCCGCCGGCCAGCCGTACCAGGTGGACAACGACCCCGACTCGTGGATACCCCAGGTATTCGGCCTCAAGAGCACCCTTAGGATAGAAGAGGGTTTGACAAACGGTAACCCTGTTTATGAGTCAGTTTTCACGGGCGGCGCGCAGACCAGCGCCGAGGCGAAGGGCACGGTCGAGCGCTTTAAGATATGGCTGACGTCGGGCAACCTGCCGGTCAAGCTCAGCATAGTCCTCGAGCGGCCGAACCTGCCGGAGCTGGGCCAGGAGTTCCTGAAATACGCGTTCCTGACGATGCTTGTCGCGATAATACTCGTGTCGGCGGTGATCGCCGTCAGGTACCGCGAGCCGAAGGTGTCCGGGCTCATCATAGTGACGTGCCTTAGCGAGGCAATAATCATATTGGGGTTCGCCTCGATGTCCTCGTGGGAGCTGGACATGGCCGCAATTGCCGGGATAATAGCGGCGATAGGGACCGGCGTGGACCACCAGATCATCATAACCGACGAGACATTGCGCGGCGAGGGCCGGAAGAAGAGGGAGAACGCCGGGATATGGGACCTGAAGCAGTCGATAGACAGGGCGTTCTTCATGATATTCACGTCCGCGGCGACAATCGCCTTTGCGATGCTGCCCCTCATGAGCCTGATAGACCTGAGGGGCTTTGCCTTCACGACCATCATCGGCGTCATGATAGGGATATTCATAACAAGGCCCGCATACGCGAAGGTCGTCGAGATGACGATGAAGTGAGGCTGCGCCGCAAGCGGTCTTCAGGCAAGCCGGCGCCCTCGCTGCGCGGTTGGATGTTTCTCGCCCAGTTGGATGTCTCCCGCCCATTCGGCCGTAGGTCCCCGCCCAGTTGGTTGGATGTTTCTCGCCCCTTTTTATTCTCAAGCGCGGTTAATTAGCCGGCCGCGACCCAAACCCGGCCCCACGGCGCCGCAATCAGCCTTTTATACGTTGAAGCCGTTAATTAAACCTGACCCCAAAATGCCACCACAAGAGGGAGGAATCAAAGGCATATATTACACAGTATCTGACAAAGGCTGGTCGCTCGCCGAGTGGCTGGAGGCCAAGGGCCTGCCGGTCGCAACATTCTGCGAGAGCCGCCACGTGAACCCGCTATTGCTGTTCCTCGCCATCATACTCGCCGTATTTGTCATATTACTGCTCGCAGCCGGGGCTTTCGGCGGCGTTTCATACGCCACCCTCCGGGTCAATGTCCAAACCGAGGGCGGCGCCCCCATAGACGGGGCGGTGGTCTCGTATACATGGGGCGGTGAGGAAGCAAGCAACACCACGGATCCGCTGGGCAAGACGTTCCTGCAGGTCCCAAAGGGCACGGAAGTGGCCCTGTTTGCATCCAAAGAGGGCTATGTCACCGGCTCCCAGCGGGCCACGATCGACAAGGACAGCGACACGACGACGATCAAGCTCACCAAGCGCGTGGGGAACCTGAGGGTCAACGTGGATGTCGCCGGCGGCAAGCCGCTCCCGAGCGGCGCATATGTCGCGGTCAGCAGCCCCGGGGAGGTCGCCGCCCAGCAGTCAGTCTCAAACGGCGAGGCGCTCTTTGAGGACCTGCCGGCAGGCATAGAGGTCACCCCGGTGCTGAAACTTGGCAAGCAGAGCATCCCGGGCGATGAGGTCACGATCCGGGAGGGCCAGACCGTGGAAGTAGACATAACGGTCCCGAACAGCGCCCTTGCGACAAGCATCCAGGTCAAGGTCAAGGACTCGGCGCTCCAGAACGTCAACGGCGCGGAGGTGCGCCTCTACGACTGGAACACCCAGACGCCGGTTGGCAGCACGCAAAAGACCGTGATGGGCGTCGCAACGTTCAGCGACATCCCGATGGGCGCGACCATGTTTGCGACCGTCAACCCCGCGGCCGACACGCCGCAGTACAGCTCATACAACGGCAAGACCGCAAACCAGCAGCTGATAGTATCCATCGAGAACCCGACATTCGCAATCGAGCTCCAGATAGTGGGCCTTGTCAGGGTATGCGTCTACGATGAGAACGACGCCCCCCTGATGGACGGGACTGTCCGCATTTGGGGCACCGACGGCAAGCCCTACAGCTCGTCAAAGACCATAGACCAGGAGTGCGAGGAGTTCACGGGACTGCCCCGCGGCGTTCGGATATACCCCGAGGTCAACGCGCCGGGCTACCTGAAGTACTTAAACCCGTCCATTGCGCAGACCCTGGACTACTCCAAGATAGTGACGTTCAACGTGGACATATCGCCGCTCTCCAGCGGGCAGGGCGTCACGGTATTCGCCCACGTCACGGACTGCGACGGCGCGGCGGTCAACGGGGCCAAGGTGATGATAATAGACTCGTCGAGCTACGCCATATTGGGCGAGGCCACGACCGCATGCGGCGCGGCGTCCGTCACGCTCATGGACGAGTGCGGCAACATCCAGTCGCTCATCGCGAGCGGGACACAGATATACGCGGTCGCTTGGGACAACAAGCACGTGCTTGGCGTATCCGGCATAGAGGTGGCCGGGCCGGACACTGTCCTTGACGTCGAGATATGCAAGGCCGACGACTCCAATTCCGGTGCCGTCCAAGTGTGCGTCTACAAGGACGGCGACCCCTTCGAGGGCGCGCACCTCGAGCTGCACGCGTCCGACGACAAGCTGCTCCGGACGGCCAGGGCCGACGACGGCGACGAGGACAACTGCTACACGTTCATCAACCTCCCGGACGGCGAGAGCGTCTATGCCACGGCGCTGGACCTCGGCACGAGCCCGAAGGACAGCGAGACGGTGACAGTCGTCGCGGGCGACATAATCCCGGTTGTGATATACGCGGGCACCGCGCCGATATTCCTCGCCAAGGGGAACGTGGAGATCTGCGCCAAGGACGCGGCGACGAACCTGTCCCTGGTGGCCGATGTCACGCTGTTTGATTTCATAACCGGCGCCCCGATAATAGCAGGGCAGACCGCGGCCCGCGGCTGCAGGCTTTTTACCGGCCTGGAGGCCGAGACCGCGAGCGGCGGGCGCGTCGTCCCGAGGGAAGTCTATGTCACCGCCTCAAAGACGGGCTACGGCGACTACAACGGCGCCTCAAGCGACATAGCCGACATGGTCCCGAACGGCACCCTCAACATCGCGGTCAGGCTCTCCGAGGCGTTCGACGTATGCGTCCAGCTTCGGGCCAGCGACACGACCGAGCCGCTCCAGGCGAGCGTCGTGCTCTACTACGACGAGGAGGCCACGGCCCCGATAGAGAAGAAGAAGACAAGCTCTGACGGTGTGGTCCACTTCAGGCAGGCCAAGAAGGACGACTACTACTTCAAGGTTGTAGAGAACCTGACACTGTACGACCCGCTGGAGAAGTATGCCTTCAGCCGTGAGGAGATAAGCGAGGGAAGCTGCGGGATGATGACCCTCTATGACCTGGGCACGTTGTGCGACCTTGGCGTCGAGCTCCTCGACGGCTCGATAGAGACCCCGCTCGGCGAGAAGACGCAAATACCGTTCACCATCCTGAAGGGCGGCCAAAGGGCCGACAATTCCATCCTTGACGAGGGCAGCACGGCCAGCTACCACAAGGTCCAGCTCACGGACGGCAGCAGCGCGAACGTCACCCTCTGGGCCGGCGGCCAGCAGAAGTCCTTTTCGCTGAAGTACGCTTCGACCTCGGAGGACTCCGAGGCCCAGCTGACCGCGGAGCTGGAGGTCTCAGCCACCGGCAACTATTCATCCACCCTCCAGGTGTCCGAGAACGAGCTCTGCTCGAGGCAGGCGCTCTTCGACCTCACAGTATATGAGGCGATGCTAAAGGTGACCGTCGACTCGGTCGAGTTCGACCCGGTCGCGGACAAGACAAAGACGTTCTGCATATACGTGAAGGACCAGAACGACGACGACGTGGACGACGCATCTGTGACTGTCTCGGTCGACGAGATGGACGGGTGGGCACAGACCGCCACTAAGACAGCCTCCTACGACGAAGTGAAAACCTGCTACAAGGGGTCGCTCGTATCCTCGATGGCCCCGGAGGACGACGGCAGCTACCTCTTCAGCGTCGTTGTCAAGCGCGCGGACATGACAAAGATAGTCCAGTCCGAGGCGGACATATCAAGGAGCGAGCTTTGCGGCAACGGAGAGATAGATTCGAGCGAGGCCTGCGACGACAGCGCCACGAACGACACCGGCTGCGACGAGGGCATGGAATGCAACGACGACTGCTCGGCCTGCGAGGAAGAGGAATGCGGGGACTTGTCGGTCTCGTCCGATTCGGCGACTCTTGAAATCGGCTCCGGCAAGAGCGCCGGGCTTTGCGTGCACGTCAGCGACTCGTGCGGCGACGTGGAAGATGCCACAGTCCAGGTCAAGCTCTACGGCGACTACGGCTGGCCGACCGACACGTCATTGTCGGCGGGCTACGACAGCGCCCGCGGCTGCTATTACGCGCCGATATCCGAAAGCGTCGCCTGGCCGTCCAGCTACCGGCCGACCGACATCGATGAGATGCTCGGCTCAAAGAGCGTCGGCATAGCCGCCACAGAAGGCGACAGGGACGGTTCGGGCACCGGCGAGATCACGATAACCTGCGGCTGCGACGAGGAGAAGTGGTGCGAGCTGACCTGCAAGTGCGACGAGGACTGCGAGGACGGCTTTTCGGGTTCATTGGACCTCTTTGGCTGCCTGACCCTCATGGGCCAGAACGGCTACGGGGCCGCAGGGACTGCGGGCTACCAGTACCCGCAGATGTCCCCCTGGTCAAGCCCGTACCTGACGGGCGGGTACTCCCAGTACCCGTACCCCGCGAGCTACGGCGGCTACGCCGGCGGCAATGTGAACGGCTACAACCCGGGCGCCTCGGCAACCGGCGGCGGCATGAGCATAGGGACTGACAGCTTCTCGATATCCGGCCCGGGCGGCGGGATAGGGTTTGACCTTGAGAAGTGCAAAGAGCTGCTGGGGATAGGCGGGGGCTCGAAGGTCAAGTCGTACGTGATGATAAAGGACCCGGAAAACGTGGTCGGGACAGATGGTTGCGCCGCCTTGCAGGAGCACTTCACGAAGTCTGGCACGTTCAAGTACTTCTACGTCGACAGCGGCAAGGGCGACGACACCTGCTGCACCGACAAGGTCAAGAAGAGCGGGACCTGCAGCCTGGAGAAGTTCAACAAGCTCCTTGAGAAGGACCCGAAGGACAGGACGCTAATAACGATCGCCAGCGCGAAGTCGCCCGAGGCCAAAAGCATGCAGAACTTCAAGATACTCGTCGGGCAGGACCCGCTGAAGGACCTCGCGGTGAGGGACACCTCGACAGGCATGACCTACGGCAGCGGCGCGGTCTTCGGCGGCCAGCGCAAGGGCGAGAGGGAGCTTGTCTGGAGCTACGCGGGCATAAAGCCGCAATTCTCTAAGGCAAAGGATATATGGTTCATGTCCGCAGACGGCGGGGATTTCAAGATAGGATACCCGCCGGGGACCCTCGAGCCCGCGAGGACTATAGTAGTCAGCGGCCTTGGCATGGACCTTGGTATACCCGGGGTGCTCTTTGGCTCTGACAGCAACGCTGCGGGGGCTGATTTGTGGCCGGTTTCGCCCGAGACTAAGCTTTACGTGATAGACTACTACAAGACGCTGGAGTCGCCCGACAGCCTTTCAGGCGCGCTGTCCAAGAAGATAAGCTTCGGCAGCAGCCTCAAGTTCGCAAAGCCGGGCACAAAGCTGGACGTCTGCAAAAACGGCGTGTTTGACGAGGAGGAATTCGATTTAACGATGCTCAAGGCGTCCAGCGACCTTTACGTTGTCGCGCTCGAAGCCGAACCGACGAAAACGTGCGAGGTGCCGTCAAGCAAGACTGCCATCACCTACAAGGGCCTGGATCAGAGCGCCGCCCTTAACCTCGCATATGGCAAGTCCAAGGGCAGCGCTAAGCTGCTGGTCCTGGGGACTGATGATGAGGAGAAGGCCGGAGAGCTGATCAGCGACTTCCTCGGA
Source organism: Candidatus Altarchaeota archaeon (assembly GCA_041306005.1). Taxonomy (GTDB): domain Archaea; phylum Altiarchaeota; class Altiarchaeia; order JAFGQM01; family JAFGQM01; genus JBFYKJ01. Next base: position 1,668 of record JBFYKJ010000117.1, on the reverse strand, counting down.
GGCTCGCCGGAAGCCGGGCCCGGCGAGAAGCCAAAAATCCCCAGCGGCACTAAGATATACCTCGGCACAGATAACTACGGCATAATCCGGGCGAAGTGCCTGGAGGGCAAGCAGGTCTGCACGCTGCAGGGCGGGGAAACGCAGGGTGCGCACGACGGGGAAGTCGCCTCCGGCATCGAGAGCATAGCGGGGCTGGAAGGCGAGCCTAAGAAACACATCCTTGACTGCGTATGCGGCGGCGGAGAGGATTTGCCCGGGAAGGTCGCACTGGCGCTTAGTGCGGGATCTACGGGGATAGACTTAGGTTCTTTGCAACCCGGCCAGGTGCAGTTCACGGTGTACAAGGTGTCTAGAAGGGGCGAACAACTCGAAACGCTCTACTCCGGGGATGAGGCGGTTACCCGGAGCGGCAATACCTTTACCCTGGCTGGTGACTACTTTGTGAAGGGCAGCGCCTATTACATTGAAGTATCCGTTACAAGCAGCACAGCTTGCGGCAAGGGCACAGCGACTATAGGCTCCAGTGAGATAAAGCCCGGGGAGACGACTTCGGCAAAGACGGTTACTCTTACAAAGATTAAGGATGTGGACTGCACTCCGGTGGAGGGGGCGGCTGTGCCCGCTGCAGCCTCAACATCGATAGAAGGCTGGACTATAGTGGGGGAAGCGGATGGTTGGTGGTACAAAAGTTTCCCAAGTGAGGATTCTTACTCATGTAAGCTAATGTCTATAGATTCGGCGGGTAATTACGATGTTTATTGCCGATTCGAGACAGGCGAGACAAATTCAGTATACATGGATGACCATATAATCTCAGACGTATCCAGTTTGCCGAAGACGCAAAGCTTTGAATATAACACTGTCGATAAAATCTATACCGTAACGTTAATACTGATAGCCATAGACCCAGCCAAAAAGGCTATAACTATGGACGCTACGGAGACTGAGCGCCCTCGGTAGGCCCGTCTTCGGACGGGCAACCGGCGAGCGAACCGGCCCAGCAGACTCCTGAACCGGGTGAGCCTGCCTCCGAAGCCGTCCAGCCCTCCCGCCAGCCCGAGACGAAAGACCTTACCTTAAATGTAGGGGAGGGCATATGGTTGCCCAATGGCTGCTGGATAAATGCGATTCATCTATACGACGTTGTACCCGGCGAGAAAGACCTCAGGGCAGAGATAGCGATGGGAGACCGGGACGGAAAGACTTACGATGCGAATTGGTTCTCGGGAACCGACCTGTCGGCAAAACCATTCGAAATGGATTGCGCAGGCGCCGCTTATAATTTCAAAGTCGTACTAGGGAAGTTTGATTACTACAACCAGCGTGTGCCGCTCAAACTCAGTTGGGAATCGGTTCAGCCCTAAAAGGTCGTTAACTCTTACCCCCTCACTCCAAAACCCGAAACTCAAGACCTAAGGTTCGCCTACGGCGAACCTAGGCGTGAAGGACCTTTGGTCCTTACGCGCAGGAACCTTCGGTTCCTCGCGCCCAACTTGCCTGCGGCACGTTCGGGCCGGAGACCTTAGAACTCTCCCTCGCCCAATCCGTCCCCATCTCCACGGCAGGGTCCAGCTTCCTCCCCAAAACACACCTTTCACATACGCCACCTCGGGCAGCATATCTTCGGCATACACGACCCCAAGGCTCTTGAACCTCCTGCCGGTCTCA
>JBFYKJ010000116.1:0-29870 GCA_041306005.1 Candidatus Altarchaeota archaeon | reverse complement strand
TAAGGAACTTCAGGAAATGGGGCTTAAGCTTGGGATAGTCACCGGGCGGCCCTACAGCGAAGCCATACTCCCGCTCAAGCGCTGGTGTATATGGGACTTGTTTGAGCCCGGCCTGATCGTCACTGAAACGGAGGTAAGCAAGGAGAGTGAAAGAAGGGGAGAGCACCTGGGAAAACCAAACCCTTATCCGATACTGCGCGCGATATTCGGGGAGGACGGGTTGCAAAAAGCCAAGCCTGCGGATGTCAAAAAGATCGCAGGAGAGTACCTTCTCGTCGGCGACTCCGTTGCCGACGTCCTCGCCGCGAAGAGCGCGGGAATACCCGTAATCTGCGTGAAGTCGGGGATAACTGGCGAGGAGACGCTGAGGAAAGCGGGGGCCAATCTCATAGTCAAGGACATTTGCGCCGTTCCAAAAGCGGTAAGCGGGTTTTTAAAGCAGATGCCTTAAGTCTGTACCGACGAAATGCACAAAGCCCGCTGCCTTGCTGTACTCCTGGTGTTGGCTTGGGTACTCGCACCTATGGCCCTGGCCGAGACCGAATGCATCCCAGCATCCCCCGGCTCCTGCAAGATATTAATCATCATACACATAGCCTTCTCCTACAACGACTCCGAGATATCCCAAAACCAGATAGACGCATGGGTGCAGGACATAAAGGATACCTGGAACGGCCCTGACGGGCAGCGGCTCTACGGCGACTGCCAGTGCGCGGTTGAGTTCCAGGTCGACGCGATGAAGGTGACAGACCCGGCGCAGATAAACTGCAACCCCGGCCCGCCCGGCTACCACTGCGTGATGATAACCGACGACGCGAAGAACCCGCCCAAGAACACCAACGGGACAAAGACTTACAGGGGCTACATGTACAACGTCTCCGACAACGGCTCAAGCGTGAACGGCTGGTGGTCGGACGCGATGAACGCGCCTGCTTACGCCGGTGGGGGGCCTGCTTCTGACGCGGGCCATGAAGCGGGCCACATGCTGGGCCTACCGGACGACTACGACAAAGGCCCTCCAGAGAGGTACGGCAACAACATAATGGGGAGGACCACCGGCGACTACGCGTACCCTACCCAAGACCAGATAAACAGCGTCGTCGAGATGAACTGCGGCGAGGACGCCTGCCCGGACGAGTGCTGCTGCGGGAACGGGGAAGTGGACAAAAGCGAGGCCTGCGACCCTATGTCCATACCGACGGCCTGCGGCGCCGGGGCCTACTGCTGCCCATACTGCTGCCAGTGCCACTACGGGGGCTGCGTGCCCGGCAACGGGAGCTATGCCACCGACGGGGACTGCAAGCAGGACTGCAAGGACGGCGACTGCATGTACAACTACGAGACCAAATGCTGGGACTGCGTCAAGAGGCAGCCGCCGGTCATAACGCCGGGGCCCAAGACCGCGCCGCAGATAATCCGGGAGATAATATCGGGGATCATCAGTTGGGTATCGCGGCTCATTGCCCCCGAGATTGCTGGGCCGGAGCCTGCGGCGGCAGACGCGGGCGAGTTCGTGCTGTGGTCGAACAACCCGAATGCCCCACAGCCGGCGGAGGGCTGCGGCGACGGGGCCTGCGGCGAGGGCGAATCGTGCTCGACGTGCGGCGACTGCGAATGCGATGCGGGAGAGTACTGCAACCCTTGGTACGAAGAGTCCGACGAGAGCGGGTGCGCCCAGTTCTCGTGCCCTGAGCTGTATGTCTACAAACCCGAAAAACCGCCCGCGGATGCGCCGGATGACTGCGGCCTTGTGATGTCATGGGGCGACAGGTGCTCGCCCGGCTACAGCTCGCAGTCGGCCTGCGAGCCTAACTGCAAGCCCGAGGGAAACGTCTGGAAGGACTGCCTCCTCAACTACGTGACCGACTGCTGGGACTGCGTCAGCTATGCGGGCAGGCAAGGCGGCTTTGTCTGCGGCGACCGCGCCTGCAGCGCTACCGAGAACTGTTCGTCCTGCCCCGGCGACTGCGGCCCGTGCCCGCCAAGGTGCGGCGACCTAAGGTGCGACATCGGCGAGAAATGCACATGCGCGGAGTGCGCCTGCGGGGAGAAGCAATACTGCGACCCGAAGGGGAGCAACCCGGACAGGAAGGGCTGCATCAACTCGAGATGCGGCGACAGGAGGTGCACCGGAGGCGAAACCTGTTCCAACTGCGAGCGCGACTGCGGGCCGTGCCCGGCAGTCTGCGGCAACAGGAAGTGCGAGACGGGGGAAAACTGCTCGACATGCGCTGGTGATTGCGGAGTCTGCCCAACCTGCGGCAACGACCGGTGTGAAGGTGATGAGGACTGCGATTCTTGCGATGACGACTGCGAATGCGATGATGACGAGGTCTGCGACCCGGAGAACGGGAACGCCAACTACGAGGGGTGCGTGAAGAAGGGCTGCGGCGACGGCGTCTGTGACCTCCCGGCAGGCGAGGACTGCGAGTGCGAGGACTGCGACGGCGTATGCCCTGTGGGCACCGAATGCGCGCCTGGGGAGTCCGGGGCCGACCCCCTCGGGTGCAGGGTTCTTGCTGGCCCGTGCGGGAACGGGCTTTGCGACGAGACCGAATATTGTTACACCTGCCCGCAGGACTGCAAGTGCACCGCGCCCGAGTGCTGCCATCCAGCCCACGGCGGGATAGGATGCGGGACCGTGTCTTGCGACCCCGTGGACTTGCCGTAAGAAACGGTAGATCCCAAGGGGGGTATCCTTGGCGGGCGTTAATGCGCCATCACTCGGCTGTCACGCTGTTCTGGTTGTTGCCCTCGTTGCACTCGCTGATGGCATTGCCCGAGTCCGCCGCGGCCGTCACCGTGTGGGCATCGACCCACCAGGCCAGCCCGTAGCAGGCCTCTGCACGGCCCGCCACCGTCGCCGACTTTACCACCATGAGCGTCTTAGTCCCGCTTGTGGCCCCGGCGGCCAATGCCTCAACCGAGTCCGTGTCCGTGCTGCCGTCCGGCGTTATCGTCATCTTAACCGTCGACGCGCCTGCCGCGCCCTTCCCTATGTTTCTGACCTTAACTTCCGCCGTGGCTGTCATGTCGCATTCCGTGGTGCAGCTGGACTCCAACGCGCCGGTGCAGTGCGTAGACGTGCTCTTGCTTATGTGCGCGCTAAGAGCGGTCACCATCAAGTCCGGCTTGTTGCAGACGCAGTAATAGCACGGCCCGTCGTCATAGAGTTGGCACGTCTCGCCGGCCCCGGCATCGCAGTCGTTGTCGCAGCTGGAGCTGCTATAGAGGTCGCCGCTGCAGGTGACCGTGACGTCCTGGCAGTACCAGCAGCCCTTGGACTCGCTGTAGGCGCAATAGTCTGGCGAGTGGCACCCCAGATTGCAAACCGCCTGGGAGGTGTACATGCCCTGGGCCTCGCAGCCGAGCTCGATGCACGTATAACAGTCGGTAGCCTCGTTTATGCTGCACGTGCCGGAGCAATCGCCATCGCATTCAGAAGCGGTCGGATATTCCCCGGAGCCGCATGCGGGCGCCGTGCCGCACGTGTAGCAGGGGACGTCCGAGTCGGACACTATGCACTCATCGCTTCCTGTGCACGCACCATCGCAGTCGTCCGCCACATACTCGCTGTCCCTCTGGCAGAGGCTCTGCAGGTACTGGCAGCCGGGGTTGGAGGTGTCGTTGACGCATAACTGGTGCGGCTTTCTTCTCGCCTCGCAATCAGCCGGCGGATACTCGTTCGCAGGGCAGGCGGCCGCCTGCGGGCAGTAGTAGCACTTCTGGTCGTTCATCACGCACTTCGCCTCGCACTTCACGCTGCACTCGCCCTGGTACTTGTAAGTCCCGGCCGGGCACTGCTGGAGGGTCGGGCAGATGTAGCAGCCCTGTGCGTCCGTCGTACATGGTAATATGCATGCAGTTTCGCAATCCGCCTCGCTGCTGAACTGGCCCGTGCCCGTGCACATGGGTGTAATCGTTATCCCCCCATAACAGGTGCAGTCCTGGGAGCACGACGGCTTGTTTTGCGGGCAGCCGTTCGGCGCCGCCCTTGAGTCGCACTCCTCGCCGGGATCTATTATGCCATTATGGTCGCACTTCGGCGCGCATGTGAGCGGCAGGCAGTCGCACTCCTGGCTCCTTATGTCCGGCGTCTGCTTGCCTTTCTTCAGCAGCTTTTCCCTGACAAAGAGCTTGGCCTTCCCGGAGGCATACGCTTCGGCGACAGACACCGTCCCGTCGCCGTCCGTGTCGGCGCTGTCGGGGTCGTTCATGTCCCTCACATAGCCGTTTGTGAAATCAGAGCCGTATACCCTTGCTTTAACCTTGTTGCCCTCCTTGCCCAGGATCTGCATCCCCATTGCCGATGTCTCGTCCTTGCCGGCCGAGACCACGACAGTCCTCCCGGGCCCGCTTATCCGGTCAAGGAAGTTGCCCGAGTGGCACGATTCGATCACTACCTGCATGTGGCAGCTCTTCCCGGGCGTCTTGCAGTCCTCGTTCGGGCAGGCGGGTATCTTGTCAAGCATCCTGTTTAGCTCCTCCGGGGTCAGCACGTTTATCTGCTGCCTGCCGGAGTCGGCAAGCGCAAGCCCTTGCAGCAGTATGCCTCCGCTCGGCCATTCCCTGCCGAAGGCATTGCCGTACGCCGGGATCCCGTGCCCGACTATGAAAACGAACACCCGGTCCACGCACTTGACCTTGGACCTTATCCGGTCGACGGCCTGCTCTATCTCGGCGATGGCCGCTTTCCCCGTGGCGCCGGTATCCGCCCGATTGTCCCAGCGCGGGGTCAGGTATTCCACCCCAGCATACCCCTGCGCCTTGGCCATCTGGTATATTTGGTCCGCAGTCTGCATGTCCGCGGGCTGGCCGGGCACGTTGCCGCCGTTGATTATGAGCGCATAGTAGCTCACGGGTGTCGTGCAAGGCCCCTCGGATGGCCCCGCACGAGTGAAATCCGCACAGGCAAAGCCCGCTAGGCACAAGAACGCCGCAAGGGCCGCTATCTTGACTTTGTTGTCCATCGTGCGCTTGTTTGGCGGTATAATATGATTCGGCAAATGGTCAAAGCTCTGCAACATTAGACTGGAAGTCGCCTTCGGCCTCGAACTCCGTGGCCGGCGCCAACTTGCCTGGGCATTCGCCCCCGGCCGCCGTGAAGAAGTCCTTGCCGTTCACGTCGGGCGGCCAAGACTCCGGGTACACGGTCTTCTGCCCTGTCGAGGCGTCTATGAACACGTATTTGACCGGGTGCTCAAACCACATCCCCGGCTGCTCGTCGATGTATGCGAACCAAGCGGGGCCTGCGGCCTCATACTTGTCGGAATCGCCCATCGTGGCTATCCTGTCGCCAGCATTGAGCTGGCGGCAGTAGACGTATACCGCGTCGCCGGCGGCGGCCTCCTGCTGCGCCGTGGCGTTGGCAGCCTCCCGCGTGATTGTGCCAGCCGCCCCGGGCGTCCCTACTTTTATCGTCTCGCCCTGCACGGGGACCGCCGGGCCGGGCGGCTGGCCACCGGTTGCCGGGGCCTTGAACAGGTCCTTTCCGAATAGGGCCAAGAGAAGGATTATCGCGACGACCGCTATGAGCAGTATTACAAGCGCGGCGACCTTAAGAGCCTTGCCTTTAGGCGCATGCGCAGCCTGGGCAGCAGGCTGGGCCTGGGCAGGGGGCGCCTCTTGCGCCTCCTCAGGCTTCTCGTCTTTGGCCATCGTTGTGTTTTTTATACTGGTGGTAGTTTAAAAACTGCGCCGCATGCAACCGGGGCGCAAGCCCGGAAAAACTCAGCCGCATGCTGCAGGATTTAATGCCGCTGCAAGAACTTCTATTATTTATAGATATCCCTTCAAATTATGGGACTCACCATGGCTTCTGCGAACGAACTTATGCTGCCGCATCTGAAGAACTGCGAAGCGGCGTCATACGGCGCCAATATTGCGATTAAACCTGCTGTCAGGCTCAACCTTAACGAGTACCAGTATGATTTGTCCCCAAAGGTTATCCAAACCCTAAAAGACCACGCCCATTTGGCAAAGCAGTACGTCTATGTCGGCGACGAGCCGACTGCGGAGCTGCAGCAGAATATAGCCGACTACTGCGGCGTGGAGAAAGAGAATATCGCCATGGACGAGGCCCTTGACCAGGCATTCAACCGCCTGCCGCGGGTATTTGTCGACAAGGGCGAGAACATAGTCTACATGGCCCCTACGTATCCCGAACTGGTGCTGGGCACCCTGCGCGCCGGCGGGGCCGAGAAGAAAGTCCCCATGCAGGCGCCGGATCTCGCCATGGATGCTGAGAAGATCATTTCGGCGGTGGACAAAAAGACGAAGCTCGTCTTCGTCTGCACGCCGAACAACCCCACATCGGCGAAGATGAAGAGGGACGACGTTTTAAAAATAGTCGAGAACGCAAGGCACAGCATCGTGGTTGTTGACGAGTGTTATTATGAATATTGCGGAGAAACGGTCTCCGATGTCATCAACGAGTATGAGAACCTGTGCATAGCGAGGAGCTTTTCCAAGGGCTTCGGGCTTGCCGGGGCGAGGATGGCCTATTTCATCGCGCCGAAGGAGACCTGCGAGGCATACGGCAGGGTCATGAACGGCTTTGAGTTCAACCGGTTCGGGGTCTTTTCCTCGATAGCGTCGCTTGGCGACATTGGTTATTACCAGAACGTCTGGAAGACCATAGCCGCGGAAAAGGCCCGCATGGCAAAAGCGTTCAGGGCCCTTAAGTTCAGGGTCTGGGACTCGGCAAGCTCATTCACGTTCATGGACATATCGGCGTCGGGCAAGACGTCGACCGAGATAAGGAATATGTTCCTTGAGAAGTACAAGATACTCATCCGGGACGTGAACGCCACGTTCCCGGAGCTAGAGAAGAAATACGTCAGCTTCGGGACTGCCAAGCCCGAGGTCAACGACAAGCTCATGGAGGGCTTCAAAGATGCTGTTTCTGAATAAGGCGGACGTCGCCCACTTGGCGACCATGAAGGATGCGATAGAGGCCGTGGAGAAGGCCTTCCTTAAGCATGCCAAGGGCAAGACCGTCTACCCGCCGAAGTCGCAATTCAACCTCCCCACGAAGGAATGGAAGTGGTGGGGCTTTATGCCCGTGTATGTCGAGGACATGGGCGTCGCCTGCAAGGTCGTCAGCGACTACCCGGAGAACAAGAGGCAGGGCAGGCCCACGATAACCGCGACCACTGTGCTATGCGATGTTGAAACCGGCGAGGTAAAGGCCATCATGGACAGCACCCAGCTGACCGCCGTGAGGACCGGGGCGCTTTGCGCCATAGCCGCCAAGAAGATGGCGAGGGGGGAGTCAAAGACCGTGGGCATAATAGGCTGCGGGGTGCAGGCCCGCTCGCAACTCGAGGGGCTTTCCAACTTGTTCAAGATAGAGAAGGCCAAGATATACGACGTCAACGAGCTTGCCATGGCCGATTTCGTCTACGACATGGGCAAGCTGGACATAAGGATCGAGCGCTCAGACCCTATGTCCGTGCAGGATGCGGACATCGTCGTGGCGTCCACGGTCTCCAAGACCCCCGTCGTCCTGGGGGCTGAGATAAAGCCGGGCACGCACGTCACGTCCATAGGCGCGCACACGCCCGATGCACGAGAGCTGGACGACGACTTCATGAAAGCGGCCAATATCGCCATAGACTCGCAGGATGCGATGAAGTCAGGCGACTTCAAGGGTTATCCCGGGAGCCCGGTGGAGATAAAAGAGGTCATAGCCGGGGCGAAGGTCAGGCAGAAGAAGGAGGATATAACGCTGTTCAAATCAGTCGGCACCGCGCTCCAGGACGTCGCCATGGCGAGCCTTGTTTACGAAAAGGCCAGGAAAGCCAACATCGGGCAGTGGCTCAATGTTTAGGGGCGCTAAGCTGTCTATGGTCCTGTATTGGCGTGGCTAAGCAAGTCCCGTATTAGCGAGGCTGGACAAGTCTTGTCTTAGCGGAGCCTGGAGGGTCTTGTATTAGCGGGGCTAAGCAACTGTATCGGGGAATCCAAGCGTCTTAAGGGGGCTTGGCGGGCCCTAAATCTTCTCAAACTCCTCTTCCTTCTTCTTCCTGCGCTTGGCGATGAGCAAAAACAGGAATACCGCCAATAACAGGAGCACTAACCCGAATAGCAGCGGCTGGCCGGTTATCGCGCCGACTATATCCTCGATTATCCCGCCGCCCGGCATCTGGGACGCGCTGGCCTTCACCTCTTCCGCGTCGCCTATGCACCCGTCCTTTGCGGCCACGACCTGCCATGTGCCCGCGGCGGAGACCTCGAACGAGTGCGGGCTCTTTGCCTTTGCCACCTTGCCGTCGGGCGAGATGATCGTCAGGTCGGCCAAGACAGCCTCCCCAAACTGGTCGATGACCCCTATCGAAAGCATGTCGCCGACGCGCGGCGCCGCCGGGTTGATCCTTAGGGTGAGCCTGCAGACCTCGCCGGGTGTCGTGCACGGCCTCCTGGAGGTCCTGTCGCCCGCGCAGTCGTTGTCCGGGCATGCGCAGGTGCATGACCTGGTCTGGTAGCCGTTGACGCAGCTGCCCCAAGCAGTGCATGACCATGAGGCCGTGCAGTCCTGCGTCGGCGGGGCGCATATGTTCCGGCCGGGAACGCATGCGCCGTTCTGGCAGGTGTCCGGGCCGGTGCACGCGTCGCCGTCGGTGCAGGAGGTGCCGGTCAGCGCGGTGTTGACGCAGACTCCGCCGGTGCACGAGTCCGAAGTGCACGGGTTCGCGTCCGCGCACTGGCTGTTGGAAGTGCACCCGCACACTTGCACAGTGGCGTGGTCGCCGTGGCAGTCATCCTCATCGCCGCAGTCGCAATCGCACTCCCTATGCCGAGTCCCGTTGACGCACGGGCCCCATGGGTCGCATTCCCACGGCTCGGAGCAGTCATAGCAGTCGCCGCAGTCGTCCTCGCATGTGTGGCAGGTCTCGCCGCAGTTGCAGCGGCCGTCGCCACAGCGGCAAGTCGTAGTCGGAACCGGGCAGTCGGACGGGCATGTCCCGTAAGTCTCGCCGCAGGTGCAGTTGCCGTCTCCGCACGAGAAGCACGATGGGTAGCAGGCGCACTCCGAGTCGTTGCAGTCGATGTCGCCGTCCATGTCGTTGTCGGTGCCGTCCGTGCAGTTCTCGGTGCACGGGCCGCAGTCCTCCTCGCATGTCCAGCAGTACTCGTAGTCGGTCTGGCAGGCCCCGTCGCCGCAGAATGTGCCGTTATTCTGCTGAGTCCGGCAGTGCTCATCGCACCACAGGCAGGTGCCATTGTAGGGCGGGGCGCACTCGAAGTCGTTGTAGGAGGCGTTGTCGCACTGCTCGCCGTCGTTGATTATGCCGTCGCCGCAGGACTCGCCCTCTTCGGTCTGGATGCTGCAGTTCTCATCGCACCAATAGCAGGTCTCGGCGTAGTCGGGCACGCAGGTTTCGTTGTTCTCCGTCCCGTTGTCGCACTCCTCGCCATAGGTCGGCTCAAGCACGCCGTTGCCGCAGCACGGGCCGCAGTCCGGCTCGCAGGTGAAGCAGGTCTCGCCGTAGTCGCACGCGTCGTTTCCGCAGCAAAAGCCGCAGTCGTCAGGGCACGTCGCGCAGTTCTCGCCCGGGTCGCATGTCGTGTTGCCGCAGCCGGCGCAGTCCACAGTGCACCCAACGGCCCCCGTGTCGTTCCACTGGAAGACCGTGTCGCAGGTGTTGTCGTCGCCGCTGTTCGCCGAGGCATTATCATAGACGTCCGTCAGGCTGTTGTTGCAGGCGCGGTTCCCGATGAGGGCGTTCCCGCCGCTGGCCGCATCCATATACAGGCCGTATGCGGTGTTGTCCGACGCGGTGTTGCCGCTGAAGTCGGAGTCGATGATGTTTAGGAGGGCTATTCCGACCGTGTTGTTTCCCGCCCGGTTGGCTGTGATGGTTAAGCCGCCGCTGCTGCCCACGCCCCCCACATGGCCAACGCCTATGCCGGCGTAGGCATTGTTGTTGGCTGTATTAAGGGATATTACGCTGCCGTTTGCGGGCAAGTTAAGGTATGAGCCCCCGATAAACGTCCCGACATACCCGACAACTATTATGCCGCACTGTCCTGCATCCCCGAAACCACTGCCCCCGCCCCCCGCGCCGTTGAAGCTGGCGATGTTGTCCACGACAATATGATGCCCGATGGCCAGTACGCCCGTGTAGTTGTTCCGCACTATGGTGTTGCCCTCGATGCGGCTGGACGTGCCCGCCACGATGCCGAACTCCGCACTGTCGGTCACGTTGTTGCCTACTATGTCAAAGCCGCCGCCCCCGGCTGTAAAGATGCCCATTACGTTGCGCGCTATCGAGTTGCCGGATATTGTGGTGTTAGAGCACGGGTCCAGGAAGATGCCGCGGCCGTTGTAGGTGATGTTGTTGCCGTCTATCGTGCCGCCGATGCAATACTGGGCGTAAACGCCGTTGCCGGCGGCGCTTATCAGGCTGCCGCCTATTTCGAAGTCGTCGCACTGGTCCAGGAAGATGCCGTCTGGGGCATATGATATCGTGCTGCCGGTGACATTCAGGAAGTCGCTGCGGTGGGCAGATATGCCATTGGTGCTGTTGGATATAATAGTGTCCTCTATGAGGTTCGAATTCGAGCTCTCCATGTACATGCCGTCGGTGTTGTTGAACAGGGAGTTTTGCGAGAAAGCGCTTGAGGAGACATCGTTGAGGCATATGCCGGTCTGCCAGTCGGTGATGTCACACTCCTTGACCGCGATGCCCGACCTCCCGTCCGCCCGCACGCCGTCCCCCGTGCCGTTCCCGTCTATCGCATAGCCGCTGCAGTTGAGGAGCACCTCGCCCTGGCCGAATATAGCGCAGGTATTGGGCGCGTCAACGACCGAGCTGTTCATCCTGACCTCCGTCCAGCAGTTGAGGCTGTCGTTGAGGGCGGAGGTTATGCACTCGCAGTCGCCCTCGGTCTCGCAGACCCCGCCGCCTAGCACGTCATAGCAGGTCTCCTGGTTTATGATTATCGGCGTGTCCGTCGTTATGGTTATATTGAATATGTACGTCGGGTTCCAGCTGACGTTCAGCGTGAAGTTCTGCGACCAGGTCGTCGGGCCGAAGATAGCATAAGGCGTTGCCTCGCCGTTGGCGTCGGTCAGGTCCCAGGAAACAAGCCCGCCCGAGGGGTTGCGGATGCTCGCGTTCGCGCCCACGACCGGGTCCCCGGAGGCGTCGTACACCCAGACCGGGTAATACCTCTTATGTACTTCGGTGCTTGGAAAGAGTATCTTCGGCAGCCACTCCGCCCCGTTCCAGTAGAAGAAAGCCATGTTCGGCATGTCCACGTAGCCGTAGATGTATCCTTGGTCGGGCGTAACGCCGTTGCCGAGGCGGTAGCCCTCGAAGGGGACCCACACCCCCCCCGGTTTGGCGTACCTCATGTCGACCCTGCTCAAATCCGACTGCGGCAGGGTGAAGTTGACATGGTTGCGCCCGAAAAGGACGAAATAGGGCTTGACCGCGTAAGAGCCCGGCGGCAGGGCGACCTTTGAGGCGTTGATCGTGGCGTTGGCCCTGGCTATGATAGCGAGGGTCGGCGTCCAGACGGACTCGAGATTGCAGACCGGGGCGGCGGTCTCGGAGGAGGCGAAGTGCGTGAAGTCTGCCGAGCACCGGTCCCAGTACGTGCTCACTTCTGTGACATGGCCGATATACACGCCCCATATTCCCCCAAAGCCGCCCTCGGTGACGTTGACTCTCGACGCGTTGACGCGCGAGCTGTCCATCGCAAAAAGGTTGTACATGCCCGTCATGTTTTCGACCCTTGCCTTTGCATTTGAGCGGGCCCACACTGATATCGAGCTGAGGATCGTGCGGTTTATCCGGGAGGAGAACGCGGTCGTGCCGCTGGAAAGGGATGCGTTGAGCCTGCTGTCGACGTACATGTCCCGCACGGTCATGTCGTCGCCGGCGCCTGGCATTATGTACAGCGACGTGATGTTGCTGTTGTTTATGTGCGACACCGAGGGGCTGACAACCGACAATATAATTCGTACGGCGCTTGTGTTGGAGTACGCGACCGTGAAGTTCGTAGTGGAGTTTATGGTCTCGTAAAGCCGCCTGCCCGATGCCAGGTTTTTGACCCACGCGGTCTTGCTGCCGTCTATCTGGACTATGTGCCAGCCGTATGAGGGGCTACCTATCGTGGTGTTCACGAGCGTTATGTTCGAGTCCCCGCGGCAGGTCAGGTCGGCGACGGCCCTGGAGTTCCTGAGAACCGCGTCCACGTCGTTTCCAAAGCCTATCGAGCCGTGCCATGTTGCGTTGTCAGCCGATACGTAGGCGTTGTTGTTGACGCAAAAGCCGTCCCTGAAATATGAATCGGTTATGTACACGCGGGCATTTACGCCTATGAAGTTCATGGACGAGTCCGTTATCGTCCTGCGGGAGTTCATTATGCGGGTATAGCTGTTGCCGTAGATGTAATACCTCTGGTTCAGCGTGCAGTTTATGAAGGTGTTGTTGCTGTTGTCGTAGATCCCCAGCTGCGGGCCGTAGACCGCGTTCTGGTATAAGCCTTTGGTCCAGCCGGTGCTCTCGGTTATGCCCACAAAATAGGTGTCCTTGAAGTAGTTCACGGAGTTGCCCATTAGATTTGGGAGGCCTATCTCGCTCTTCGGCCTGAATCCCTTGCGCATGGCGCACCGGGTGAAGTTGATTGTTGCGCTGTCCATTGACGTGAAGCCGGTCAAGTTGTCGAAGAACGTGTCGTTGGCGATTACGGCGGCGTTGCCCGCGACGACAAATATCGGGTCGGTCCCGGATGCGTTGGTGAAATTCAGGGTGCAGTTTATCAGGGTGAGCTTCGCCGTGTCGCGTATTGAGATGCCCCCGTCGATGTTTATGTCCTCGTCTTCACACACCACCTGCGAGGTGCCGCTTATGACCCACGGGCCGGGGTAGGGCGGCGTGCAGCCGACGCTTGCAGATTCCAGAGGGCCGCCGACGAGCGCTTCGGCGCCCGTCAGGTTGCCGTAGAGAAGGCTGAATATATCCAGGTCTGTGAGGGCCGCGCCCGTCAGGTTGTTGCCCTGCGGGGAGACAGACAAGTAGAAAAGCCCGGATGCTGCAAGGGCGGCCAAAAGGGCGAACATGCCGATGTTCGGGCCCTTGGGCCCGCCCGCTGGCGGGGCCCTGCGCGGCGGCAGGGGTTTAGACTTAATGGGGCTTTTCCTTATGCGCGCGGTTTTGGCCATCTTGGGGATTATAGACCCATTCGGGGGATAGACACTGCTATCAATTAAGACAAAGAAGGATAAAAAGGTAAGGGACTAGTTCAAGGGAACGCGGCAAAAAAGGAGGGGCATCAGGTTGGCCTCCGCTTACCTTTTTTTCACTCCGCGCCTGGAGATGCTTGCTTCCTTCTCCTTCTTCCTGCGCCGCATGGTCAGGAGGAGGAGCATGAGCAAGAGTGCCAGGAAGACCAGCAAGGCCAGCAGCCACGGGGCTTCGCCCCTTACCGCAAAGCCTGTCGGGGAGTCGCCAGCCTGCCCTCCGGGCCCTGGGGCCTCGCGCCTGATTACCTCCATGTCTATGTAGTCGTCTATCTGGCCCTTCTCGTACGCCTCCCAGCAGTATAGCCTTGCTTTCGACTCTATCCACTCCGGGTGCGCGTCGAAGGTGAACGACTCGGTTTGGCCGCTCTCCTCGAGGATGAATGCCTTCTCGCCGACGAGCTGCGGGTCGGTGACCAGGATTACATATTTCCACTCGCAGTCGTCCAGCTTCCGTATCGTGACGTTGACCGTGCCGCCGGCCTCAAAGACGCTTATGTCAGCGCCGTCCTCGGTGCAGTTGCAGCCGGGCTTCGGCTCCGCAGGCGGGAGCTCAGGCTCCTCGGGGGGTTTTAGCAGGTCGGATGAGACTATCTGCATGAATCCGCCGGCTCCTCCGCCGCCGCCTCCGCCGCCGCCTCCGCCGCCGCCTCCGCTTTTCTTAGTGCATACGCCGTCTTCATCGGTCTGGTTATCACAATCGTCATCTTTGCCGTTGCAGGTTTCACCCGTCGGAGTCCCGACGGCATTGCACTCAGTGCCGTTGCCTTCGGCGTTGCAAATCATTATGCCTTCGACGTTGCAAGCTCCTATACCGCCAGACCAGCAGGCGTCGCCTAGGTCTAGATAATCCTCGTCGGTCTCGCCGTCGCAGTCGTTGTCAAGCGAGTCGCAAATCTCGGTGGAGTTGCCTTCAGTCGCGTTGCAAACCTGCCAAACGCCCGACACGCAGTTGTTTATCGTGTGGTTGCAGATGCCAAGCCCGCATGTGGTCGTCCCCAGGCCCTCGTCTATCTCTCCGTCGCAGTCGTTGTCCACGCCGTCGCAGACTTCTGTCCCGCCCGGATTTATAGTGTCGTTGCTGTCGTTGCAATCCGTGTTATTCTCTATATAGCCTGTCGTGTTCTCTCCCGGGCAGAAGAGCGAGACGTTGAGCGGGTCGCCAAAGCCGTCGCCGTCGTTGTCGGCGAAATAGGCTATCATGCCTATTATGCTGGCATTGAGCGGGTCGCAGTCACAGATGTCGCCGGCGCCGTCCAGGTCCAGGTCCGACTGGTTGTCGGGCGTCCCGTCGGATGCCGTGGCGTTGTACATGCAGTTGTCGCAGGCGTCGCCGTAGCCGTCACTATCGTAGTTAAGCTGGTCCTCGTTCGTTACGTTCCAGCAATTGTCGCAGGCGTCGCCGAGAGAGTCTGTGTCCGAGTTGTTCTGGTCCGTGTTGTTGACGAACACGCAGTTGTCGCAGGCGTCGCCCAGCGGGTCCTCATCGCTGTTGTTCTGGTCGGTCTGGAAGGTGGAGACACAGTTGTCGCAGGCGTCGCCCCACAGGTCCGAGTCGTTGTTAAGCTGGTCCTGGTTGGTCACGTTCGGGCAGTTGTCGCCCTCGTCGCAGACACCGTCGTCCAGGTTGCCGTTCGCCTCTTCGAGGGTGCTGTTCAGGAGGGGTATTAAAATAGTGCTTGACGAGGCGTCGCTGCCGTTGAACCACATCTTGGCGATGGAGCTGGCCGCGCCCAATGAGACCGTGATGTACGGGCAGGTCCTTGGCGCATAAGTCAGGTTCACGAGGAACCGGTCGTAGCAGTCGCAGGCATACCCCGCGGTGCACGTCTCAAGCGAGAAGTTGACTCTTGATGCCGATGAGGTTATATCGTCATCGGAGCATATGCCAAAGTCCTCGAGGCTGCAGTCTGTGCCAACGCTGCTGAAGGGGGTGCAGTCCAAGCCGTCTGACTGGTTTTGCAGCAAGCCGGTGACGGTGGCATTATATAAGGTTATGGAGCCCTCGGCATTCTGGTCGCACTTCTGTAGTGTGACCTGAATGGTGCCGTTGTCGGTTTCGATCACAAGGCGGTCGCCTATCCCCAGCCAATTCGGTTCGGGCGAGAGTATCGGGAGGGCTATCGTCGATATCCCAACAGTTAGGAAAACAGCAAATAATGCGAGCACCTTGTACCGGGCAGAGCCTTTGTTCTCTATACGGGTTTCCATCTTACCAAAATCCCCCAAAACTTAATGCCTAGGGTTATTTAAATACTTTTCCGGGCCAAAATTCCCCCCAGCCGGGTCGGACGGTAGTATTAGCAAAATAAAAGTATATAAATCCCTTGATTGCATCCACCGGGCAACGGGCAAAAACGCATCTAAGGATATAATTGCGCAGGTGGGCCGCGCATCGAACCCGTTGCGCTCAGTCGAACATCGACATCGCGCTCCCGCTGGCTGGGGGCGCGTCCCAGTCCTGCTTCTCCTCGGTGTAGCTGCCCGCAGGTGAGGATGCTATCGCCATGCTGCTCTTTAGGCAGACCGGGCACATCCACCTATCCTCGCCGCCGTAGAACACGGGCATCAGCGGCGACTCGTCAGAGCTCCTGCCGCAGGAGTGGCACACCGCGCGCACCCAGGCAGTCTCGCCTGAGACGCACTCCGAGGGGGCGTCTTCTACGACCTCGGGAAGGGGCTTGTGCTCCTTTGGTATCATATACTCAAGATCTACTAGCCTGCTCGATTTCTTGCCTATCATTTTGGGGGGCTGTTTAGGCATATAATTAGACAAACCCGGATTAAAAAGCGGTTTTGGGCGGAAACCGGCCTTCGAACCCCGTTCATACAAGACCCAGTACCAGGACTCAGGACTCAAGGCCCAGGACTCAGGACTCAAGGCCCAGGACTCAGGACTCAAGACCTGCCGGACCTGCCCCTTGAGCACCTCTTGCAGGCGCCCGGGAGGGAGCATGACCTGCAGACCCTCGCGCCGCATAGCGGGCACGTGATTGCCGCGGGCTCTGAACCACATACGTCGCATGCGGGCATTTTTGAACAGTATTCCGGTTATGCAGGGTTGCGCCGCTCATCCCGAGAACATCAGTATGAGCAGCCTGACAACGGCCAATCCTATGAGTAGCATGCCGACGAGCTTGCCGAAGCCCGACAGGATTAGGAGTATTATGCCGGCCACCAGCAAGAGAAACGGGCTCGCGTCCGTCAGGAAGCCGACTACCGAGTCCACGGGCCCGCCGTCGCCCGACGTGGCGTTCTTAAGCTTGTCGCCCCAGTCGCTGAAGTTGACCTTGGGGAGCTTGATATCGGAGGCATTGGGGAGTTTAAGAGTAGGGAGCGAGAGGTTGTTGAGATCCAGGCTTTCGGATGATGGCGTCGCGTTGCTTGCATTGCCCTGAGTGCCGTTGGCGCACAGGGCGGGAGAAAGAAGCGCCAGCGCCGCAAGGAGCGATACAAAGAGTCGTAGGCTGCCCATGTTAGTATTGAGGGTAAGAGAACAAAAAGCTTCGGGCGCCTTCGTTACGCCCCCGTCGCAAAAAGCTGCCGGCCCCGTAACCGGGGGGCTGCCGGCCCCGTAACCGGGAGGTTATCCCCCTCACAGCAAAGAGGTTATCAGCCTTATGATGCCGATTATCACTATTATGATGCCAAGAATCCGTATCAGCTCCGAATGCGAGGGCATCATTATGGCGCCTATCACAATCAGCACCGCGGCGACCAGCAGCCCCTCGAGGCTTATGCTTATCCCACCGTCGGGACCGCCCCTGGGCGCGGCCGACGCCGAGGCTGCCAGGAACACCAGACACAATGCCAGCACCGCCGTGAATGAAGCCGCTTTGGCCATACTTCCCTTTTAAATTTGCTCTACTTAAATAAGCCGGCATTTGCTTTTGGCGCGGATCATGGCGGCGCCGGGTGCGTGCCTGAAGGAATCCGGATAAGATGCCTACGGTAGAATTCTCCACTGGCGACTTTATGCGCCTCGTCGGCAGGAGGGTGCCCCTAAAGGAGGTCGAGGAGCGGGCGGCGATGCTTGGCACCAGCGTCGAGGAGGTCAGCGACGAGAGGATAGTCCTCGAGGTCTTCCCCAACCGGCCGGACATACTTTCTGTCGAGGGCTTTGCCCGGGCTTACAGGACGTTCACCGGGATAGACGCCGGCCTTAGGGACTACAGGGTCGCGGATTCAAGCATAAAGCTTTCAGTCGACGAGAGCGTCAAAAGCGTGCGGCCATTCATCGCCGCGGCGATAATCAAGAACCTGCCCGTCACAGAAGAAGTCCTCCTCTCGATGATGCAGATGCAGGAGGCGCTCCACTCGTCGCACGGGAGGCGCAGGTCGAAGGTCGCCATCGGGATACACGACTTCGACAAGACAAAGCCCCCTTATGAATACAGGGCGGTCAGGCCCGGGGACAAGAAGTTCATCCCGCTCGACTTTGCGCAGGAGATGACTCTCGGGGACGTCCTTGAGAAGCACCCGAAGGGCGTCGATTATAAGCACATACTCGAAGGGAGGAAACTGCTCCCGCTCGTCCTCGACCGCGACGGCGTGGTCTCCCTGCCGCCGATAATCAACGCAGACAGGACCCGCGTGACCGGAAGGACGGCGAACCTGCTTATCGAGATGACCGGGACCAACAAGCCCGCGCTGAGGCACGCCCTGAACATAGTCCTTGCCGCGCTCGCCGACAGGGGGGGACAGATAGTCTCGGTCCAAGTAGGGGCGGAAAAGCTGGACCTGTCCCCCGAGGTGATGAACCTTAAGGTCGGCTATGCGAACAAACTGCTCGGCATGCAGATGAAGCACGACATGATGGGCAGGATGCTCAGCAGGATGGGCTTTGGGATAAAGAGGGCGGACGAGAACAGCATCGACGTCCTTGTGCCCTGCTCCCGCGCGGACATACTCCACCCCATGGACCTCGTCGAGGACATCGCAATCGCCTACGGCTACGAGAACTTCCAGCCCGAGGGGACGAAGATATCCACTATCGGGAAGGCTGACGCCCTCGAGGAGGCGTCATCGCTTGCCAAGACGCTTGCCATCGGCCTCGGCTACCAGGAGACCGTACCCTTCACGCTCACGAACCCGGCGACTATCGGGAAGGCCAGGCTGGCCGCGAAGCCGGTCAGGATAAAGAACCCGCGGACCGAGGATTTCACTGTGGTGAGGACGTCGGCGATAACCACACTCCTGACTACCCTTGCGTATAACAAAAAGAGGAGGATACCGCAAAAAGTCTTCGAGCTGGACGACGTCGCGCCCGGCGAGAAGGACTGGCAAAACAGGAGGATGCTAGGATTGGGGCTGCTGGACAACGAGGTCAACTTCTCGGAGATGCAGTCCGCGGTCGAGGCCATACTCCGGGGACTGGGGACCGAGTACAAGCTAAGGGAAAGCCAGGACAAGACCTTCATAAAAGGCCGCTGCGGGGAGATACTCGTGAAGGGCAAAAGAGCCGGCGTATTCGGCGAGATCCATCCTGAAGTCCTTTCCGCATTCGGGCTCGAGTACCCGGCGGCGCTGGCGGAGATAGACGTCGGGGCGGTCTGCTGATAACTGGGTGCGCGGCTCGGGCATGGCTCAATGCGTTCTTTACTTGAGCAAGCCCTTTATCTCATCCTCATAGTGCCTGCCGAATATCGAGGCGCCCCTGTAAGTCAGCTTGGCAAGCGAACGGGCGATGTTATAGCCCTTGCGGGTTGTTTTCCCCACAGCGCGTTTCGCCTTTCCCCGCGCCTCGCGCTCCTTCCACATAAGGGAATCAAGCCTGTTGTGGAAGTCGTCTGTGGAGAACGACTCGAATGACGCGACCATCTCCTCGACCAGTCTCTCTTGCGCGTCCATAACCGCGACACCCTTGCTGTTAAGGCCCGTGACAAGCGAGTCTTTCATGCCCCTCATGTTTGGGACAGTAGGGGACTTGAGGAAGCTCTTTATCCCATTGGTGTCCAGGTCTATGCGCGCGTCGGACAGCTTCAGCTCGGCTATCCTTGCCAGCCGGTCGTTTATCGCCTCCGACAGCCTGCACCGGTCCTCGTCGCACATGCACTTCAGCTTCGACGGGTCGCACGACTTGCGAAGCCCGTCAAGCTCCTTTGATATCGGGTCGGTCAGCCGGCCTTCAATGTCAAGATGCTTTGCCAGGTGGTCTATCGATCCCCGGATGTCCTTTGCGCCCTGCTTGCTGGGGACGTCGAATAGCAGCATGAACTTGCCCGAGACGTCGCCCATGTCGCCAAAGAACTCGCCCAGGTCCTGGTACTCCTCGTCATTCGTCTTTGCGCCCTTGAGCACATTGGAGGCGACCTTAAAGCCGTCGGAGAGTATGGCTGTGACAAGGGTGACCGGCATCCCGAACAGGGCGATGCCTATAGCGGTGTCTGCGACCGCGCCGCCGGATTTCCTGATTATGTAGTCCGTCCCGCTCTTTGCCGGGCCGAGGCCTTTTGGCTTTGTGCCCGGGGGCGCGCCGAAGTCCGTCACCGCGTCGCCAAGCCTCTTCAAACCGGAGAAGAAGCTGGAGCTCCGGATTATCTGAGGGGGTATCAGTATGGCGAGCGCCTTGCTGAATGATCTCCCCACAACGTAGACCGGGACCTTTGCTACTGTCATCGCCTCGGAGGCTGCTTTGCGCTTTCGGGATTCGCGTTTAGCCATATTTGTCCGCTTTTTTGATTATTACGCGTTACGCTACGCTTTATGCCGCGTTACGCTACGCTAATTTACCTTTTGACTTACATAAGCCGCCGACCGGGCATTCACTACACATGGGCCTTGGCCTGCAGTGCCTTTTCGCCAGCTCGTCTATGAGCGCGTGGAACTCCTTGAAGTGCGGGACGCTTGGGGCCAGGCGCGACTCGAAGAACCTTTGCAGGTCCTCGTAGCTTACGCCGTCGGCGACAAACCCCATGCGGGAAAAGACCCTGCGCGTGTATGCGTCTACGACGAAAACCGGCTTGTCAAGGGCATAGAGAAGGATCGCATCCGCGGTCTCTGGGCCTATGCCCCAGACCCCGAGGAGCTCGCGGCGGAGCGCGTCCTTGTCCCCGCGCATCATTGCCTCCACGCTCAAGCCATACTTCTCGAAGTACTTCATGAACGCCTTCAGTTTCTTCGCCTTCTGGTTGAAGTAGCCGGAACGCTTCAGGAGCGGGGCAAGCTCGGCCAGCGGTACCAGGTCCAGGGTCTTGGGTCTAAGGAGGCCCCTCTTCTCCATCTCCGCGATGACCGCCTCGACGTTCTTCCAGTTGGTGTTTTGCGTCAGGATGGCTCCAACGATGACCTCGAACCGCGTCTTGGCAGGCCACCAGCCCTGCGGGCCGAAGGAAGCGAAGAGCTTTGAGTAAATAGTTTCCAACTGCTTTGAAACCCTGTCCGCTTTTTTGCCGCCCATCGCGTAATATTAGCCCTCGGGCAATAAGAGCCTGCGCATCAAATGGCCGACTGGAACGAACTGCACAAGGGGCGGGAAGAGACCGAACTGAACGAGAGGTTCGCCGAGTTCTCGAAGAACTGCCTGAAGCCCGGGATGAGGGTGCTGGACATCGGCTGCGGCAAGGGCCGGCACGCGGTCCACTGCGCCAAGAGGGGCATAGAAGTCCACGGCGTCGACTCCGCGAACACCGCGGTCACGCACCTGCGGGAGAAGGCCGGGAGGGAGGGGCTATTCGAGCTGCTGAAGGTCACCGAAGCGGACATAAAGGACCTGCCGTTCCCCGATGGGTATTTTGACGCCGCGTTCTCTGTTAACGTCTTGAACCACGGCTACCTGGCAGATGTAAGAAACTACTTCAAGGAGATAACCCGCGTCCTTAGGCCGGGCGGCATGCTGTTCCTCTTCGAGTCGCCGATGGAGCTTTATGGGGAGACAAAGAAGCCGGATACCGAAGAGGTCGAGAAGGGGACCTTCCTTAGGCTCGGGGTGCTGGACAAGGACATACCGCACCACCTTTTCACGGAGGACGAGCTCACGGTGCTTCTTAAGGGATTTGACATAACTACAATGAGGAAGTCCAAGTATGTGAGCCCGTGGGCGAAGATGCTGCTCACTTACATCGAGGTAATCGCAAGGAAGAAATAAACATGAGAGGACCGTCAAAGACTATCAGCATATAAAATGGCGACTTGGAACGAGCTGCACAAGACCTTCAAAATCGACGAGCCGCACGAGGCCTTCGTGCAGTTCGCGAAGGAATACCTAAAGCCGGGCATGAGGGTACTGGACCTCGGCTGCGGCAGGGGCAGGCACACGCTCTATTGCGCGCGCAGGGGGATCGAAGTGCACGCCGTCGATATCGCAGAGTCCGGTCTTGACTCGCTAAGGGAAGCGTGCGGGAAGGAGCGGCTGTCCGGGCTGGTTAAAGTGTCAAAGGCCGACATAAAGGCGCTGCCTTTCCCGGACGCGTATTTTGATGCGATAATATCAGTCAACGTCCTCAACCACGGCTACAGGAGGGATATAGAGGCTTATTTCAGGGAGGCTACCCGCGTCCTGAAAAAGCGGGGAGTCTTCTTTATGATAGTTGTGCCCCCCGAGTTCATAGAGGAGGCCAGGACGGCCGGCACCGTCGAGGTCGAGAAAGGAACGTTCCTGGGCATAGACATGCCGGACGGCGACGTCCCGCACCATGCGATAAGCGAGCATGAGGCAGAAGAACTGCTCGCGGGCTACGACATACTAAAGATGGAAAAGTCCAAGGAGCGGAGCCGCTGGAAGGACTGCATAGTCACAAGGACTCAGATAATCGCAAGGAAGAGGTAGGGGCATATCCAGAATGATAAAAGTATACACAGACGGGGGCTCCCGGGGGAACCCGGGGAAGGCGGCATGCGCATTCCTTGTTTACGACGGCGAGAAGAGGCTCTTTGAAAGGGGAAAACGGCTGGGGATCGCGACGAACAACGTCGCCGAGTATACCGCGGTCATAGAAGGGCTAAAGAAAGCAAGGGAATTCGGTGATTCAGTAAGCGTCTTCTCCGATAGTGAGTTGATAGTCAGGCAGCTCACCGGGAAGTACAAGGTCAAGGAGCCCCGCCTAAAGGAGCTCTTCGGGAAGGCGAAGATCGAGGAGTCAAAGTTCAAGAAAGTCACTTACACCCACCGCCCGAGGGAAGACCCCATGCAGCGGGAGGCCGATAGTCTGGTGAACGAGGCGCTGGATGCCTGATGTTTTATTCTCTTGCGGATAAATTACATCATGCAGGAAAGAGCGCCCGAAAAACCGTTTAGGATATACGCCATTTGCACGCATGGCATAGGGGATTCCGTGAATAGAGCGCAGCACATCGTGTGTGCGCTAACCGGCGAGGAGACTAAATTCGGATTTCGGCGTCCGAGAAATCAGGAGTTCCGCACTAAGCACGATGGCATCCCCTTCAGTATTTCTATACGGGGCTTGTCATGGAAGAACCCTTGGAGGAGGCTTCGCGCTAGGGAACTGAAGGATGCCGACTTGGTATTTTGCCGGCCTGAAGTCATAGACCCCGCTATCCTTAGAAAGTGGGGGCGCCAGGAAGTGCTTAGGGAGACCGAAAGATTAAGGGGGGAGGGCAAGCTCTATGAATGCACTGACGATGACTTCGCTACGCCCGATAAGTTGCGCGAGTACATCATCGGAAGGATGAAGGCCAGGGCCGCTGTCCGGCCATAGCCGACGCATATGGCGGGCTTGCTTGGACTATTGACCGGGATTCTCTTCCCGGAGTGTTGAGACGTTTACGCCGGGATTCTCTTTCCGGCTTGCTTGGGCCGCCGTCTCAAAGGCACTTCCTGACTGCGTCCTCGAGCTCCTCTATCATGTGCTCCGCGTCCTCCACCGTCTTCCCCTCGGCCGTCAGCCGGAGCATGGGCTGCGTATTCGACGCCCTTGCAAGGACCCATCCCCACGGGTAAACAAGCTTGACGCCGTCTATCGTGAGCGGGCTCCTGCAGCGGAATAGCTCTGTCAGTATCTCTATCGCCCTGAACTTCTTGTCGTCCGGGACGTGCATCTCCTTTCTTATCGTCGGGTATTTCGGCACCTTTTCTGTCAGCTCCGACAGCTTGTCCCCGCTCTCGGAGACTATCTGGGCCAAGTAGGCCGACACCGCAAGCCCGTCGTCAAAGCCGAAGTATTTAGGCACGACGAAGTGGCTGGAACTTTCCATCGCGAATATCGCCCCGTTCTCGACCGCGTCGGCGAGGAACACGTCCCCCACCCGTATCCTCTTTACGGTCCCGCCGCGGTTCACGACCTCCTCCTCCACCGACATCGAGCAGTCGACGTTTAGCGCGACTTCGCCCTTCTTCTCGGATAGTATCTCCCGCACCATGAGAACGCCCGCCTCCTCGGCTGAGATGACCCTGCCCTTGTCGTCGGCGAACACCACCCTGTCCGCGTCGCCGTCGTACGCGACGCCCATGTCGGCCTTCGCCTTCTTGACAGCTTCCTGCAGGCCGCCGAGCGTCCGCTCGTTCGGGTACGCGCTCCGCCCGGGGAAGTCCCCGTCCGGCGTGTCATTGATGGCCGTGACCTCGCAGCCCAGCCTCTTGAAGAGCGAGACCCCGCAGCCGCATGCGGCCCCGTTGCCCGGGTCGACGACTATCTTCAGCGGCTTTTTCATCACAGTCTTCCCGACTACGTTTTCTAGGTAGGCTTCCAGCACCTTTTCGCTGTCTGCGTTCCTTTCGTGCCCGCCGCCGGGCGCCTTCCAGGACTTGGAAAAGTAGGTCTTCTTGACGTCGGGTATGCACTCCGGGTAGCCTGCGCCGCTGCCCTTCCTGAAGCGGATGCCGTTGTACTCGGGCGGGTTGTGGGATGCGGAGATTATGACGCCGGCGGATGCCTTCTCCTTGGCGCAGCAGTAGTTTATGACAGGGGTGGGGAGCATGCCCAGCATTACCGTGTCGACGCCGGCGCGGTTCAGGCCCTTTGAGACTGCGTTTTGCAGCTCCTGGCCGCCGTGGCGGGCGTCGCGCCCAAGCACGACCGTGCCCTTGTTGCCAAGGACCGTGCCAAACGAGAGGCCGATGTGCTCGGCGAAATCAAGCGTTATCTGCTTCTGGTACACGCCGCGTATGTCATACGCGCGGAACACGTTCTCCATGAGCTAATTTTAAGCGGATAACTATAAATAAAGGGCAGGCCGCAGCTTATAAAAGGCGGCCGAGCATCCGTGATGGCCAAGATAGCCGTATTCGGGCCGGTGGGAACGTTCACCGACGAGGCTGCGCACAGGCACTTTAGGGAGGGGGATTTCGGGTATGTGGGCAGCATAACCCAGGTGTTCGAGGCGGTGGCCTCAGGAAAGGCGGAATACGGCGTCGTCCCGTTTGAGAACTCCACCGAGGGCAGCGTCAAGGAGACCATAGAGTGCCTGAGGAAATACGACCTACCCATCCGGGCCGAGATATACCACCAGATAAGGCATGTCCTTGCCGGGGTCGGAAGGCTTGAGGACGTCAGGACTATCCGCAGCCACCCGCAGGCCGTCGCCCAGTGCATGGGCAAGCTGTCAAGGCTGCTGGGCAAGAAGCTGCCGAAGATGATTACGAAGATGCGCGGCAGCGCGGACTACTCGACGGCCGGGGCGATGGCAAGCGTAGCGAAGCTGAAAGACCCCAAGGTCGCGGCCATAGGCTCCAGGAGCGCGGCCGAGAAGTACGGATTGAAGATACTCATAGACAACCTATCCGACCTCGAGGACAACGAGACCAGGTTCTTCGTGCTGTCGAAAACAGCGTCCGCCGCGACAGGGGGGGACAAAACCAGCATCATCGTCGCCGTGAAGGACGAGGCCGGGGCGCTCTATGGCATGCTCGGCGCGTTTGCGAAAGCGGGCATAAACCTGACGAAGATAGAATCCCGCCCCAGCAGGGAGAAGAAGTGGGCTTACCTGTTCATCATAGAGCTGGAGGGCCACAAGGACGACGCCAAGGTGAGGAAGGTGCTGGACGATGTCAGGGCTAAGACTACGTATTTCAAGATGCTCGGGTCTTACCCGAGGGGATAAAACAAAACTGGCCAAAGGAGGTTGCAATGGATGAAAAAAACGAAGAAGTGGTTATCGGCGGGAAAAAATACATAAAAATCGAAAGGGGTGCGCCGCCCCGGGAGCCGGGCCACGAAATACCCGCCCGGGCCGCAAGACCAACGGGCAACGACCACATAACCGAGGTAGATGCGAAGTTCGACGAGCTTAGGGTAAAGGAGCATTTTGAACGCGTCATAAGGTTTGCCCCCGACGGAGCCCCGCCTGCAAAGCTCGAGAAGGTGAGGGAGGCCCTTATGAAGAATATGAGGATCGAGCCGGACCCCGATAAAAGGGAGGGGGTCGTCAGGGCCGTACGGATTATAGACCAGCGCCTTAAAGAGCATGACCGAATGGCAAGAGCGCGCCAGGAAGCGCAGCCAAAGAAAACTACAAGCATCGAAAATGTAAGGAGGCTTCTATTCCAGCGCAAGCAGCCGCCGGGGGAGCGGGAATCCAAAAGGCCCCCGCGGCATGGGGCGCCCTGACCGCTGTCGGCCCTGAGGCTCCGCCGGTACGCCCTGAAACTTATGGACTTCAAAACCTTGAACAAGAAGCTTTCCAGCCCGCAGTCGTACTTGGTGCTCTTCGCGATACTCCTGATAGCTCTTGCCCTTGCTATCCCTAACCTCCCCTTCTCCGCGATAACCCAAAGCCTGTCTGGCCCGTTCGGCTACGTCGTCCTGTTCTTCGCAGTCCTCGCCCTCTCGATGGTCCTCTTCCTGCCGGTCCCGGTGGTGGCTGTCGTCCTCGCGGCGTCAAACACCTTAGACCCGCTGCTGGTCGGAGTCGTTTCAGGGATAGCATCGGGGATAGGGGAACTCTCCGGCTACTTCATCGGCGCCGGCAGCGAGAGGCTGATTGATGCGGAGGGCAAAGAGGGCGGCAAGTACAAGAGAGCCAAGGAGGTGTTCAAGAAGTACGGCTTTTGGGGCATCGTCGCCGCTGCGGCCTTCCCGATAACCCCGATAGATTTTGTCGGCCTTATCGCCGGGGCGCTAAGATACGGGTGGAAGAAATTCCTGCTGGCGGCGGTAATAGGGAAGATACCCAGGTACCTGATGGTGGCCTACTTCGGGAAGGCGATGATGGGCTGGATATCCTAAAGTGCTGCAGTACAATCACTTGCCTTTTACAACCTTAAATCTCGTCGACCCGCATGCCTCGCACTCCGAGGCATCGCCCTTATACGCTTTCCCGCACGCAGCGCACTTCTTCTTCCAGGTTAGTGCGCCCCGTATCCCGCGCATCGATACCCTCTCAAACTTCAATCCGAGTATCGTGCACATGTTCTGCAGGTCGTAGTCGTCGGTGACGAGCGGGAGCTTCTCTTCGCTGGCGAGAGCCAGGACTTCAAGGTCGGTCTCCGAGAGAAGGGAAAGCGTCCCGCTCTTGCTTGCCGCGGCCCACACCTCGTCAAGAGACTTCTTATCCGGCTGGCGCAGCTTTATGGCGCCCGATGCGACGGCCCCCTCGAACTTGAGCCGCGACTGGATGTCCTTTAGCTCCGACGCTATCGAGGGCGGGGCCAAGAACGAGCCCTCCAGCTCCCTGTCGCGCGCGTTAATTATGCCTGATGAGTCTATTACTTTTGGGGCCATTGCAGAGTTCAAATCGGCTCCAGGCCGTCACTTCTTAGCGAGCTTGATAGCTAGCTTCACGGCTTCTTTCGCGCCCTTCGCCGTCTTGATGTCGAATATGCCTTTTGCCAGGTAGTCGCAAGTCCCGCCGGTGCCCGTTATGACGATGACCTGGCGCCCGTAGTTGAGCGCGAATGCGGCCTCGGAAAGCGTGCCGTAGCTCCCGTCTATAGCTATCAGGACATCGCTCGCGGACGCGATGAAGATGTTCCGGCCAAAGCCCATGCTCGTCGGGAGCGCGATCTCCAGGCAGTCGGTGTCGCAGTCGCTCTTGTCAAGGAGAGGGAGGATGCCTATCGAGATTCCGCCGGCTTTCTTGCAGCCCTTGGCGGCCGCGCGCATGACGCCCCCCCTGCCGCCGCATATCAGGGCTGCGCCCGCCTTGGCGACCTCGCGGCCAACGGCCTCGGCGATCTTAAGGTTCGCCCCCGAGGTCCTCTTGCTGCCTATGACGCCTATGTTTATTCTCATCTTGTCCTCGTGCGGATCCTCACTTCTTCAGGATCTCCTGCGTGCGCTTCAGCGAGCCCTCGGTGTCGCCGAAGTGCTTTGCGGCGCGCGCCATCTCCTCGATGAATGCGTCTTCGTCGCCCTTTGAGATGAGCGCGTCAAGGCGCTTGGCGGCACGCAAGTAAGCATCCCTGACCACCTTGGTCTCGGAGTTGTTCAGCTGTATCTCGCCGTAGAGCCTCGGGTCCTGCCCGAGTATGCGCCCGACAAGGTCAATGACGAGCTGGTAAACGGGCGATGCGAAGTCTTTGGTGCCCTTAACGTCAAAATCGAGGTCGCTCATCGTAATCCCCGCCGAGATGAGCATGAAGTGTGTCATCCCCTGTATGACGCCCATTGCTTTGTCATGCTCCTCGGAGGTGCAAACCGTCACCCTAGCGCCTTCCTTTTTCAGCAGGTCTTTGAACTTTTGCACCCACTTGTTCTCGCGCACAGGGCAGAGCACAAAGTTCTGGCCCTTGAAGGAAGAAGTCATCGGCCCGAAGACAGGGTGGCAGCCGAGGACAGCAACGCCCGCTGGGGCCGCTTTTGCCATCGCCTCGCACGGGCCCTTCTTGACCGAAGTCAGGTCCATGAGGAGGGAGCCGGGTTTCATCACCGGCGCCACCTCTTTGATGACTGCTTCAGTCCTGGTTATCGGGACGGTTATTATCACCAGGTCCGCTGCCTTGGCCGCCTTCTTGTTGTCCTGCTCGTACGGGACACCAAGCTCCTTAGACGCCTTCTTCCCCTTCTCCGCCGTCGGCCCGGCTATCACTACCTCAAAGCCGTTCTTCTTCAGGATACGGGCGAAGAGCCGCCCCATCCCGCCGTACCCGCCGATGATTGCTGCAGAAGCCATCGCTTAGTTAATCGTTCCCGTTAGAAAAAACAAAAGGCCTGCATTAGGAAAAGGAACCGGCTGTAACTGCCCGAAAAATCGGCTTTTTAACCCGTCCCGGCTAAACTTAGCCGGTGGTAGAAATGGAGATAAAACTATTGGCTCACACGCCCGATCCGGACATGGTCTGCGCGGCCGCGGCATTCACTTCCTGGAAGAAGGAGACTACTGCCGAACTGTTCGAGGACCTGGACAGGGCAAAAGCCCTTGAGTTCCTTAAAATGGTCATGGGATTTGGCCACGCGTCCGTGACGGAGCACGCGACGTTCACTTTCAGCATCTCGGGGGTATCACGCGCCCTTACGCATCAACTTGTCAGGCACAGGATAGCCTCATACACCCAGCAGAGCCAAAGGTACGTCAAGTTCAAGAAGGAGGAGATAGAATATGTCACGCCCCCGACGATAGCAAAGGATGCCGAGGCTAAGAAGGCATACGACGCGCTTATGGGGGGGATCGCCGAGGCGTATGACGAGCTGATAAAGAAGGGCATACCGCCTGAGGACGCACGCTTCGTTTTGCCCAATGCCGCAACGACTAATATTGTTGTCACGATGGACGCGCGGGAACTGCTGCACTTCATCCGTTTAAGGACCTGCAACAGGACGCAATGGGAAATACGTGAAGCCGCGCTTGAGATGCTAAAGCAGGCAAAAGCCGTCGCGCCGACCCTGTTCCACGACGGCGGGCCCGGCTGCGTCATTGGGCCGTGCCCGGAAGGAAAACTGACCTGCGGGAAAATGGTGGAAGTCAGGGAGAGGTTCAAGAAGCTCTAATCAACAGATTCAATACGGATAAATATCGGTTCGCCAGCTCTTAGACCTTCTTTATCGACAACTTCCTTGGGTATTCTGACTCCTATGGAATTGCCCCATTTCTTAGCAACGCAGGTAATCTTTTCCATGGAATCTTAGATGCTCAGACTATGAAAATCAGAGCTCTTCCCTAAGCTCCTTAGCCGCATCCCCCACGGCCTTCAGCTTCAGGTAAGCCACTTCCTCGTTCGGGAGCAGTTTTAAGCCGCAGTCGGGCTTTGGATACACCTGCTCGGGCTTTAAGAAATCCAGTGCAAGCATTATGTTCTTCTTCACTTGGGCGACGGATTCAACTTCTTTCTTGTGGACATCCACAACCCCGAAACCCAGATCCTTCGTGAAGTCGTACTGCCGAAGGACGTCAAGGGTCCTGAACCCGTTGTTCGCGAACTCGAGGTCAATCAAATCTATCTTGAAGTCAAGCGCGTATGGGAAGAGCATGCCAAAATCCCCATAACAGACGTGGATGGCGGTATATGCCTTAAGCCCTTTTGTTATTATCTCTAACGCCTCGGCCTGAAGGAGCATCTCCTCCTCTCCCGGGTGCGTGCACAGCGCGGGCTCGTCTATTTGGATGTAAGAGCAGCCCGCCTTGTCAAGGGCCCTGGCTTCCTTTGCAAGCGCCTCTGCGAGGTCGAGCGTCAGATCCCTCCTGCTCTCGTGCTTCTCGTAGAACGCCCAGTCGGCCATGGTGTACGGCCCGGTGAACATCTGCTTCATCTGCACGCCGGACCGCTTGTATCTCTTCTGGCTCT
>JBFYKJ010000115.1:0-11979 GCA_041306005.1 Candidatus Altarchaeota archaeon | reverse complement strand
AAGGGCATATACTTGTCCCTTGCCGACAGGGCCGAGATAGCCGATAACCGCCTCACAGGCAATGGCATAATATGGAAGGGCTACACGGACGGCGCCATGTACCTGTCCGGCTGCAGCAGCACGAGCGTCGAGAACAACAACATGACCAACGGCTACAGGGGCATCGTCATGGCAGGCGGCAAGTCGAACGTCGTGACCGAGAACCTGATATCCGGGAACACCCAACAGGGGTTGAAGTTCCTGAGTTCGGCCGGCACTACCGTGCACCGCAACAACATAATAAGCAACGGCATCCAGGCTGAGGATTTGGGGGCAAACACGTGGGACCTTGGCGGCGGAGGCAACTACTGGAGCGACTATGACACCCCGGCAGAAGGGTGCACTGATGCAAACAGCGACGGCATCTGTGACCAACCAAGGAACATAACCGGCTCGAACAGGGACAACTTCCCGTTCACAGCCCAGGACGGCTGGCTGTGCCATTCGGACACCGACTGCGACTACCTCGACCTGGACTACTGCGCGGGCGACATGGTGATGCGCGACGAGGGTGCATGCATTTCGGGCGAGTGCGTGGCAGAGGCCAGCGTCGCCGCCGACTGCAACACCCTTGACTCCACATACTGCAACGGGACCGACTTCCGGACGGACGACTACTCATGCACCCTTGCGGCGTGCGCCCTTTCTACGCGCACGGTGGTGGTGTGCCCGGACAGCATATACTGCAACGGCGCCGAGGCATGCGACTCGGCATTGGGCTGCCAGGCCGGCACGCCTGTCGACTGTTCGGACAACGACCTGGATGAAATAGCCACATGCACGAGCGACCCGGACGGCATCGCGGCCACCTGGGATTATGCAAAAGGCTTCACATCCGAATGCGTGGAGGCTACGGACTCCTGCAGCACTGGTACGCAGGCGCTCACGCACGCGTGCAACATCAGTTGCGGCGCGGAATGCACAACAAACAGCGACTGCGACGACTCAAACCCGGCCACCGCCGACGCGTGCCAGGCTGACTGCACATGCGTGCACACGGGCGCGCCCTGCACGGTCCCGACCAATGGCATGGTGATAACATCCGACACGGTCCTCTGTTCGGGCACATACACACTGCCAAACGGCATAACCGTCAGCGGGCAGGGCACCGATGTCACCTGCGACGGCACCGTGATACGCGGCAATTCCCTCTCAGCGGGGATAAGGATGTCCGCGTCCCACACCTCTGTCAGCGGGTGCACAGTCTCTTCCTTCAGGGTAGGCATAGTCCTAAATTCGCTGACCTCGGACATACACGTAACGGACAACACCGTATCAGACTGCGCGGGCGAGGAGCTGTATGTCAACAGGTCCAACAGCGCGGTGCTGACCGGCAACACGGTGGGCTACCTCCTGATAATGAAATCGGAGAACTGCGTCCTTAGGGACAACAGCATGGATTCCTTCTACGTCGTCGGTGAAGACGTGACCTCAGAGCATGTTGCCGATTACGTGCACGACATAGACACGTCGAACACGCTCGGCGGCAAGCCGGTCTACTACATCGTCAGGCAGGACGGGTTTACCCTGGAGAATGCCGATGTCGGTCTTGTCATGCTCGTCGACCTTGACGGCGCGATGATAAGCAACGTCACCATGGCCGCCGAAACCACCATGCGCCTCCAGTACGTGACTGGCTCAACAGTCAAAGACTGCGTCTGGCCAAGGAGCCTTAACGACAACATACGGCTTGGGTGGTCTAGCGGCAACAGCATACTGAACAACACCATCGAGTCCGGTTCGGCATGGCAGAGCATCATGCTGTGGGATTCTGACAACAATGTCATCGACTCCAACAGGGTCTCCGGCGGGCACCACGGCATAGCCCTGGACGGTTCCGACAACAACCGGGTAATAGGCAACACGGTGGAGGACTCCTCGTATATGGGGCGCGGCATCTTCCTCCTTAACTCGCAGGGCACGCTGATAGAGGGCAACGACCTGAGCAACAACGATCTGGCCATCTACAACTACCAGAGCCGCAGCACCATAAGGAACAACAACATAGCTTCCGACAACGACGCGTACCTGACAGGCGGCGTGTGCAACGCGCCGTATAACTCTACTGTCACCCTGAACTGGTGGGGCACGACCTCGTGCAGCGCGATACAGGCGGGCATAACCGGGTGCGCGTACGGCATAAACCCGATACTGGATGCGCCGTATCCCGCCGGCCAGCCGGCCGAGTGCGACGACGGCACGGTGCCTGCGTGCGTGACGCCGACGGACGGCATGGTCATCACGGCAAGCGCAGTCCTCTGCGCGGGCAGATACTCACTGCCGAATGGGATTACGCTCTCCGGTGCGGGGGCGGTCCTCGACTGCAACGGCGCCGAGCTTACGGGGGCTCCCGGTATTGGGATAGGGATACTTGTGACCGGGGCCGGCGCGGCTGTCGAAAACTGCAGGATGAGCGGCTACAACAGCGCGGTCAAAGTAGGGGCGGATGATGTGACAGTGCAGAACAGCACCTTCGCCACCTCCGATACTTTCCAGGGCGTCGTCGTAGAGAGCGCACTTGGCGCACGCATCCTCGGCAACACCTTTGACGGGGTTTCCGAGGCGGGCATCTACACCAGATACTCCTCCGGTGTGGAGGTGTCTGGCAACACCGTGCTAGGCGCAGCCAGGGGGATTTACCTCTACGTCTCGCCGAACAGCACAGTCTCAGGCAACACGCTGGCGGGCTGTAACGACGGCATTTATGCCCAGAGTTCGGACGGCTCGCAGATACTGGGCAACACGTTCTTTGGCTCCGGCAGCTACGACTTCTACCCCTGGAACTCGAAGGGGCTGACGGTCGAGTACAACGACTTCGGCAGCCCGTATCCGGTCTATAACTACCAGACGCAGGCGACCTACGCGTACAACAACTTCCCGGCAAGCAGCGTTGTTAACATAAGGACGCTAGCGACCCCGGACTACTACTACGCGATTGCCGACAACAACTGGTGGGGGACCACGGACTGCTCAGTGATAGACTCCAAGTTCGAGGGCGCTGTTTACTACAACCGGCTGCTCGACGCGCCATATCCTGAAGGCCAGCCCATAACGTGCGGCGGCGACGTGTGCGCGAACCTGTGCGGCAACGGGGTGGCAGAAGAGGGCGAGGAGTGCGACGGTTCGGACCTCGCCGGCACATGCGAGTCTGAGCTGTTCGACGGCGGGACAATCGGGTGCAGGGCCGACTGCTTCTTTGACACCAGCGGCTGCGTCATAACATATGGCGCATGCAACGCGCCGATGAACACCAGCGGCGAGTGGGTGGTTTCCACACCGGTGGCCTGCACGGGCAGGATGATCACCCTCGGCCCGAACATGAAGCTCGTCATCCAACCGGGCGGCAAGCTCCTCCTCGAGGACTCGACCTTCAAGCTGTCTCCGAATAAGGACGGCCAGGCGGGGATAACCGTCGAGAGCGGCGCCAGATTTGACGTCGTCCGCTCGGCGATAACATCCACGTCCGACAGCAGGGAATTCAGCTTCCTTGTCAAAGACGGGGCAAGGCTCTCTATGGCGGGTTCAACACTCAGCGAAGCCGGCTGGAGCCACGAGGCGGGCAAGAAGGGATTAGAGGTCTACTCCCGCGGCACGAGACTTTTGAACAGCACGTTCACCAAGAACGCGCGCGGCGCAAGCCTCTATGGGGACGGCAATTTGGTAATCGGCAGCACATTCCGGCAGAACAGCTACAGCCGGCTCCTGCCGCCGTTCGCGATAGGCCTGGCGCTAGACGGGTCCTACAACCTGGTCAAGGACAGCGAGTTCACCGACCAGATCGCGGGCCCGTTCGCGGTAGGCCTTGCCGCGGGCGCGGGCTCCGGCAACCGCGTATTGGACAGCGGCTTCACGAACAACGCGGTTGCTGTGACGATGTCCGGCTCCTGCGGGGAGGCGTCCGGAAACAGCTTCGCTGGCGGCCTGGGCGGGATAGTACTGACCGGCGCTGCCGGCGCAGGCATATGGGACAATACCCTCGAGCGCCAGATGGTCGGCGGCATATTGCTGCAAGGGTCCTCCAACGTCCTGGTCTCGCGCAACACCATATCCCACAGCGGCGAGAATGCGACGC
Source organism: Candidatus Altarchaeota archaeon (assembly GCA_041306005.1). Taxonomy (GTDB): domain Archaea; phylum Altiarchaeota; class Altiarchaeia; order JAFGQM01; family JAFGQM01; genus JBFYKJ01. The sequence goes on along the minus strand of JBFYKJ010000115.1, from coordinate 7,868 downwards.
AGCTCCTCGGGATACCCGGCTTTGGCATAGGGCTTAACGCCTCGGACGACAACATTATCGAGGGCAACATGATATCAGACAGCCTGAATGCCAGCATAGCTATCGTGCAGTCGTCGCGCAACAGGGTAAGGTACAACGAATTCGCCGGCGTGATGGGCATCTACCTGGGCGCCGGGCTGTCGGACAACGACATCTTCTACAACGACATAGCAGCCAGCCGCTGGGGCGCGTACAACTACGGGCCCAGCGATGTCTCGCTGGAGCGCAACTGGTGGGCCACCACGGACTGCTCGGATGTGGCCGCCCTGGTCTTCGACCAGAGCGACGACGCGTCCCGGGGCGTAATCGACTACGACCCGATAAGGGGCGCGCCCGACGGCCCGGCGCTGGCATGTGTTGTGGGGGAGGGGTCGATAGAGCCGGTCACTGAAGAACTACTGGCTGCGGATGAGCCCGCCGCTAACGAGACGGCCCCGGAAACCGTTGATGCAGACCAGCAGGCTGTCCTGCCATGCGACGCGACCGTTCCATGCGACGTGACGCTCGATGACGGCGGGACCAAGTACTGCAGAGACCTGCTCTCCGGCTACCAGTGGTACACCGAAGCCGAGCTGGCGCCCTACTGCGACTCGGAGACCGACATAGGCTACCCCTACTTCTGCAACGGGTCGGTCTACAAGTGCGCCGAGGACCTGACTTGGGTTTACATAGGCCCGGAGGAATGCGTGACGGATACTGAAAGGCCGTGCGACACCGGGCTGCCGGGCGTATGTTCGGCAGGGGCCCAGACGTGCCTTGAGCGGCGGTGGGCTGGGTGCGGCGGTCTTGTCGAGGCGGGGGACGAAACCTGCGGCGACGGCCTCGACAACGACTGCGACGGCGAGATGGATGAAGGGTGCTGACAATCCCCCCTTTTTTATTCCACCCCGTGTAAAATAGCCGATGGCCCAACCGAAAGTCCAGATAGTGGAGACTGCGAAATTCAAGTCCTCGGGCGCAGCGGCGCTCGTGGCGTTCCCGGGCGTCGGCATGTCCGGCAACATGGCGCTCTCGCATATAATAGAGAAGCTCGAGATGAAGGAAGTCGGCCACATAATAGCCCCGGAGGGCCCGCATGTCGTCCTGATACACAAGAACCGCCCTGCTTATCCGATTAGGATATACGCGGGGGAGGGCATCGTCGCAATCCTATCAGAGCTTCCCGTGATGGCCAACGCCACCGATGACCTCAACGAGGCAATCATCAAGTGGCTCAAGGAGAAGAAGGTAAAGGCGCTTTACCTTCTCGGCGGGTTCCCAAACCCCCAGCGCGGCCAGCTGAAGAAGGCCGAGGTCTATGCGATACCCGACGACAAAAAGGCCGAAGCCCTGGTAAAGAAGCTCAGTCTCAAGCCGATCAAGGAGGGCGCCGTCTTCGGCGAGGAGGGGCTGCTCCTTCTCACCGCGATGGAGGGCAGGATACCCGCGGTGTACATACTCGCGGACTCGTTCGTCTCGCTGCCCGATCTGGACGCCGCCGCCTCGCTCATCGATGCGGTCAACAAGCTCCTTGGGAAGAAGATCGACAACCGCCAGCTAAAACTGAAGGGCGGGGAGATAAGGGACAAGTTCAACGCGATAATGGACCAGACAAAGAAGATGCTCGAGAAGCAGCAGGGTCCTGCGCCCCCGGAAGCCGAGGGCGCGGGCGGGCCTATGTATAGGTGAGCGGCACACTTAACCTCTCAAAATGGACAAAAAAACCATGATCCCCTCGGGTTTGGGGCTTTCGGCGGTGACCGAGGAAATGCACTCCCTGGATGAGCTCAGGAGGCGTGCGGCCGAGATCATCAAAGTGTTTGGCAGCACAAGCTTCCAGGCAACCAGCGACCATCACGGGCTTAAGAGTTTCGAGCTGGTCGTCAACCCCACTGCCCGGGACCCCGCCAGGATATTCAGGGCCATAAAGCCCGGCCATGCCGCGCACCAGGCCGGGGGAATACCCCTCAATACCGAGCGCTTTAACCTGACGCCAGAGGCTCATCTAAAGGCGCACGGCCTGGGCTTTTTGCATATGGGGGCGCAGGCTCACCGTATCAGGTTCCAGGTGCAAAGGCCTATCCATCCTTAGTCCGCTAGCAGTCTTGCCTTTTATTTCTTAACACTTTACTTACCGCAACCATGGTAGACATAAAGCCGTTTCGGGGCTGGCTCTACGACGAGTCGAAGGCCGGTGATATTTCATGCTTAGTCGCGCCCCCGCATGACGTGATCTCCGACGAGGAGCAGGACGCCCTCTACAAGAGGTCCAAGCATAATTCCGTCCGCCTGGTCCTTCCAAAATCGGGCCACGGAGAGGCAAGGGAAAAACTGGAGGAGTTCATATCAAGCGGGGCCGTCGTCCGCGACGAGGCGCCGGCGTATTATATATACGAGCAGGAGTCCCTTCACGGCGGGAAAGTGAGTAACCGGCTGGGTTTCATCGCGCTCGTGAAGGCCGGCCCGCTCGGGGAGGACGTCCTCCCCCACGAGATGATATTCCCTGACAGGGCTGAGGACCGCTTTAACCTGTTCCTCGAGGCGATGGCCGACACGAGCCCGGTGTTCGGTCTCTACGAGGGCGATGCGGAATTGAGGAAACGGCTCGAGTCCGTCAGGAAATCAAAGCCGCTTTTTGAGTTCAGGGACGGCCAGGGGGTGATAAACCGCATGTGGCCGCTTCGCGACAAGGCGGCGCTCGACGCGATCACAAAGGCGTTCAAAGGCCGGAAGATAATAATCGCCGACGGGCACCACCGGTACACTGCCGCGTCAAATCTTGCGAAGCTGAAGGGCATCGACACGGATGCCGGCTATGTGATGGCATACCTTGCCGACATCGACGACCCGGCGCTGAGCGTTCTCCCGACGCACCGGCTGGTCAAGCACCGGGACTTCGACCTTGACGCGTTCCTCGAAAAGGCGTCGGGATTGTTCCATGTCTCCCGGCACGGCGACATATACTCGCTGGAAGACGCATTGTCCGAATCTGGCAAGCACGCGTTCGGCGTGCACACGAAGGGCAACTCATATATCCTAAAGCTGAAGGACCCGTCCGTCGTTGAGACGCTCGTCCCGGGCGGCAAGAGCCGGGACTGGAAGAACCTTGACGTGTCGGTCCTGCACCACATAGTCATCGACCGCCTGATGCCTGCGAACGGGGACATCACGTTCACCAAGCACCGGGAAGACGTCATCGAGCTCATAGACAGCGGCGAGTACCATGTCGCGCTGCTCCTTCGGCACGCGGACGTCTCAGAAGTCGCGAAGATCGCGAAGAACGGCGAGCTTATGCCCCACAAGTCCACGTATTTCTACCCGAAGCCGCTGGCTGGGATGGTCATCAGGAGGATAGGGGTAGAATAGCGGTTTCGGGTTTCGGGTCCTGGGTCCTGGATGGGCGTCGCAAAGAGCGGTTTCGGGTTTCGGGTCCTGGGTCCTGGATGGGCATCCCCAATACAAGACCTGCTTAGCATCCTCCATACAAGACCTGCTTAGCATCCCCCATACAAGACCGCCCATCTACGCCAAGCTCAGAGGCAGCCTCCGGTTCTTCGGCAGGTTGTTGAGGATCCTCCCGTTCCGCGGCTTGCCCGGCCCGAGGACGTACCTGCCCCACCTGACAAGCACATATTCCGCCTCCGGAATCCCCTCTTTCATATCAAGGTCGAGCCCGCACATCCATCTTTTTGCGGCTTTCTCGCCGACATCTAAGAACTTTGTCTTGGATATCCCCTCCCTTGCGAGCTGGCAGGCGTCGAGGGTTGGCCTCAAGCCGTCGTCGCTGAGGGTGCCTATGTGCAGTCCGCGCGTCCCCCGGAGCGGGAGGTCTTTCCCGGTGAAGAAGAAAGCCTCTCTTCCCTCTACCGAGAAGCTGCCCTTCCCCAGCCCTATGCCGAAGCCTGCAAGCCTGTTCCTGAATTCCTTATCCATCTTATCTGCCAAGCCTGCTGGGCTTGGTTATCTTTGCCACAAAGAACGCCTCGGTGTCGTTCTCCCACGGCCAGAGGCGCATGCACCTCTCCGTTTTCGGGAGCATCCCGGGGCGGCAATTGATTGGAAGGTCTACGGTTTCGAGTCTTGAGTCCGGCCTTTCCGAAAGAAGCTCGAGGACGACCTCTTCGTTCTCCTCGAGCGTAGTCGTGCACGTGGAGTACACCATCGCCCCCCCGGGGTTGAGGATGTCGAAAGCCGATTTTATAAGCCTCTTTTGCAGGGTTGCCAGCTTCCTTGACCTGTTCAGTGACCAGGTCTTCAATATATCCTTGCTCTTCCTCGCGGCGCCGATGTTCGAACAGGGCGCATCGAGCAGTATCCGGTCAAAGCCCACTTCCGGGAACCTCGTCCCGTCGTAGCCGGTTATTATCGCATTGCTCACGCCGCATCTGTTTAAATTCGAGAACAGCGCCTTCCTTCTCTGGTTATCCGGCTCATTGGCCACTATGGTCGCGCATCTCGGCGCAAGCTGCGTCGTCTTTGAGCCGGGAGCGGCCGCCAAATCAAGCACGCAGTGCCCGGCCCGGCCGTTCCCACCAGGCGCACCGGCCGCCGTGCCAGTTGAAGGCACCAGCACCTCCCCGGGTATCATCGATGCGGCCTCTTGAATATAATAATACCCCAATTGGTGCGGTATCGTCGCGCCCCACGCCCCCTCTTTCACCCAAAAACCCCCCGGGCACCAGGGTATGGGCTCTGCGCCCATCGCGGAGAGCTCGTGCGCAAAGCCGGCGACGCTGGTCCTAAGGGGGTTCACGCGTATCGCCTTTTTCAGGGGCTTTGCCATCCACTCCCTGAACAGCGGGGCTTCGTCCCCCAGCAGGCTCTTGTGGTATTCGAGCAGTTTTTCCATGCATGTTTGCGGTTTTCCGCCCGCTGTTGATTTTTTTAGCTCTCAGCATATTAATTAAGAGCCGGCCGTATATCCGCCCCCTTGACTATGAGAACGCCAAAAGAGCATCGGGAATTGTCACTAATGCTCATATCGCTCGCGCTATTTTCTTTGCCCGTTGCGGCCGACTCCCCGTGGCTTGTCGGGGAGCTCGATGCGACGGTGACCTTCTATTCCGAGATAGACGTCAGCGCATTGCCCGGCGCTTACATAGGATGGGTCGAGGGGCTCTTCTACAACGTCCCGCAGGAGAGCGCGCTGCAGCAGGCGACCCTCCTCTCCGTCAGCCCGAAGACTTATTCCATGCAGGCGGACGGCTTCGGCAACAGCTACGCGAAGTTCCGCTGGTACCGGCCGTCCGGCGACCTGGCATACTCGATGGAGTGGGGCGTTGCCGTCGACAGGTTTAAGTATGCGATAGTCTCGCCCGGCCCGCTGGGCGAGGCCCCGCCCGAGGGCGTTGCGCGCTTCCTAGAGCCCGATAACATGACTTCCTGGACGCCTTACATGAAGGCCAAGGCGGAGTCGCTTATAGAGGGCTCGGAGAACCGCCTCGACGCCGTCAGGCGGCTGTCCTGGTGGATAGCATCCTCGGTCGACTACGACTTCGCCTGCTGGAACCTCAGCATGCCGGCCAGAGAGGTATTCGAGAGGCGGATAGGCGTTTGCGACGAGTTCTCAAACCTTTTCATATCCATGTGCCGCAGTGTCGGGATACCCGCAAGGTATGTCGAGGGCATTGTCTTCAATGGCGAGACCTGGAACTTCCACGCATGGGCGGAGGTGTACGTGGACGGGTGGCTGCCCGTGGACCCGACCTATGACGAGGCCGGGTTTGTCGACTCGAGCCACATCGAGCTGGCAAAGGTCTACGGCGACAGCGACGTCTACCACCGGATAAAATGGGAGGGCGAGGGCGCGTCGGTGGGGTTTGGCGAGGACGAGCTCGTCGTGGATGTAAGGAACATGGTGAAAACACCAATGCTGGCGCTGTCGGCCGACGTCACGGGTTCCGCGGCGGGCGGCGAGGTGATGAACGCCACGCTGGAAGTCTCCAACACCCAGGACACCTACATCGCTGTGTCGTGCGCCCTAACGATGCCCGAGTCTATGCTCCTATTGGACCGTGAGGAAAAATCCGCCCTCCTCCCCCCGCACGGCGAGTCGGCCTTCACCTGGAAGATAGCCGCCCCATTCGGGCTTGACATGCAGCTGCTCCACACTATGCCGCTGAAGTTCACGTGCTTCCCGGGCTCCGAGACCGAGACATCGGTGGTCGTTGACCCGAGGGCCTCGAAGGACGCCGTGTTCTCGGCCGCTGTCGAGGATGTGACCGCCGTTTCCGAGGACCTGGCTTTCGTCACGGTCCGGAACACTGGGACTGCAAAACTCGGCAGCCTTGTAATCTCCCTCTGCGCTGATGGCGTATGCGTCGAGAGGCATGCCCCGCATATGCTTCCGGGAGCGGCATACGGCGTGCCGTTCGACAACATGGGCATCGAGCCCGGCGCAATGCTGGTTGCATCACTGAGTTCTTTTGAGTTCACTGCAGAGCCGTATGAGGTTTCGGCCCAGAGGCCGGAGCTATCCGGCCCGGAGGGCAAAAAGCGGCCGTTCGAGCCGGCGGGCGCCGGGGATGCCGGCTACGGCTCGCTGGCATTCTTCCTGGCGCTGATGGTCTTTGTGTGCTCTATCATCCTCTCGGCAGCTTACGTGTTCAAGTTCAGGTGATTTGCCCAGGCGCGGCCGGTTTTGCAGGCTATACACCTACCTGCCCATCGCGCCTCGAATAGGTTTTTATACCCCTCCCTAAAGACGTTTTTTAAACGATAATCTTCTAACTAACCGCTTTTGGGCGCTCTTTTGCGGTCGTAGTCTAGTTTGGTTATGACATTGGCTTGCCAAGCCAGTAGCCCGGGTTCGAATCCCGGCGACCGCACTCGTTCTTCTTGAGTTAGCTCGTGCGGCCGCCTTATGCCAAGGAGCTTATGCTAGGCTAATTAACTCCTTGCCATCCCGGCGGCCGCGCCCTAGAACCTCTAGGCGTAAACTCCCTTCGTCTGCCGCTTACTTAACTCAGCCTATATCTCCCTCGCCCAGAGAACTCCAGATAACCCTTGTCCCGCAAGAACTGCAGCTGTTGCCTTATTTTTGGCTTTACATTTCTGTTTTTCGGGTGCATCGACGATAGTTTTGGCTCAAAGGAGTAAGCTTCCTGTAGTGTAAACTCCTCTTTTTCAAGCCCTTCTATACAACTCATCACGTCCAAAAGCCATCCCTTAAGCTCCCCATGGCTGTCACGCAGAAACAGGGTTTTTTCCCAGTTCTCAAGAACCTCTCGTTTAGACGACGTTTTGCCATCCGTTATGTAGTGTATCCTACCTGATTGCGGTATTCTATCCAAAAGAATGTTGCATCCGGTCCACCCGGCTCTTTCAGCCGAAGCGGCCAGCGGCTTCCTCTTCTCAATCAGGTCCGTACTCAGAAAGTGCTTTGGGACTACCAGAAAGTTGAGCACCTCCATCTCGTCGAAGTCATAGTTCATAAGAAAGAAATTTGGGACTGCTTCACCGGTTAGCTGTGACATCATCTTGCCATACGCCCCATCAACTATCTTCTTGCCAAAGCTCTGGCGTTTACTCTTAACTTCAAAATCCTCAGTGCACCGTTGGCAATAGAAATCTCTAACGGGTCTATTGTTTTCATAATGCCCGATACGCGATCCGCAGGATGGGCAAAACCCTTCCCTGAGAACCCAGTCCTCCGTGATTACCCGGGCTTTCTGCGTAGGATTGGTATATCGGGCAGCCAAGCTTGCATCAAGCTTTAGTCTCATGAACAATTTACCCATTACCCAAGAAAAGTTACACTACACCCGCATATTGTCAGTTACACTACAACCCTGCCAGTAGCGGTTACACTACACAGTTTTACACTACACCCCTAGCACCCGCCTTTTTCT
>JBFYKJ010000114.1:0-10895 GCA_041306005.1 Candidatus Altarchaeota archaeon | reverse complement strand
ATCTCCTCCTTGCACTCCGGGCAGTAAAGCGCCTTCACGTTCCTGATGACGACATCGCCGTCAAAAAGCTCCAGGTCCGTCGTTATCTCCCTTGCCTGTGCCCCGCAGGCGCATCTCTCTGTTTTCATCTTTTGGAAAGTCGTTTGTAATCGCTAATGTCGCCGGCGCCGCTGGCCCAGCATGTGATTATCCTGATCCCTGCCGCCATGTCCATGAATATCAGCGTGCAATAGCGGTCGCCCATCTTGACGACCCCGCGGACCTTTTGCGCCTCGGGACAAGGGACTTCGACCAGGTTTTTGAGCGCATCTTCGATTTCCCCGGTGCGAAAGCCGTCTTCAAGCGCTTCCGCGATGGCGTGTTTGGTCCAAAAGACCCTGGACTTTGAATAATCTTTAGGTGCCATGATGTTATAACATTGTATATTTACAATCCCCGCCAATAAAAGCCTTTCGCTTCGGTCCCGTGAACCGCAGACCGGTTTTTCCCGCCGATCACCCGAACCGGGCTGCACGTCTCCTAGATTTTCGCCTAAAACACGCTTTTTATACTTAAACGTAATAAACGTAATGCACATAAACACGTGATGAACATGGTAAGCCTGACATTATCGGTGACGCCGGAACTGAAAAGGGAGATGGACGAGTTCCCGGAGATGAATTGGTCGGAGATAGCCCGCCAGGCGATAAAGAAGCGCATGGACCTGCTAAAGGAGATGGACAGGGCCTTTGCAAAGAGCAAACTGACCGAAGAAGACGCGATAGGGCTCGGCAGGCTGGTGAACAAGGGACTCGCCAAGAGGCGCGCCGCCATAAAAAGCCCCTAGATGGATCTGGTATTGGATGCGAACGTCCTTCTCTCCGCGCTGATCAAAGAGGGATTTACAAGGGCCATAATCCTCGGCGGGGCAGCCAATCTCTACGCCCCGGAATTCCTGCTCGATGAGCTCACAAAGCACATGGGCGTAATAGAGGAAAAATCCGGCATGCGCCGCCGTGAACTTGAGTCGTACACCAAACGGCTTTTTGAGACTGCGGAAATACGGGTCTTTGCCACGCCCGAATTAGGCGAGTTCATGCCGCTGGCGCAATCCATAACGCCAGACAAGGACGATGTCGACTACTTCGCCCTCGCCTTGAAGCTCGGCTGCCCCATATGGTCAAACGATAAAGCGCTGAAGGGCCAAAGGCGCATTAAGGTCTATTCGACAAAAGAGGTCGCAGATTTGATCGGGCTTTAGCCCCCGCCGATCACCCGAGCCTGGTCCGCAGACTGAGGACCGTGAACCGCAAACTGACAGGTGACTACACTGCTCACTTTTTGTAGTCACCCATGCGGTAGAACCTCTTGTACTCGTCCAGCATAAGCTCGATCATCGGCCTAACATCCCCGCTGCTCTGGTATATGCGCAGCGCCCGGTAATAAAGCGAGCGCCGCTTGAATGTTATGTTCACGGGCGGCATGCCGTGTTTTATCAAAACGTTGTTGAGCAGGAGTCGCCCCACCCTGCCGTTCCCGTCCTCGAACGGGTGGATATTCTCGAACTGGTTATGCACGACGGCAGCCAGTAATACGGGCGGGTACTTAGATTTATTGTTCCCATACCATGCTATCAGCTCCTTCAAGAGAGGCCTTATCCTTTCGGACGGCGCCCCGACGTGCAGTATCTCGCCGTGCTGGTTCCTGATGCAGACGTCGACGCCCTTTGGCCTAAACCTGCCGGCAAAGCCCTTGGAGTTGCCGAAACATGTCTTGTGCAGCTTTTGGATTAGCTCCAGCGACAGGTCTTCCTTCGCTGCCCGGATCTCTTCGACGGCCCTTGCCACGCCGTAGGTCTCGGAGATCTCCCACTTGTCTTTCTCCTTCGGCCAGCTGTCCCTTTCGAGTATGCCCTTCACCTCGCCGTAGCTGACCGAAGAGCCCTCTATGGCATTGGTGTCGTAGGTAAACGCTTCCGTGAAGGCGCTCCATTCGTCTTTGGACAAATGCTCGACGCGCAGCGGGACCCTACCCTGAAGCGCCTCTATCAGCTCGATCTCCTTTCGGTCGAGCTCCCTTTTCAGCGGGTTTGCTATTATGCGGTACCTGCCTATCTCGGCCGTCAATATCCCCTCAGCTTTTTTCCTGAGCGTCGCTATCTGCGCATCGCTGAGGTTCGTGCCAAGGAACCTTCGGGCCTTGAAGACCTTGCCGCCCTCCCTGAAGGAATGGGCAAGATAGTACTTCTTTGACTTCCCCACAGCCCGGATCTCCAAGTGCATATGTATATTTAGGTGACTACAAATAAAAATGCGATTTTAATTAGTGACTACGCATGGGCTGTTGGGGGGGGGCAAACCAGTGCTTTGGGCAATCGGTGCGGATTTGACCTTACGGCTCGACCTTGGGAGGCGGGATTTCACGGTCTACAGTCCTGAGTCTACGGTATGCCCCCGCCGATCGCCCGAACCGGGGTTGGATATTACCGCATAGTATGTTAAAGGTCGTTTTTATATAAGTAACCTCTAAAGTTACATATGAAACCCATACAGATCTATGTTGGCGATAAGGCCCTGTCGGATTCCCTGGATAAATCCATTTGGAAGGACCCGAAAAAATTTGAGGGCAAGCACGTCTTTGTCGTCTCGCCGGAATTGTTCCCAAAGATATTCTCAAAAGAGCGGGTAAGGCTGCTTAAGGCGCTGGAGAAGGAGCCTACGACCGTAAACGAGCTGGCCTCATTGCTTGACAGGCCCAGGGAAGCAGTTTCCAGGGATCTAAGGTATCTAGCCTCCTGGAACCTGATAAAGCTTGAAAAGAACGGCAAGGAGCGAATCCCTATGAAGACTGCCCCGATCAGCGTTGCAATATGACCGACCACTAACCGCCTAACTATGAATCCCAGCCCGCTTTTACACTACACCGTATTGCCGTCCCAGAGGGGCGATCCTATCCGCCCGAGCCCCGACCCTTAGGTGACCACATTTTTGAAGACTTTGTAGTCACACTCTCCTAAGCCGTTTCAAGACGACAGCGCCGTTTTGGATAGCAACCGAGAGGAGAGTCCCTCCCTTAAGCCCTAAATCCTCCCGTACGCTCTGAGGTATTACCACCCGCCCCTGCGAGCGCATCCTGGTGAATGAAGTCTCCATTTGTCAACCGTACCCGAAACGCCGTTCATACTCCTTGTGCGGCATCCATTCCAGGATGACAGATAGTATAAGGAGCTTTGAGCCCACTATCGTGTAGATGAGCCGCCATGAGTCGTTAAGGTCATACTTCTTGAGATTGTCCGCGCCGTACTTTTTGGCGTACTCCTTGGGCATGAGCTTCTTTGGCACGCGATCGCCGATGAAGGGGTCCTTTTCGAGCCGGTCTACAGCCCTGACTAGCATATCATAGACCTCGCGCTCTTCACCCCTGCCTTTTGCCAGCGCGTCGAAAGCGTCCTTCAGGCGAGAGTCCGCAAAGCGGACCTCGGTCGCCTTGCCGAAAGTGCTCATCTCGCCTTGACAGACGTTTCCAGCAGTCTCGGGTTATGGGTCCAAAGCACGGCCCCGTCCTTGTCTATCGCTATCTTGCCGGAGTCCTCGAGGTAATCGATTATGAGATTGAAGGTCTGGTACATCATCTTCTTCGGCAGCCCCATCCAAAGCTGGCGCTTGCTGGGGTACTCCCCGCTCTTCCGGATCGCATCTTCTACCATCAGCACCGTATCAAGGCGCGGGTAGTGCAAGACCGCTTCCATATTGTATAAACTTGTATAATATATAGTTTTATACATAAAAGGGGCTTGCTCGCCGGCTCCGCATTTTTCCATGGCATCGCCCATGTTTTCCACCCCATCGCTTGCGTCTAGTGGGTATTAAAGCTGCCACATCTGTGAGCGGTGAGCGGTCTTCAGTCCTGAGTCAGCCAGATAGCATCCCCCTGATCTTCTCCCTTAAACCCTCCGTTTGCTCCGAAGTCAGCCTCCGCGATATGCTTCTCACGGCTGAAACGAAGTTTTCGGCCTTAGAGAGCATTGCCGATGCTGCTTCCTTTGTCGCCGCATGGTCCACATAATACTGGAAGTCCAGCCGCTTCTCCCGGGCCTCGCCGGCGAGTTTCCTTAATCGGGGCTCGCCAAAGACCGTGCCGAGCGCGGCTATCGACACCGCATGGTTCTCGGACTTTATGCCGACCTTGCGCAAGAGGGCCGTGAGAGAGCCGTATATCGCGTAGTACGCCTCCGTGGCCGAGTTCTCGTACAGGCCGCTTGACAGCAGTATCTCCGCCGACTTCAAGCAGTTGTCCGCCTTTTGCAGGTACGACTCGCAGACGTTCTCCGACGGCGCGACGATGTCCAGCTGCCCGCCCTTAGACGCCTTTCTCAAAAAATCCCGATCGTCCATAGAACTCCTCCGCGCCGCGGAATATTGCGTGGTTGCCCATTATCTCCCGTATCAGCGGGCTTTTAGTGTCAAAGGGCCCCTGTTTCACGCTTGCCCCGCGAAGGCCGCCCTTGATGCGTTCGCAATAGACGTCGACGTCGCTGCCCCTTTTCGCTGAAAGGCTCGCGTGGCTGCCAAAGAGCACGACCATGCCGCCGCAGGCCGCAAGAGCCCTCTCCATGACCTCTGCAAGATGCGGGTACGCACGAATGCACTTGAGGGCCTTGTAATGCTCGGCAGCCAGGGCATACTCCCGGGCCTCTATCGTCCTCTTGAGCGAGAACACCCTGTTCCTGCCAACCCTGCGGGCATCGGCGGCGTTGTCGCGAAGCAGCCTCTCGACCGAGCGCTTGACCGTAGCCGGCGGGGCAGAGAGCGTCTTGGAAAGCGCCCTCAGGTGGCTCTCGCCCTTTATGAGCTCCAATACCACGTCTAGATCCAGATTGTTCTGTTTTTGGAACATATGTTTCATTTTTGAAACATAAGGTTAAAAAACGCGGGACATCAATGGTGTCCAAGTAGCCTTGCTTTCAGCGGGTATTAAAACTAACGCGGCTCTGAGCGGTGAGCAGTGCTTGACAGTCTACGGTCTACAGTACACGGTCTACCGAAAAAACTCTTCCTCGCCCTCTTCGCTCATGAAGACCATCCGGTGCACGGGGGGCTTTGACCCGAAGTCGGTCACTATGAACATCCTGTTTCGCTCTTTTGTGGGCGGCCCGTCAAACTCCCACCTGGCTTCCTCCTTCTCGTAGAACCTCTCCCAGTATCCGAGCCCCCATCCCTCGTTCCCGTACTTCAGAAAAAGCCTCTTGAACTCATCTTTCGTGATCTCGGCCATCATCATATTAAGACCTGACCCGATAAGAATCGTCGTATGCTAAGCCGGGGGGGGTGCCCTTTCCCGCCCGGCGGGGTTTAAATGCCCCGCCCTTTAAAGCTGTGTAGGAGATTTAAAAGATGAAAACTATACTGGCCATCATGGTGTTGGCATTCGCATCGCTCGCGTCGGCTGCATTCCCATATACTCTAGTAGAGACGGCGCCAGGCGGCGCGACGTTCGAATATCCCTGCGCATCCAATAACGAATGTTTCGAGCCGGGCGACCTGTACTGCGGCGCCTGCGGCACGCAAGCGATGCAGTGCATCGAAGACCGGATGTGCAAGGTGACCTGCAAGGAGGTGGCATACCCCCTGGGCGCGGACGAATGGTGGGAAGACACCAAGGTCAGCCTCTCGCCCGAACAGAAAAGGGCCGGGCAGCCCGTGGAGATAACGATAACCGACAGCCGCGACGGCGCGCCCCTGCTCGCCCGGGCAAGGATATACCTGGCGGTGGGGCAAGTCGAGGAGCTTGTGGACATGATACACGTGGCCAGGTATAAGTGGGCGACGGGGGGCGTCTCTTATAACGGGCAGTGGCTGGCCCTTCCCATCCAAGCCGCGCAGACCCGCATGGAGCGCGGCGAGCTTATCGCTAACAGGACGACAGATTGCTGGGGCAGGATGTCGGTCACCCCGCAAACGGCCGGTTACTATGTGATCAGGGCCACAGGCAAGGACTTCGCCTTCCTGGTCGGCGACGAAGGCGGCAACACCTTCACATGCAAAAACGGCGTCTGCGAATCCGCTTTGGGGGAGACCGTAGGGTTTTGCCCGGAAGACTGCGGCGCCCAGCAGCCCGCCCCCGCGCCTCAGCCGCCGGCGGCAAACAACACCGCGGCGCTCCCGCCGGCCGCCCCGGCCGTGCAGCAGCCGCAGGCGAAAGGCGGCGCCGACAATACCGCGCTTGTAATCGCCCTTGTGGCCGCCCTGGCGGCGGCAATCGCCGCCGTGTTCATACTCGTGCGCAAGCGCCGGAGCGTGCCCGGCCAATCGCAGCCGGCGGGGCCCGCACAATAGCCCCCAAGGCCCCGGGAATGCGGGTTGGGGCCTATGGTTTTTATCCTATTAAGTATTAGAAATGCGATGGATTCTGGGGGGTTAAGGACCATAGCGGCCATTGCTGCCTTGTTCTTCATACCCGCTGCATCGTGCACCCTCCAGTTCGCCCCAAACCCAGGCCTCGTGGCCCCGGCGCCCGCGTACACCTGCCCGGAAGGCTGCACCTGCATGACCGAGGGGCAGGCGGAAGTCGACTTCGATGGTAGTTATACTAAGTGCTCCGACACATCCTGCGGCACCAGCGGGATAACGAAGAAATACTGCTACAAGGCGAAGATAAAATTCACCGTGCCCTCGGACACGCTAAAGAAGCTCTGCCCCTTGGGATGCGAATGCATGACCGGGTACGCCGCGGAAAGGGAGTTCGGCCCCGGGAACTATAAGCAGTGCTCGGAGACGTCGTGCGGCACCGGGATAGAGGGGGAATTCAGCCTCCCGGCATACTGCTTCAGCGAGCTGGACATCGACGAGTGCGTGGACACGGACGGGGGCATGAATTACACTGTCAAGGGCAGCGCCCCGGGATGCGTTGACGAGTGCTCGGAGTTCTCCCAAAACCCGCAAGTAGTTTTAAAGGAATGCTACGCGGAAGTCGTGGACGGCAACTGCAAGGTGACTGTCGACAACCACGACTGCCATTCTGTTTGTGAAAACGGCAAGTGCCTGCCCCCGACGTGCAGCGACTGGATACAAAACCAGGGCGAGGCGGGCGTCGATTGCGGAGGGCCGTGTACCGCGTCCTGCGCCTGCGGTTCGGGGTGCAAGTGCTCGACCGTCGTTGAGGCGGAGCAGGAATTCGGCGCGGGGTCTTACACCTCCTGCTCGTCGCAGCCGTGCGGCCACGGCTGGCAGGGCGACCTGGCGGTCAACAAGTACTGCTATAAGAAGATAGAGAGCTACGACTGCACAGACACCGATGGCGGCGCGAACGTTGAGGTCAGGGGCAGCGCGCCCGGCTGCGTGGACGAATGCACCTCAAACAGGGACCTCCTCGAGTGCACAGTCATCCAGAACATCGACACGTGTAGTGTCAAACAATCCCCCTACAAGTGCCCGGGACTCTGCGAGGACGGCGCGTGCCAGCCCCCGTCGTGCGACGACGGGATACAGAACCAGGACGAGGTCTCCATCGACTGCAGCAAGAAATCCATATACTCAAAGTGCGACAACTGCTGCAGCAACGGGATTAAGGACTACAACGAGGAGGGCGTCGACTGCGGGGGCACGGACTGCATCCCGTGCGGGTATATACGAGTCAAGGGAAGGATCCTCTACGAGGACACCGAGACCGCGACCGGTCAGTTCAAGCCCGTCCGCCACGCGACTTTCCTCTTAAGGCTTTGCGAGGACGGCGGCTGCAGTTCCCCCACCCATGAGGCCGAGTGGACGACAAACAGCGAGGGCCGCTTCGACTTCATGGTCCCGAAGGGCAGCTCCCAGTCCACGTTCATCCTGTTCGGCGACTCGAACGACTTCTTCGAGCCCAACCACGCGGTGAGCATCGCCAAGGACACCGACGGATGCAACGAGTACGTCTGGTGGACGAGCGGCTGTAGACCTCTACCGGCGGCCGGCACCCTCAACTTCGGGGACTTGAAGATAGGCATGAGCACCGACATAGACTTCAACGGCCACTGGAAGGAGACGACGGACGGCACCTGCGCCGCGGACGGCGAGGAGAGCGGGGCGGTCGTGGGCGGCTCCGCGTACTTCAACATAGCCGACGCCATCCTGTATGCGCGGCAGTATGTGGACGGGAAAAGGGACGACGACGATTCGGCAGGCAGGGCTGACGTCCAGTACCCGGACTCCGACTGGAGCAATTACAACCCGACGTGGGACGAGATCACCCTGTTCCGCGGGGACAAGGACGGGACGTGGGTCGACCACGGCTTTGAGGACGGCACCATCATCCACGAGTACGGCCACTACCTCCACAACACGATAAGCGAGGGCGACAGCTATATCTGGGGCTCGGACCACAATTTCTGCACCTACGGCAACGACGAGGAGTTCGCCTTTAGCGAGGGGTTCGCGGAATATTTCGGGACCATAGTCCCGTACACCTACGAGGCCTTGTCGAGTCCGGACATGGCCCTAACCCCGGGGATGGCCACCGGGACCGCGGAGACCCCCGTATGCGAGGACTTCGGGTGGGAGGGCGAGGCTACAGTGGCGACGATATTATGGGACCTCGCCGACACGCAATACTTCACGGGCTCGAAATACGAGGCGTTTGACACGATAAGCGGGAGGGAGACGCTGATAATCAACATACTAGACGACGAGCTTGACAACGTCGAGGACGCCGGGGACATCTGCGAGTTCGTGGAGCAGGGGTGGAACTGCAGGCTCGACGGCAGTGAGAAAACCGCTATAGAAGCGCTGCTCAGCCATTACGGCGTGGACTGCGAGACGGGGTGCGACTGATGGACAAAAAGAAAAAGATCCTGGTTGTGGGGGCCGCCGCAATAGCCGCGCTGCTGGTCATCATGGCGGTCCTGCTTATGGGGGGCCCAACACCCGTAACTGAGGGCGTGCCCATTCTTGAGCTCGGCACAAACGGCGGCAATGCAATCGATTTGAACCAAAGCGGCGGTGCGGGCCCTGCCCCGGCCGAGTCAAACCTAAGCGATCTCGAGGCCATGCAACTGGAACCACCCGCGGATTACATCAGCCAGCTGAAGGCCATAATAGAGGGCGACCCGGACCCCTATGTCAGGGAGAACGCCGTCCTCGTCCTGGCAGAGCTCGCGCTGAGGAAGAACGAGACCGCGAACATCACGGATTACCTGAAGAGCATAGCTACTGGTGAAGAAAACGAGGACGTGAGGACAAGCGCCTTTGTCAGCCTCGGCCTCATAAGGGACAAATACCCGCTTGAGAAGAAGGGTTCACTGGAGCTGTCGCTCACGGGGGCCATAAGGAAGGGGGCTAACGTCACTCTCAACGCCAGGGTGTCGACGGCGGCAACGCCGCCCGGGCCGGTTATAGTCAGCATCCCGTCCCTGCCAAGCGGGGTGGAACTGCTCTCCAAGACGGGGGTCGTGAAGTTCCCGCTCAACGCGGGCGAGACAAAGGAGGTAAGGTTCACCCTGCGGTTAAAGGAAACGGGCGAGTACTACATCCCCGCCACGTTCATGATGAGCTTTGACAGCGTGGATTACGAGAAGATACGCAAGGAAGCCCACATACGCGTCACGGAAGCCGGCGGGGAAATATTAGGGTAAGCGGTCTTGGGTCTGCAGTCGGGGGTCTTCAGTTTGGGGTTTGGGGTCTTCAGTTCGCGGTCTTCGGTCTTCAGTTTGCGGTCTTCAGTTGACCCTGGGCCGCATACTGTAGACCTACGGTGTCAGCACTTCTTGGCCGCGTTCATGCTTGCGACCATGGGAGTATATACCAAGGTCTGGTAGTCGAACTTGCCCCTCAGGCACATGTCGTTTATATCTATCTTCATGTCGACCCGCTTGTCCCTGTCCGTCTCGTGCACCATCCTCGCGAAAAGCTCGCGAGCCTCGTCAACAAGTTTTTGGTTTATTACGGCCATCATATCCCCCAAAGAAATAGCGCATTATTAGAAAGTGTATCGAGAAAAGGGGCTTTCTGGGCCCGCACCCCTCATTGACACCCCTAATACGCGGGCACGACGCCCACTCTCTCCGTCCCGTACGGGTCCGAGTACCTGACCCGCCAGTGCGGCGCCCACCCGAGGGCGAAGACCTCGATCGCTATGTCGCCCCTGCGCGGCAGCACAGGCACTTCCTCGATGTCCGCGAGGGCCAAGTCCCACTTGCGCGTGATGTTGCCGGCCTCGGACTGCATCTCCGTGCGCAGCATCCCCATCTCGTTCTGGACCTTCTGCAGGCGCTCCTCCGCCTCCCTCGCCGCCATGCCCGACGACTTGCTCTGGCGGTACTTGCTCATGCTTGAGGTCGTGGAGCGCCACACCGAGCGGCCCATGAACGCGCCGAGCAGTGTTTCACCCACGCCGGCGACCGTTTCCAATTTCCTGCCGCCCGCCTCGGACCTCTTCTTCTGCAGCGTGACGTTCAGCCGCTCCATGTCGTCGTCGAGCTTCTGCAGCTTCTTTTGGTACTTGAAGGTCATCGCGTCCACCTCCCTGTCCCTCTGCTCCCTCGCCGACTGCATGATGCGCATCGCGAAGTCCCGCTGGCTCTCGCCGGGCTGCGAGACCTGCTTGAGCGACTTGTTGCGGTAGATCTTGACGCTGCTCTGCCTGTAGAGGAAGTCCTCGAGGTCCTGCTTCAGCGCGCCGAACTCCCGGGCCTCGTTCAGGTCGGGCGGGACCTGCTCGAACGCCGAGCCGGGGCGCGGCTCCGTCTGCAGGCTCTGCGGGTTCACGTCCTTCGAGTCTATCATCTGCCACTCCATCCTGCCGCCGGACGAAGGCAGCTTGGAGATTGCCGCAAAGTCCCTCTGCTCGTTGATGCCCTTTTCCCTGTCGGCGAAGTGCAGGCGACCGGTGCCGAGGGCGACAGGCTTATAGACAAGCGAGGTCTCCAGCACGCGGACGTCGCC
>JBFYKJ010000113.1:0-18609 GCA_041306005.1 Candidatus Altarchaeota archaeon | reverse complement strand
GATGTTCAGGGTGCAGGATAAGAGGTCCTCGTTGGCGATTATGCTGACGTTGAAGTAGTCGTCTGTTCCTGTGATGTTGCGGGCCCATGTCCAGTTGATTTGCGGCGAGGTGGTGTCGACGTAGAGCCATGCGTTAGAGGTGATATTCCATGTCCCGAACTTGTCCTCGCAGGACACGTTGATTGGCGAGTTGTTGCCATCCGGGAAGGCGGCCGTCCAGCAGACGTTGGTCGATTTTGTGGCGTTGGCTATGTCCGAGCCGTTCGGCAGGTGCAGGGTGCAGTTTATTGACTTGCTGGAATTGACGCATATATAAGTAGTGTTATAGCAAATGCTTGAGTTTATGTCGCTCCAGTTCCAGTCAAGGTACAATTCCTTCTTGGAGTAGGTTATATTCAAGTACGGCCAGTAGGCCGGGTCCGCATAGTTCCTTGAGTAAAGCCTTTCCTCATAGGTCGTTCCCGTAGGCGCCGCTGGGTCGCGCAGGGCAAAGCTTATCAAATCATCGTTCGCGTTGTAGTCCTTTCGCACGGCGATAGTCACATTCCAACACACCCATTCTCCGGGGGTGTCGTCCAGAGACATCGTACTGGCGGCGGTCAGGTTGCAATCGGCGGCGTCGTCAAACCCGGTTCCGCACACCTGGTTGTTCCAGGTCATTGACGCCTCGGTCTGCCCATCCCAAGTGTCGTCATAAACATGATATATGTCCGTGTTCCTGGCCCCGGCGCCGGTCTGGGAGTAGTAATAGAAACAAGCGTATGCGCTCTCGATAACACTGTTTGCAGGTATCCCCGTGAGGTTATCAAACCGTATGTAGCTGTATGCGTTCCTGGCGGCCCGGTTCTGTATAGAGAGATAGGTCTGTGCGCCGTAGTTGGTGTTCTTGTTCTGCTCGTAGACATAGGTGTCAGCAACGTCGTTGGTCTCAAGGAAGACGGGATCGCCGGGGGTTATTGTTATGTTGTAAACACCCGCGGTTATGTTCTTCACATAAGCCCATGTCACGTTGCACGTGTTGTTCGCGATGCTGCAGTTGTCCATGCACTCGCGGGCGGTGAAGTTGTACCGGTCGCACTTCCATAGGTAATCGACATCGAGCGTAGTGTTTACGGTTATGTTCGCCGAGGTGAAGTTTATGTCGTGCATCTCTATGCCGTAGAAGTTCGAGTAGTAAATAGACTCGTTGTCGTCAAAGCCCGTGTTGTTGAAATACGGGTCTATGTAGAGCGTCATGTTGGACGTTATGTCCAAGTGGTTGAATGTCACGCCGAGCACCCTTCCGGTCCCGTTAGTCGCGATGCTGCCGTTTATGTCCGCGGCTACGTCCACCCATCCCGCATCCATGTCCTGGCCGATGACCCTCAGAGTCCGGTTTATCTCTGACGACCCGAGGTCCCGGAGCATCAACGACGGGCAGAAGCCCACGTCGCCTGCGGAATATAGCCGGTAGTAGTACACCCCGCCGCGCTCCACGACGTCGAGCGTCATGTTGTGGGAGGTCTGGTTGACCGACAGCTCGTACTTGCCGTCGCACGACCAGTTCAGGTCGCCCATATGGGTGATGTTGTCGCATGCGAACACCTTGTTTGAGGTTATCGCCCGCCTGACAAGGAGTGAAATGTTGACGACCTCCGGCACGAGAGTTGCGTTGTAGACAAACGTGCAGTAGGTCGTGTTCGAGTCCTCTATCGTCACGTTCTCAAAGTCGACGTCGCCTGTGAAGTTTATCCACATGTCGGATATGTTCCTGTTGTTGCAATTGTCGTAGATTATTACGCGCTTTAGGCCCGACTGAGGAGTGACGTTGACATACACTGTCTCGTTCCAGAGCGTCGCCGAGTAGCAGCCGGTCAGGTTGACGAGCAGATAGCCGGTCTTCAGCTCGTACCAGGCGTCCGTCGTGTAGCCCGTGTCATTGCAGGTGTCGTTGCACCAGGCGTTGAGCGTGTAGTTGCCGTTTGCCGGCGGGGCCCACTCGAAATAATAGCCCCTCGAGCCGTTCTGCTGCATCGGGTAGATGTCGCCGGATATGTTCAGCCTGCAGGCCGAGAGGTCGCGGTCGGCGGCAACAGAGACGTTGATTGCGGAATCGTTGGACGTGGAGTTTATCTCAGGCCACGTCCAGTTCAGCTCCATGGGAGATGAGTAGCCGAATGTGTTGAACTTGTTCACCAGGAACACCTCCTTGTTCGTGCCCTGGACGTTGCCGTAGAACGTCGCGTTGTTCGAGCTTGAGACGCAGTCGTCGTAATCGACGACGTACCACAGCTTGACCTCGTCGCCGTATTCGAGATGCTCCACCAGCTTGTGCGGCGGGTCCGCGTCCCAGGTGACGTTCTTTGTGCCTGCCTCCGTGCCCGTGCCGTAGCTCGTGTTAAATGGGTTTATAGTCACGCTCGCGGCGGGTATGTCCGTGATGTTCGGGGCGTCGGCGCCCAGCATGTCCACCACCAGCTCCTCCGGTATGTTGTTGTGGTAGACCGGATCGCGGAGTATTCCATTTGTGTTGTTGTCCGAGTTGTTCAGATGCACCTCTATGCGGTAGGAGCCGGGGGAAGTGAAATTGACCTGCGAGCCGTTGTAGTAGGTGCCTATCAGGGTGCCGCCTGTCGCCCTGTTAGCCTCGGAAAGGCCGGTGACGTTGTACACCATCAGCCAGGCCATGATTATAGGCTTGTTAGCAATGCCGTTCGCCGGGTCGCCGGGCGCATACGTCCTGTTGTATACGCGAAGCCCTGCCGGCACGTCGCCGAGGTATGTCCAGAGATCGTCCGTGCAGTTGCGCGAGGTATAGTTCCAGCTCGAGCACTTGTATGCCGCAAGCTGGCCAGCGCCGTCGTAGGTGAAGTTGACCGATATAGACGAGTAGTTGAGCGTCGAGTTCGGGGTCCAGGCCACCGCTTCGGTCCAGTTCAGGACGAACTCCGGGGCGTCCATCAGGGACGTGTCCTCGGGCGAGTCCTCGATGTCCAGCGGGTCGTAGGTTATCGTCCTGTTGACAAGGAGGTTTTTCATCACGGCGGAATTGAAGTTGCCAAGGCCCGGTGTCGGTTCTATACTGAAATCGTACAGCTTGTCGCACTCGACGCTGAAGTCGTAGTTCTGCCCGTCATTGTCAGTCGAAAGCGGCGTTGGCGAGCCGGCCAGATGTATGGACACTAAAGACGGCACCTGGGAATCGTAAGCGTCGGTCACGCTGCCCATGACCCTGCAGCGGCGCAGTTTGTACCACGCCTCTGTCGTGTAGCCCGTGTTGTTGCAGCTGTCGTTGCACCAGGCCACAAGGGTCTGGTTGCCCTCCGGGACGTCCCATGTATAATAGTATATATTAGTAGAGCCGTTCTGCACCATCTGGCTGACCGTTCCGGAAATGTTGACCCGGCACGATGCAACTGGCACGTTGGCCGATACGGTGACGTTGAAACGGTTGTCTACATCGGTGCGGTTCACGGGCCATGCCCAGCTTACCGTTGGCGGCGTCGCGTTCACCGCAAGCCAGGCATTCCCGGTGCTGGCGTGCCTGCTTGTGAGGTCCTCGCACCGGGCGTAGACGGTGTTGTTGTTATTGGGGAGCGTCGCGTTCCAGCAGATGCGGGTGCCGTAGCCCGGCGCCGGGTCCGGCACGCCGTTGACGTTCAGGGTGCAGTTGCCGACTTCGGACAGGTTCACGCAAACCTGGGCCGGGCTGGAGCAGTAGGTGGTGTTCACGGTCGAGTTCCAGTCTATTGAGAACGGCCTTATGTACAGGTTGTACCATGCGTAGGTCGTGTAGCCCGTGTTGCCGGACGTGTCGTTGCAGCGGGCCTGCAGGGTGTAGTTGCCGTTGGCGCTGATGTTCCACTGGTAAGACGAGACATTGGACCAGTCAGTGAACATTATATAGTTCGTGCCGTTTATCGTCAGCGAGCAGTTCGCCAAGGCGTCGTTGCCCGCGACGCTGACGTTGGTCGTGTTGTCGCTTGATGTGATGTTGCGCAGCCATGTCCAGTAGATAACCGGGGGGGTTACGTCCTGCACGTAGAACCAGGTCCTGTCAAGCTCCGCGTCCGTCGCGGAGTTGTACATTATGAGCGTCCAGTTGCCGCCGACGCTGGTAAGGTTTGTCGGGAAGGTGTCGTTTGCGGTGTAGCCGCTGACCGTGATGTTCTGGCTCATCCTCATCGAGGCGCCGAGCGGGTCTATCCAGACGAAATACACCTGCGCGACTCCGAGAAGGCCAAAGCCCCGGCTGTAGACTGTCTCGCCCTGCAGGAAGTACTGGTCCAATTGCGTGTGGGCCGAGTCGTTGTAGGTGAGCACCAGTATGGGCGTCGTGTTGAGTATTGCGCTCTTGGCCAGATACGGGGTCTTTGACGTGTTGGCGACCAACGTTGTCAGCTCTACGGCCGTCGGGGAGACGCTAGACGGCACTGTCACCCTTACGTAGAAGTTGTATGTGGACCCGAATGCCGGGAGCACGCCCGTGTCGGGCTTTGTGTCGCTGTCGCTGTCCGCTAGCGGCGTGACAAGGTCGGGGCCCAAAAGCTGGGTCGCCCATCCAAGCAGGGAGGTGTATGTTATGTCTATCGTGTCGGACGCGTTCCAGAAATACTCGAGGGTCATGTAGTAGTAGGTGCTCTCGCCCGCGGCTACCGAGCGGTTGTAGTTTGGGTACAGCTTAAGCCTGTCCATGACGGTGACGTTCGCTATGGAATAGGCCGTCAGCGTCGGAGTGACCGAGGAGTTTATCCTTATCGTGGTTATGTCGCTTGTGCCGGAAGCTGTGCCCGTAGGCACGGATATCATTACCGTTATCACGACCTGCTGGTTTGTGGAGACGTTGCCAAGGTCGCGGTGCCCATCCCCGTCAGTGTCTGTTATCTGTGTGCCGTTCGGGAAGTACACCCAGGTCATCCAGCCGGCGGCCGAACTGTTGGTTATCTCTATAACGTCGCTGTAAGGCTCAAGGTTCGTGACAGTGTATGTCGTTGTGACGTTCGTTCGGGCGGCGGTGTAGAGAAGCCGCTCCGGCGGGCTTATCGTTATGTATCCGAACGAGGTGGTGTCCGTAACGTTCTTCTGTGAGGCCGGGTCAACGGAGGGTATCGCCGTCACCGTGGTCACATCGGTGCCGGATGCGGGGGAAGCGGATATGTTTATGCAAACTATCACCGCCGTGTACTCGTGAACCGCCAGGCTCACATCGGGCTTGCCGTCGCTGTTCGTATCGAGTATCAAAGAGCCGTTCGGGTAGTAAAGCCTTGTCGGGTATCCGCTGCTCGAATTGGACAGGAGGGTGAAGGTCTCGTTGCTCACGCCGCAGTTGAGGAGCTCGTGCGTGTAGCAGACCCTCGTGCCGTTAAGGCCGGTGCCGTAGCGGTTCGGGCGGAAGAGGAACCTGCTGTAGTCGCTAGACACCTGCCCGGAGTTGTCGTTGTCGATGACCTGCCCTGGCAGGGCAGTGCCCGAGCCCTGCGCAAAGGTTATCTTCATCAGGAACGGCCGTATTGTGCCGCCGGACAGCTGCGTCCAGTTGGCGCGGGTCTCGAGGAGCAGGCCGTCCGGGGAGCCGCCGAGTATGCCGGTCTCTATCCTGACGCCGTTTGTTATGGTCCCGGGCATCACATACCCGTCGCCGCCCATCCAGTCGCCGGCGCCGGTGAGGTTTGCGGGGATATAGTCGTAGATGTCGTAGTTGTACTGCCTGTTCGACCCCTGCCAGAAGAACTTGAGGACCCTGTCCGTCGAGTTCATGTAGCCGTCAAGGCCGTAATCGAGATAGACTATAGCGTTTACCTGCCTCATCGATGTCGATACGCGCCTGAAGAGGAAGTACATGTAGTCGTCGTCCCAGGTGAAGGCGAACAGGGTGAGGTCCCTGTCGGAGTTCGACATTATCCTCGGGGCGTCCAGGTCGCCCGTGAGGACGGTCTTGTCCGTGGCGGTGTTGTCGATGTCCGCGAGGGCCGGCGCCCAGTCGTCGAAGTTGCCGTTTATCGTGATGTTCGAGAGCGTGGGCCCGGCTTCCAGCTCCTCGGGGGACAGCTCGCTGCAGTCCGGCGGGGTGTCCGTGACGTTTATTATCACCGAGTCGTTGCCCGACCGGCCGGCGGTGTCGTTGAAGTAGATAGTGTAGTTCCAGCGGCCGAGGACATTGGTATTGGGTATGACCATGGCCTGCTGGCCGTCGATCCATGCGTACGGGCCGGCGAAGAGCGTGCCGTTCCTCTCGACGTAGTAATATGCTCCGGGCGAGCCGCCGCTGTACAGAACCCAAGTTATGTTTGTGGTGTTGCCCAGCTCGACCGTCTGGTCCGGCGGGTGGGTGGAGGTGGGCGACGCGATGTAGTCGACGGCGAGGTACGCCGCATAGACGCGCGCCTCGGTGCTTGCCCCGCCGCCGGATTTCTTCCATGTGAACTCGGCTGTCAGGGTGCCTATCCCTGTGGGGCTGCTCCAGGTCAGCGAGCGCCATGCCGCAGCAGAGTTGACATCGACCAGAAGGGTGGCGACATCGGCCCCGTTGTTCTGCAGGCGGGCAAGGTTTATCTGGGCGTTTGTGCCCGTCTGGCAGTATATCCACATGGTAATGGAGTTTATGTTCGTCTGTGTTACTGCAGGGAACTGTATCTCGCTCGTCCCGGGGTTGGCGTCATAGATGTAATCGCTTGCAGTGCTCGGCGCGGTAGGCTGCCTCACGCCGTCGTCGAGCACCGCGTGGTATTGGCCCGTTCCGCAGTCGGTCCCGACACAAATCCACGTCCCGACTGAGACCGTGGAGGAGGGGTCATAATATGCGGTCGGGTCAACAATATAGTCAAACTCGACCGGCCCGCCGACCACCTTCAAGTCGAAAATCGCTGAAGGTTCTGCCAAACCAGTTAGGTAGATTTTATAGTAGCCTTCACCCACTATCGCCGGGAACTCGGCTATCTTCTCTGACGACCCCTCGAGGTACACCTCGATCGTCGCGCCCTCGCCGGACGGGTTTCTGGCGTACACCGTTATGTCGTTCTCACTCGTCAGCTCCTTGCTGAACGTCACCCGCACATAGTCGCCATCGGGTATCTCTTCGGACCACACTCCGTCCTGCTCCTTCACCTCGCTGTATATGTCTGAAATCACCTGCCTGCTTGAGTCCAGGTGCACAGCCTTCGTTATTGGTATTACCTCAGCGAACCCCGGGTCATCAGGTGTCAGAGTGAATGTATATTCCTCACCAGGAGTTATATCCATCAATTTCATCCAACTACCCATGCATTCCCTTGCCGCGAAGTCCCACTCGGCGCACTTCTGCAGCTCGCTCCCGACCGCAACCACAGTCACTGTTGCATTGTCGAACTGCAGCCCCGTCGGGTCGATGGCATATACGCGCGCGAAATTCGTTCCCTTGAACTGCTCTGCAGGCACCTCGTCCAACCCCAGCTTGAGCCCCTTTGACTTGTCAAGGCCCCTGAATACGATCTTCTTCACCGGGCCGTGGGAGGGAATTACCTCCGAGTTGTTAGCCTCGTCGGTCATGAGCATAGCATCCTCGGCAGAACCGTCAGCCCCGGCGACTTCCATCGAGGCCTCTTCGGGAGTCTCTTCAGTCGCGTTGGCTTCCGGCGCCTCGACACCGGCCATCACCGTGAAGTTTACCCCGGGCACCGCAGAGCTGTTGCCGCAGCTTACCGAGTACTCACCCGGTTCTTCAACCGCATAGCTCATCGAGAACGACTCGGCCTGGACGGAGCTTAGCCAGACAGCTTCACCAGAGGGGGTGAGCACAGTCAGGTTGCAGGGCGTGCCCGCGGGCAGGCTAAGGCTTATGCCGACCTCCTCGCCGATGAGATACTCCTGCTTGTCGGTCGTTATGCTTCCCGGCTCGGTGCCGTTCGAGGATCCATTATCTTCCGAAGACCCAAGACCGAAGACTGTAGACAGCGAAGCATTGCCCCCGAGGCCGACCGAAAAATTAGCATCGAGTATCGTGGGTAGTCTCGATGGCGGCATGAAGAAACTGGCAAGCCTGTAAAGGCCGGCCTCGCGGGGCGTGAACAGGGTCGAGAACGACCCGTTCGCTTCGCTGGTGAGCATGAAGAGTTCCCATGACGGGGTCATGAGGGTCAGGTTTGACGTCGCGTTCGCGGGGGCGCGCACGGTGATGTTCACCTGCTGGCCGAGGGTGTAATTCGCGGCGTCCGTGTATAAGCAGTAATCCGAGAAGTTGCATGGGTCGGTGATGTTCGGGGGCGCGATGCCAAGGGCCGCCATGGTAGAGTTCAGCAGGGGGACATAAGGGAGCGACTCCAAGGCGTAAGCTATCGTAAGCAGGAAACACACTGCGGTTGCCACCAGCACTATCTTACCACCCATCGCCTGTGCTAAGATAATCCCTCTCGAGACTACCTACGATGCGTAAGTAAATGGGGGCGAGTATAAAAATGTTTTTAAAGAACCTGTGCGCGGGGCACAAATCGCGTTTTTATTGCCCCTTTATTAATTACTAACCCGGCCCAAAAGGACCCGTAAAACAAGACAAAGCCCTATGGCAAAGCCCCGTTAAAACTATGGACGGCCCGAAGAGAGAACCCGTGGTCTCGGACATCATGAGGAAGAAGTTCCCGGCGCTGGAAAAAGACGACAAGCTCTCGACGATGCTCGCGCTCGCCATAAGCACGCCGGAGATGGTCTACCCGGTGCTGGATGGGGACGGCAAGGTGATGGGCCAGGTGAACCAGCACGACATGCTAAACCTTGCTGTGCCGGCGGGCAACACGAGGTACAAGATACTCGGCCCGCAGGGGATAAGGGGCATTTTGCAGAAATCGGCGGAGAATGTGACCGACGTGATGAAGTCCTATAACGTGGAGGTCAAGCCCGACATGACTATTGTGGACGCGGCGAAACTCATGCTGAGGACCAATGCGCGGGCATTCCAGGTCGTTGACAACGGCCGCCAGGTCGGGTACGTATCCGAGCTTGACATATTGCGCTACCTGCAAAAGAAGCTCGAGAAGGAAGGCAAGTGACCGGTTGCCGGCAAGTTAACAAAAGAAAACAGCGAAAACCCCAATGATCGAATACCTCCTCATCCTGGCAATCATCCTGATATGCGCCAAGATACTCGGCGAGTTCTCTGAAAAGATAGGGATACCGAGCATACTGGGCGAACTTGGCACCGGCATAATACTCGGCCCTGCGCTGATAGGCCTGATACACGACCCGTCCGAGCCTGTCTTTGCCCTGATGGCGGAGCTTGGCATAATCATGCTGCTGTTCGTCGACGGCTTCGAGCATGTGGACATCAAGGGCATGCTGAAGTACAAGAGGGTCTCGCTGACGCTCAGCGCGGTAACCAACATCGCGCCGCTCGTGTGCGTCACTCTGTGGGGCATGTCAGTGGGCTTCCCGCTGGAGACCTCGCTCATGCTCGGCATCGCCCTTGGCGCGACCTCCATAAGCATCGTCGTGCGCACCCTCATAGACTGCAACCTCATCAACTCGAAGCCCGGGAGGACCCTCCTCGGTTCGCTCGTCATAAACGACATCACGTGCTTTATAATGATGGCGATAGTCGTCGGCGTCGTGTCGTCCTCATCAGGCGACCTTGCGTTCGACGTGCTCAAGGTGATGGGCGGCATAGGCGTTTTCTTCCTATTGTTCGTCATCGCAGAATACGTAATGCCGTACGTCATATTGTATGCCGTGAGGCTGAAGGTCGAAGAGGCGCAGTTCAGCCTGGCATTCGTCGTGGTGCTCCTCGCCGCCTATTTTGCGGCCAACCTCGGCCTTAGCACGATGATAGGCGCGTTCTTTGCGGGCCTCGTCCTTTCAAGGTCGGCGATACTGGAAACGGAGACGTTCGCGCAGAAGATATCGTCGATATCATACGGCCTCTTCATACCGCTGGCCTTTGTCATGACGGGCGCGAGGATAGAGATGGCGCACCTAGGGGAAACGCTGACGCTCGCGGTGTACATGCTGGCGCTGATGTTCGCGCTGCACATGACGGTCGGGTTCATCGTCGGCAAAGTCTTTAAATACCGGAAATGGGACTTCGCTGTGATAGGCCTTGGCATGGTGCCCTACGGGGAGGTTTCCCTGATAGTGATGACTGCCCTGATCACTATGGCCCGGACCATACCCGGAGGGGTGGAAAGGCTCGGCGGCCCGCTGGGCGAGGCCGGGCTCATGAACCTCTTCTCGGCGGTCCTGATACTGATAGTCATGACCGTGCTGATAACGCCCGTGCTGATGAGGCTGGTCGCGAAGAAGATGCGTGCCGAGGGCTATAAGCCTGAAGACTGAGCGGCTGTTTTGCCGCAAGGCGGCCGGGCGCAGCGCCCAAATCCAGGTTGGATGGAATACCGAAACGTTTTTATACCCGTCAGTAAAAATATAAGCCCGTAGTTTTGTTAGGGAGCATGTTTTCGATAGCATCGATAATGCGCCAGTTTTGCAGCATCTGCAGGTTTGAATAATTGTAATCATCCACCACCCCCGGGGCGAATCCCGGGATCCCCCACGCATGGCCGAAGAAGAGAAGATAACCAGGGAATCAGCGACAAACGAGTGCCCCGAATGCGGCGGCGCCCTGATAAAAGACTACAAGCACGCCGAGGTGGTGTGCTCCAAGTGCGGCCTCGTCGTCGACGAGAGCATAGCCGACCTTGGCGCCGAGACAAGGAGCTTTGACTCCGAGTCCTGGCTCAAGAAGACAAGGACCGGCAGCCCGGTGACGTATACAAAACCCCACAAGGGCCTGACGACCGAGATAGACAAGTATGACCGGGACATCAGGGGCGGCACCGTTTCAAAAGAGGCCCGAAAGCGCATGTACAGGATGCGCAAGTGGCAGAGGAGGATTAACGTGTCGTCCTCTGTAGAGAAGGATATCATACCGGCTCTTAACGAGATATCAAGGGAATTGTCCGAACTCGGCCTGCCGATCTCCATGAAGGAGGACGCGGCCATCATGTACAGGAAGGTGTGCAACAAGGGCCTTGTCAGGGGGAGGAGCATCGAGGCGATAATAGCCGCGATAACATACATCCTCTGCCGCGACAGGAACATCCCGAGGACGCTCGGTGAAATATCCGACGTCTCGGGCATAGACCCGAAGGATGTGGGCAAGACCTACAGGTACGTCGCACGGCACCTGAAGCTGAAGGTCCCGCCGACGACACCCGCCGATTACCTGCCGAAGTTCGCGCACAAGGTGGCATTGCCCAATTTTGTCGTCGACAAGGCGGTCGAGATAATAACCGACGCCAAGACCATGGGGCTGACGAGCGGCAGGGCGCCTGCGGGCGTCGCCGCTGCAGTCTTATACATAGCCGCGGACATCTACAACCTGCAGAAAACCCAGAAGGAGATAGCGGACGCCGCCGGGGTGACGGAAGTCACCGTCAGGAACAGGCACCGCGAGCTCGAGGAGAAGATGGACCTGTACAAGTACAAGGAGCAGGTCCTCAAGCAGGGGAAGAAGAAGGAGAAAAGCTGATGGGGCAACCGGCGAGTAATGGCTATTAGCCCGCGGGTGGAAGCACCGTAGCGTAGTGGGCCTCTACCCTGCTTATGTGCCGCTCCACTTGCTTCCTGAGCGCCTCGTCATCCCTGCTGGCCGAGAGATGGTCGGCGAGCTCTGAAAGGAGGTTTCTGCTTGCAGAGAGCATCTCCTGGGCATCAAGCGATGCGGCGCGGACCCGGATATAGCCGCCCTTCTTCGCGCCTCGGACGCGAAGCCATTTCTCCACGACGGGGCGGTTTTCCTTAGTCACGTTCAGCGGCACGCTGTAAAGGGTGTTTCGCGCACCCCTCGCAAGGATGACGTGGCGGGGGGGCTCATCAAAGCCCCGCCTCGGGAGCAAAAGGAAACTGCCGCGCACCCTGCCGGCCAGATGCTTCGGGTTTACCAGTATCGCGGGCCGGCGGGCCCAGACTGACTCGACATGCCTTGAATGAGGCGTCGGCTTGAGGACCAGCGGCGCGTCGCCGACGAGCCCTCGCTTAAACATCGGCCCTTTGGGCATTTTTCTGATTATGCGGCTTTAAGCTAAAAAAGCCAGCTACGTGCTCCTCGGGGACCTCGGTCAGAACGAACTTCATGTCTTTGGGGAAGCACTTCTTGTAATTCTGCCACTGGAAGCGGTCGTCCATGAGGACGATGACCCCCCGGTCCGTCTCGCTGCGGATGCATCTTCCCGCGGCCTGAAGGGCGCGGTTCATCGCCGGGTAAATATACCCGTAGTCCCATCCCCTGCCGAACTTTGAGTCGTAGTAGCGGATGAGCGCCTCGGTTTCCAAAGTCGGCTTCTCCAAAGGGAGGCCGACGACGATTGCACAATCCAGCATCCTCCCCGGGAAGTCCATGCCCTCGCTGAAGCTCCCGGCCTGGACCGCGAACAGCGCGCCGCCGGAAGATGGGCGCATATTATTCGCCGTGGTGAATGGAGGGTGGATATTATTCGCCGTGGTGAAGGGAGGGTGGATATTATTGGCGCCGCCGTGCGAAATGTCGGGGGAAGGGCTATCGGCACCCCCTTCGGGCTTGGACAGTTCCGCAAGCCGCTTGTAGAGCGCATGCCGCTCTGACTTGCTCATCTCCTGCCTCTCGAGCAGGAGCTCCTTCCGTACCCTGGCCATCGTGGATATTCTATCCAACATGTTATACGACGGGAAGAACGCCGCGACGTTCCCGGGGACTTCGTTGATCACCCGCGAGAGCGTGGCCGCTATCTTGCCCCACATGTGGTCGCTCCGCTGGGTGAACTTCGTCGTTATCCCGTGTGTCATAAGCACCAACCGGTTCTCGGGCGGGAATGGGTTATGGTACTGCTCCGCCCGGGCCTCGCCGAGGCCGAGGACAGTCGCGTACATCTCGGTCGGGAGGAGTGTGCCCGACATCAGTATCGATGCGTGCGCGCGGGAGAACACCTCGCCGCTGAAGAGCGCCGGGTCCAGGCAGTCCATCGATAGCTCGTACCGCTTGCCGCTCTGCGACTGATAAGTATTTAATATGCGCGCGTATGCAGTCTCGTCCCTGTCCTCGGCCCAGCCCGCCAGGAACTCGGATACCGAGGATGCGAAGCTGCGGTAGCGGTTGGGCAGTTCAAGGACAATGTCCCCGAACTTGTCCAAATCCTCGACCAGCAGGTCGAGCTTTATCCCCGTTTCGCCCTCCACCGCCGCTATGAACTGCTCCTTCTTGACGAACATCTCGCCGCCGCGGGCAAGCTCCTTCGCGCTGACAAACTCGTTCCTCCTCATGTCCCCGCCGGCGCGCATGCCCTTTGACAGCCGGTCAAGGGCGTGGGCTATGGAGTCCAGGCTCTCCTCGATGCCGCCCTCCCTGAGCGAGTGCGCCTCCTTAAGGGCGTGGGATACGGTGTACTCGCTGAGGGTCGAGCTCATCAGTTTTCTAACCCTGTCGGGCAGGTTGTGGGCCTCGTCGACTATGAGGATGACGTCTTCAAGCGCCTTGTCCATCTTGGAAAGGAGCATCTGGCGCACGTGGGGGTGGAAGATGTGGTAGTAATCCCCTATAATCACGTTGGCAGAGCGGGCGGCGATGACGCTTATCTCGTAGGGGCACAACTCCGACGCCCCGCATATCCCGACTGCTTCCTCCGCGTGGAGCGGGCTCCCCTTCTTTATCGCCTCTATCGCCGCGCGGGCCGCGGGGGTTAGCTCCTTGGCCCCCGGCTCGTACACCCTGTTGCAGAACCTGCATGTCTCGTTCCTCTTGTGGGCGCGGCAGAAGTGGTTGAACTCGGATGATGACAGGTCGCGGGCGGACTCATACGGGCATGTCCACTGCTTGCCTATCATGTCGATTGCCACTATCCTCTTCCCGTGCGCCGCGTTCATCTTCTTGAGCGTCTCGACCGCGATGCGGTGCTGGCTGTGCTTCGGGGTTAGGAAGAATACCGTCTTGCCCGCCTCGAGGGCGTATGCCACTGCCGGGGGGAGGGATGCGGCAGTCTTCCCGATTCCCGTCGGGGCGTGGGCGAGAAGGGAACCGCCCGAACTGACTACGGAATAAGCATCCTCCAGCATCCTCTTCTGCTCGTCGCGTATTCTTGAAAAGGGGAAGAGTGTCTTGTCAAGAAGCGCAGTTACGGGAAGTGCCTTGTCGGGAAGCGCGGCTGCGGGGGCGGTCTTGCCGATGGGGCTTGAGGAAGAAACCGCGCTTTCAGGCCCGGCAGGGCATGCGGCTGCGCTATCCTCGCCGTCCTGCATCTGAGGGGGGCGGCCCTTTAGGATATCCATAAGAAGACTGCCAAGAATATGAAGAGGACGAGGAAGAGCACCGGCATCACCCGCGTCATTATGTTGACAAGCGTCGTGAGCTCGTAGTAGGAGCTTCCCATTACCCGAACGCCCTTGACGCGCGCCTCGCCGTATGCGGCCTCGGCCCGGGCGATGCTGTCCACGGCTTTTTTCATCACGGAGGCGACAAGGTCCATCGGGAGGTCATGCCTTGATATGAGCGACTTGACGACAAGGCCGTGGGAGTCCGTCGTGAACGGGAGGACGTCGTCCGCGCCGAGGGACGCCCCGGCGGCAAGGACATCCTTAAGCTCGCCCTCGGATAGCCCGTTGAGGTCCGACGCGAAGTATATCGCGGTCGAATGCCGTTGGCCTTCGGTCGAATGCCGTTGGCCTTCAGTCCTTACGGCCATCGCAAAAACGGTGTAGCAGTCCCTTCCGGACTGCTGCTTGGAGAACGCGGCGCCGATGCTCGCCTTTGAGAGCGGCTCCTTTGACAGCTTGTCTATCAGCTCGTCGGCCAGCGCGCCGACATCCGCCGCCCTGCCGCTGAACGCGCCGACATAGTCGCAGACGTCCATCGGAGGGTTCAGGTGCGAGTCGATGAAGAGGACCTTCTTGTCCCTGTGCCGCTCCCTCAGGGCGCTGAAGATGCCGATGTCGTAGTCGTCTATCAGCAAGCTCGAGAATGCGAGGAGATATGCGTCGCCAAGCCTCTGGCCCGCCACGGATATGCCGTCTTTCCCGCAGCGGACGACCCGGGAGGCATTGAGCTCCGACCATCCGCCCTTCTCTATTGTGTCAAGGACCTGTTTTGACACGTCGCCCGACGGGTTATACTCGTGGCCGCACGGCACGTGGAGGAAATATGAGGGCCCATGCCGGTTATTGAGCTTTGCTATGCAAGTCGAGCTCAGGTTCCCGCCGCCCACGCTCCTAAGCGGGCCGCAGTGCAGCCACGGCGCAAGGAGCACGGTCTCCCGGTTCCCGTGCTTGAACTTTAGGTACTGGACGAGCGCGTCTATCTTGTGGCCCACGTCAAGGTCCACCTGCTCGCCGCGCACGCCCCTGAGGAACTGGCTCAGCTGGTTCATCCCCGAGACGCCGCCGACGAACATTATCGAAAACAGGTATTCGTTGAAGAAGATGACTATCGTGGATGCGAATATCGCCACGACGAGAAGGAGTATGGGGACTATGGGGGCCGCTTGCATCTCAACGGCGCACCAGAGCACCAGCCAGATGAGCGCAGGCTGGATAAGGGCGATGCCCATGCTCTTCGGGCCTATGGGGAGCGAGCCTATCCCGGTGAGGGCGAGCATCCAAAGCGCGTATGCCGCGGCGGTCCAGAACACCAGCGTGTCTATGAATGTTATCCTCGTCGAAAAGTGGAATATCATGCCGGCCGCAATCAGCCCCGCCGCCGCGATGAACGACGTGAGGTACGCCCAGCTGAGCTTGAAGCCCGGGACGAGCCTTGTGATTGCAAAGCCTGCGGCGAGTGTGGCGGCTATCAGGCCCGCGGCAAGCACTATCTGGTGCGCCCGCAGCGGCAGGCCTATCACGAGCCCGGAGGCAAACGACCCGAGCAGGCACAGCAGGGCTATCAGCACCGCCATGCCCCTGGCCGACGGGCTCCTCCCGCCGATGAACGAGAATTTCTTTAATCCCCTAGCGTCCATTTCTTGGCCCCGGCAGGTATTCGCGCGGCCCGCGGCGAACGCCTGCACTTATACGGGTTAAGTTTGAAGGGAAGGGTTAAAATAGGGTGGCAGGTTTGGTGGGCTTAAAAAAGCGCCGTTGCCGGGTTTAAATACTCTAACCGCCATATTAATTTATTAATTGCGGCCGCATGCCCGACAGCCGCGAGGATGCAACAGGCAAGGGCAGAAAAACCCATGAGTAGAAAAACCGGCGTTCAGCGGATAGATGACAGGGGAAGGGCGAACATGCCTTCAAAGCTATTGGCGCGGCACCCGGGAGATGTATATCGCTTTACCAAGGTGCCTATAGAAGGCCCGGAGGGCCACACCTTCCTCGCCATCAACCCCGTAAAGATGGGCAAGGCCGTGGGCCCTGTGCTGGGGCACTTCGAGGGCCAGACGCTTGAGACTTACACGCTGGATGTCGACAAAATCGGGAGAGTGCTCATGAGCAGGCCCCTTGGCGGGTCCGGCAAGAGATTCCACGGCTACGAATGCAAGTTTATGGAGGTTGCGGGCGTCCCGATGATGGTAGTGGCGCCCAAGCTGGACGCCGCGGGGATCTCGAGTGCCGTGTCAAGCATTGGGCGGGTTCCGGGGAGGGCCAAAGAGCCGCGGGCCGGCGAGCGGGAGAAAACGCTGAAGTACCCGGCCGGGAGAGCGCCCGCGAGGGGCCGAATCCGCATCGTCGCGCCGGGAAGATTCAAGTCGCTCATTGAAGAGGCCGGGCCGATGCCCGAAAAACCCTCCGGCGGAGCCCGATGGAGGCTTGGGAGGGGCGGAAAAATGCCAGCCCTGCCGGGCCCGAAGAAGAGGGCTGCCGGGCCCCGGGCCGTGAAACCCCGCCGCGGATAGAGCTAATAGATATTGTTTGGGTATGTAAAGGTGCGCCTTGCGCAAACCCGCCCACGCGGACCCGGCCCTATTCACGCGAACTCCGTCCTCCCGGTCGGGTCGGCTATCAGCGAGCGGGCAAGGTCGCGCACATCCGATTCTTTGGCCTTGGGGCCGACGTGCACTATTGTCGCCAGGTGTTGACCCTCGCGGTCCGAAACCGGCATCGCATACGCCTCACCGGGGTCCATCAGGTCCTTTACTATCTCTTTCGTGTATATCCTCGGCCCGCCGGGTATCAGCCCATGGAGCGCGAGTATGTCCCTTGCGAGCGCGGGGCCCTCGAAGGTCGAGTCGTCGACTGCGGACTTCCACAAATCGATGAGGGTGCCAAGGTCTGGGGAGACTATCCATTTGGCGCGGTCTGCGGCCGGGATCGCAACGCCTGCAGCCTTCAGCTCTGAATCCAAGAGTTTAAGGAAATGGCCCTTGCCCGAATCAAGCCCGGCTGACTCTGCCTTGGATAACAACGAGTACACCCCAGCTGTGTCAGCCGCCTTCGGGTCGGAAGATGACATATCCCAGTCTGAAAATAGCGGCTTAAAAAGGGATTATTTCCAACACACGGCATATAGGTAGGGCTATAAAGGATGGAAATGCGCCTTAAGCCCGGCCGCGCCTCATCGGCTGCCTATTTTGTTTTGTAGGCAGGGCCTTGCCGGGCCTTAAGGCCGCCAGCCTCGCCTCGACCTGCCCGGGCCTGAAAAGGGGCTTTCCGCGCGGCGACAGCCTGCCAATCGGGTTATCGAGCTCTATCTTCTTGGGGGGCTTGCTTAGGCTCTTCCACTCCTTGAGGTCGCTTGCGTCGGGCGGGGCAAACCTGTGCTTGCGCGCCGCGGGATTCATCTCCGCCGAATAAATGGAGTGTATCTCGTTCGCATTGAGGCCGCGCAGATGCGCTATAAGGCTGTTAGTGCCGGCGCGCGTTTGCCTGTCCTGCAGCATCCTGCCGGCCGCGTCAAGGACGCTTTTGTACTGCTTGGAAACCCTGAGCCCCGGCGTCTCTATGTCGGGCGATTCGCGGGCCATCTGCAGCTGCCGGGTCCGCATCTTGCGGGAAGCAGCCCCGAGCCATTCAGAGGGCGACACGGACCGCGGATTCGGGTCCTTGGGGTTTATCTTTTCAAGCTCGCCCATGTGGGACAAGACATAGGCCACGGTGAAAGGGTCGGTGCCCGACTCTCGCGCGACGGCCTCGAGCTCGTCATGCAGGCCGGCCTTCTTCAGGCCCTTGTGGAGTTCGGGCGCAAAAGCCTGCATAGTGTAGCGGCCCTGGCTGAAAGTATCTTGCCGCTCCCGGGACTCGTTCACCCTCTGGATTGGTTTGCTTGTCTCGTGGAGGTATAAGGCCGCGCCGCCAAGGGGAACCGATGCGGCGATCGAGCCTGCGATCACTGCGGCAGCCACTGGTTGCCGCCGCGCGGTGTTCTTCAGTATCCTCCCGGTGCGTCTTAGGCCCATTGTTATTTAGTTGCGCGCTTAGGGATTAAAATGTCGGGTAGACTGCTCGATAGCGCAGTGGGCCGTATGCGGCGCAGGTAGCATGCCAGCTATAGAGCAGGAAGCTAAGAATGTTGGGGGAATGTGGGAGGAGGGTTGGAAGAATGTTGAAAGGAAAAAAGAAAAGAGAGGGGACTTATGAGGTCCCCAGGATCTTGTACATGCCGGTGCCGCACTTCGCGCACTTGCCTTTCATGGCCTTGCGCCCGTTCTTCATCGTCACCGTCTTTGCATCTACCATCTCGCGCTTTGCCTTGCACTTCACACAATATCC
>JBFYKJ010000112.1:0-7404 GCA_041306005.1 Candidatus Altarchaeota archaeon | reverse complement strand
CGATCTCGAAAGCCCGGGAGAAGAACGAGCCAAAGACTCCGAACAAGTGGAGGGGGGCGGAAGCGGTGCTGACGCTAAAGGGCGTGGGCGGGCGAAAGGAGCTGACCAAAGAGAGGGTCAGGAAGGCGTATAGGATACCCGAGATCGACGAAAAGATACGGAAGTCCCGGACGGCGAGGGAGCCCAGGCTTCTTAACTCGGCCAGGGCCGCGGGAGTCTCGACCCCAAAGGTGATAAAGGTCCTTGAGAACGAGTACAAGATAGTCATGTCGTATATCGACGGGCAGCCGCTCTATAAAGTGATCGAGAAGGGGCCCGCCCTAGCAACCGAGATGGGCGGGCTTGTAAGGAAGCTCCACGACGCCGGTATAATCCACGGCGACCTTACAACGTCTAATATAATCAATGAGGGGGGCGAACTCTACTTCATAGACTTCGGCCTCGGGTTCACGAGCAGCGGGGTCGAGGACAAGGCAACGGACCTGCTTCTGCTTAAGAAAGCGCTTAATGCCAATCACTCGGGCAGGTTTAAAGAGCTATGGGAAAGCGTGCTCAAGGGATACGGGAAATCTGAGGTCCTTAAACGGCTAGAAGTCGCCGAGAAGAGGGGCAGATACCTGCAAGGGGCCGGATAGTCCTTAATTAACATAATTAATATAAGCAGACTGTCTAAAGCTGGCATCGCTGTAAAACATGGAAATAGTCTTTGTCACCACGAACAAGGGGAAGATGAGGGAGGCCGAAGAGATCGGCGCGCGGTACGGGATAACCTTTGTCCAAAACGACTGCGACGTCTTTGAGGTGCAGGAGGACGATTTGGAGACGGTCGCCGTCGAGGCCGCGAAGGACGTGTGGCCGCAGGTGAAAAAACCGATGATAGTCGAGGACTCGGGGCTGTTCATCGAGGCGCTCGGGGGCTTCCCCGGCCCGTATTCCGCTTACGCCTTCAAGACTATCGGCCTTGACGGCATCCTTAGGCTCATGAGGGGCGCCAAGGGCAGGGAGGCTGTGATGAAGTCGGCGGTCGCTTACACCGGCGGCGGGGCGCTCAAGACGTTCATCGGCGAGACCAGGGGCGCGATATCCGAGGAAAAGCGCGGCGGCAAGGGATTCGGCTACGACCCGATCTTCATCCCGGTCGGCCACTCAAAGACCTTCGGCGAGGATCCGGAGATGAAGAACAGGGTCTCCCACAGGGCTAAGTCCTTCACCGCGTTCTGCGAATGGGCAGCCGGCGCGCAGCTGCCCAGCGAAAAAACGGCAAAAACAGGCAAAACAGGCACCTGAAATAGCTTTTTATTCCTATTTACTCAATTATCCCGCCGTCTTCTCCAGACTCAAGACAGAAGACTGCAAACTTGTTTGCCCCGGTGGTGTAGCGGCCTATCATACGACCCTGTCGAGGTCGTGACCCGGATTCGAATTCCGGCCGGGGCGCCTTAGTATAACAAGAATAGCTTTTGTGGGAAGAATTTGAATCCGGTATTCGACCATCAGTTGCTAAATGACTTCTATAGCACTCCGAAAAGACACTTGGGACCGGTACGTCCTTGAAGAGCAGAAGTGGTATTTTAGGAAGATAAAGCCGTCCAAGGGCGACGTCTGGCTGGATGCGGGAGCGAACATCGGCTGCTTCGTGTGCGTCCTGGCCCCAAGGGTGAAACAAGTCGTCTGTTACGAACCGGATGAAGATAACCTAAAAGTCCTAAAGGCCAACCTCGACAGCAACGGGATAACAAACGCCGTTGTTATAGATAAGGCGATAGTCGGGAATTCGGACACCAGCAGGAGTTTCAACATAGCGCTCGTGCCGAACAAGGGCCTGCACTCTTTCTACGATGTCCTGCCGGCAGAGCATGTCAGGAAGACAATCGTCCAGACCGAGAACATAGACGACATAATAGGCAGGTTCGGCGTGAACAAGATAAAGATGGATGTCGAGGGCGCCGAGCAGGAGATACTCACGTACATGAGGCAGTGGGGCGCGATAGACGAGATAATCCTGGAGTGGCACAATATGATCCTCAAAGACGCAAGCGGTGCCAAGCGCAAGGAGCTGATAGCTCTCCTCAAGAACCATTTCGGCATACTCCGAGAGAAGCGGACCAACGGCGGCGAAACGTACCTGATATACGGCAGGAGGGTGCCCCCGCCGGTTTAATCCCCCTATAGTCAGTATATCGCGAAACTGTGTGGAGTTTTGCAAATAGATTTTTAGATTATTTGGTATTTCGGCATATCGCCCGCAATAATTTTTATTTCGACTTGTTTTTTATAGCCGAGACATTAATCATAAAACGATTTAGCGCGCGGAAGGGTGCTGAAGAATATTTCTCGGCGCGTTTCCGAAAAAAAATTCGAGAAAATAATTAAAAAAATTAAAAAAAATTAAAAAAAAACCAAAAAAACTCGAAAAAACGGCGAAAAAACCGAAGTGTTTTTTAATGAGTAGCCATTTAATTCAATTAAGCAATCAGTTTGAACGAAACCCGCGCCGAAATTTCAGGGAGGTTACTGAAAGTGCGGTGCGGAGAAAGGGGTGAACCACAGGAAACTAGTGGCTTAAATGGTATTGAAAATCGGCCTGACGTGCAGTGTCGCCGGCGAAGTCCCGCCCGGAGAGCCAGAGGACTTATACGCTGAGCACGATTCCCTCGAGACCATACTCGCCATAGAGCGGGCGCTGGCCAAGAGGGGCAAGGTGCTCCGCATCGATGCGGACAGCGGCGCATATACGAAGCTGCTGAAACACAAGCCCGACATAGTCTTCAACATCGCGGAGGGGGTCCGCGGCGAGAGCCGGGAAAGCGTCATACCGGCGATGATGGAGATGCTCGGCATCCCATACACAGGAAGCGGGCCGCTGACGCTTGCAATAACGCTGAACAAGGCGCGGACGAAGGAGATACTCACGCACTACGGCGTGCCGAATCCCGAATTCAGGGTCTTCTCCGAGCCGCCGTCCGATGTCGACTTCCCGCTCCCGGCGATAGTGAAGCCCATCGCTGAGGGCTCAAGCAAGGGGATACAAGAGGACTCGGTCGTGTTCACCAGGGGGGAGCTCATCGAGAGAGTGCGCCAGCGCATCGGGACATACGGGCAGCCCGTCATCGTCGAGCGCTTCCTTAAGGGCCGGGAGTTCACTGTAGCGGTTCTCGGGAACAAGGACCCGAAGGTGCTGCCCATAATCGAGATACTCTTCGACGACCTGCCCGAGGAGTCGCACGGCATAGACAGCTATGAGGCAAAATGGATTTGGGACGACCCGAAAAGCCCGCTGGATTGCATACGCTGCCCGGCCGAGATAGAAAAAGGGCTTGAGGCCAAGATAAAGAAGGTTGCCATCGACGCTTACAGGGCACTCGACTGCCGCGACTGGAGCAGGCTGGACATACGCCTGGACGAGAATGGCGAGCCGAACGTCCTTGAGATCAACGCACTGCCCGGGATGATAGCCGACCCAAAGGCCAACAGCCGCTTCCCGGCAGCCGCGCGCGCGGCCGGGCTCACATACGACGACACTGTCCTTGCAGTCCTTGACTGCGCCATCGAAAGAGTGGGTCTGAAAAAATGAAAGTCGCGGTATTATACCTGGAGGGGGGCACGATCGCGGATGTGTACCCCGATGATTTCGCCGGTAGGGACACATGCCAGACCGTCTTTGAGGTGGCAGACGTCATCAGGGGCCTGGGCCACGAGACAATCCTGGTGAACACCGACCTGGACGCCTTCGAGAAACTAAGGGCAATGAAGCCGGACGTAGCTTTCAACCTCTGCGACGACGGCTTTGACAACGACTCCTCGAAGGAGCCGCACGTCGCGGCGATGCTGGACGTTCTCGGTATTCCCTACACCGGCAACGGCTACCTGGCTCTCGCCACCTGCCTTGACAAGGTGCATACCAAGGAGCTGCTTTGCCAGAATGGGCTGCCGACGCCGAAATTCCACGTAGCCCTAACCGAAGACGACCTAAACCACGACCTTAAGTACCCCGTCATCGTCAAGCCGAGCAGGGAAGACGGGAGCATAGGGATAAAGGACGACTCGGTCGCGCAAAATGCCGAACACCTGAAGAAGATAGTGAAGAGGGTGCTGGACACCTATGACCAGCCGGCTTTAATCGAAGAATACATCAACGGCCGGGAATTCAATGTCGCAGTCGTCGGCAACGACGAGCCGGTTGCGCTCCCGGTATCAGAGATAAAGTTCGAGGGCCTGCCGGAGAACCAAAGGATAACGTCGTACACCGCCAAGTGGATCGAGGACAGCCCGCAGTACAAGGGGACCGTCCCGCAATGCCCGGCGGACATCGATAAAGGCTTCGCCGCACAGCTGCAGGACATCTCGAAAAAGGCGTATAAGCTCCTTGGGCTGCGCGGCTATGGGCGAGTGGACATCCGCGCAAACGGGCACGGGCCTTATATATTAGAGGTGAACCCGAACCCCGACATAGACAAGGATGCGGGGCTCTTCCGCTCGGCCAAGGCCGCGGGCATGACCTATTCGGATCTCATAGCAAAAGTGCTTGAATTCGCAACCGAAAACAAACGCAATGGCGCTTCCTAAGCTGTATACCCGAAGCGACGGCACCTACATAAGGGCCGTAGTGCAGGAGGACCTGCCGCAGATACATGGCATGCTGGCCGGGACGCCCGAGTTCGACGAGGGCGACATCTCGACGTGCATAGAGTGCGTGACTGCCTACCTGAACGGAGACAAGACGTACACATTCCTCTGCGCCGAGAACGAGGAACGGGTGCTCGGCTTCATCTGCTTCGGGCAGGACACCATCGCCGAGAACATATTCGAGGTCTATTGGATACTCGTCGCAAAGGGCTGCAGGAGGAAGGGCGTCGCGAAGATGCTCAACAACTACGTCGAGGAGGAGGCCCGCCGCCAGGGCGCGAGGATGGTCTTCACCGAGACGGAATCCGAGCTCAACTACGCCAAGGCCCGCGGGTTCTACGAGAGCTGCGGCTATATCGAGAAGGCCCGGGTGGCGAATTTCTACCGCGATGGGAACGACAAGGTGATATACGGCAAGTCCGTGAGCCAGGCAAAGTCAAAGGAGGGCGAATACTGGAGGTCGCTCATGTCCGGCTGCCTTGAGAAGGCAAGCAAGCTGCCCGAAGAGTACAAATTCAAGGGTAAGGACATCGAAGAGGTTATAAAGGTCTTCCCGATGCGCATCAACCCCTATTACTTCGACCTCATAGAGCAGGAGGGCGACCCTATCTGGAAGCAGTGCATACCGGACAAGCAAGAGCTCGAGGACTACGGCCTTGAGGACCCGCTGAACGAGGAGGGCGACTCGCCAGTGCCGGGCCTCTTCCACAGGTACCCGGACCGCGTCCTTCTCATGGTCTCAAGCCAGTGCGCGATGTACTGCAGGTTCTGCACGAGGAAGCGCCGCGTCGGCAACCCCTTCAAGCAAATAACCATGGACCAGATAATGAAGGGCATAGAGTACATCAGGAACACGCCCACGGTCCGGGATGTCATCCTATCCGGCGGCGACCCGCTCATGCTCTCGGACAGCTTCCTTGAGGCGATACTGAAGGAACTCCGGTCCATCAACCACGTCGAGATAATAAGGATAGGGACACGCGTGCCGTGCACACTGCCCCAGCGGATAACGCCTGAGCTCTGCAAAATGCTCCAGAAATACCACCCACTATACGTCAACACGCACTTCAACCACCCGAGGGAGGTGACCCAGCAGAGCACGGCGGCCTGCGGGATGCTTGCCGATGCGGGAATACCCATCGGCTGCCAGACAGTCCTCCTCAAGGGCATCAACGACGACCCCGAAGTGATGCGCGAACTGATGCAAAAGCTCGTGGCGATAAGGGTCAGGCCGTATTATATCTACCAATGCGACTTGGCAAGAGGCAACGAACATTTTAGGACCGCGACCTCGAAGGGCGTCGAGATAATAGAAAACCTGAGGGGGCACACCTCCGGTTTATGCGTCCCGCAGTTCGTCATAGACGCGCCCGGCGGGGGCGGCAAGATACCCATGCTGCCGGATTATGTGGTCGAGGCGAACGACGAGAAGATAATCCTGAGGAACTACTGCAACCAGACCTACGAGTACCCGGAGCCGTTCAAGAAGGGGGTTGAGGTGCCGAAGAGCGAGCCGGAGTCCGAAGAGCAGAGAAAAAAGTAAGGGATTCTTACTATTTGTGCTTAATTTGACTTCTAAAAGTAAGAATTCTGCCGCGCACTTATATATACTGTGATACAGCGGCCATATCGCCTGCTAGTCTTTAAAGGGATTAGAGTTTAGGCTCTACGAGACCGTCTTTTGTGCCCGCCGCCACACGGCGCGAAGAAGATCACCTCATTTACCTCGTGGAATAGCGCCCCATTCTTCTCATGGAACAGGCCGGTGCGGGCCTTTGCCAAGACTACCCACCCGCCTATCTCGGTCTTTGCCGGCCCGATATTGCTTACGATCTCGGTTATCTCGACCTCATAAGCCGAGTTGCCCTTCAGCAGCAAAAGCCGGTCGCCGACGGTCAGCCCATGGAGCATGAGTTTTAGGGCGCCCCGCTCCTCGCCGAGGAATATGGCGGTCGCAACGTGTTGCGGTGATGGGCGTTTGGGCGGGGCAGCGCCGCCGCGCCTGTCGGCAAGTGCGAATAGCACTATAATTGCGAGCAAAACTGACGCTGCGATAAATAGCCAGCAGTCTATGCCAAAAACCTCGCACCTCTGCAGCTTCCTCGGCTCAAGTGGAAGCCCGCCCAGCACCGCTTCCGCCGTTGGCGTGACTGCTGCCGGGAGCGGCTTTACCAGCGCATCAACCTCTGCATAGGTCACTCCAAATACCTCGTCGGGTATGTCCACCAATAACGCAGCGACTTGGTAGAGCCCGGCTTGCGACACATTGCGGAACCGGAATGGGATCTCCAGGTACGTGTGAGGCGCCCGAAGGTCGATTGTGAAGTTCAACACCCCTACCTCAGGTATCGAGACCCTGAGGAGCACATTCAGGAGGTTCTCGTAACCTGTGTAATTTACAGTCACAATGCCGTCCAGCGGGTCGCCCACATAGATGACTTCTGCGCTTATGTTTATCGTCAGGTTTATGACAGGTCGGGGTATACCCGGCTCACTGGGGAAGACATAACCGTGCACCGCGCCACCGGTTTCCTTCTCCTTCTCTTTAGCTTCGCACTCGCCGCAA
Source organism: Candidatus Altarchaeota archaeon (assembly GCA_041306005.1). Lineage (GTDB taxonomy): Archaea > Altiarchaeota > Altiarchaeia > JAFGQM01 > JAFGQM01 > JBFYKJ01. Next base: position 212 of record JBFYKJ010000112.1, on the reverse strand, counting down.
TCGTTCGGACAGTCGCTACAGGTCTCGCCGCAGTCGCAGACGGCGTTGCCGCAGTGGATAACAGCCACTGAGGCTGAAGCAGTCGACCCGCCCACACCCTCGGGGGTGCTCACAGTAGAGTTGACCGTGTTTGTTATATCGCTGCAAGAAGCGTTAGTCAAATAAGTCCAAGTCTGTAGGTTCCCTGGGGCCAGATTCAATACGCTGAAGCT
>JBFYKJ010000111.1:0-10261 GCA_041306005.1 Candidatus Altarchaeota archaeon | reverse complement strand
GTCGTTGTTTGGGCCTAACCCGTCGTTATTTCCAGGCTATACATCAGGCCCGCCTCAGCTTCAAGGGTCCTCGCATTCCACCGCAGCGGGTTTATGTATATTATGGTGCCCCTGAACTCATAGAAGTTGGTCGGTATCATCTCGTTCGGCTCGATGCCAACGCCGCTGACCTTGTAGGTCTTTAATTCGCCCGGCCATCGGGCGTACTTCAAGGCAAGCAGCTCAACGCTCTTGACCTTCTTGTCGGCCGTCGTCGCGGCTGAAGAGGCGCCGCTGCTGTCGTTGACAATAAACCTGCTGCCCTTGAACTGGAAGGTAAAGGACAGCTGCGGGCCGTTCCATATGCAAAGGCCCGAATCGACCGTCTTCCTCACGCACCTCTGCGCGGACCACCCCCCCTCGCTGGCGTCCTGTATCTGGACCTGCGCAAGGTCGTTCAGCATCGTCAGCCGGAAGCCGGAGATCGCCACGTCAAGCCTGTACTTGTGGTCGGCGGTCTTTGTTATGCTGAAGTACCTGTAATTATCCCCGCTCTTCGGCGGCACCCTGAACCTGTCCGAGTACCAGTGCTTGTTGAAATCCTCGGTGCTTCGCTTCGTGAAGTTGGCGGAAACGTCTATCAGCCGGTTCTTCTGCACCTCCGTGTTCGCGGACGCCTCGTTGTTGGTTTCATTGCCCTCCGCAACCTTGCCGTCCGGGTCGGCGACTGCCGTTATCGGGTACGCCCCGATGAACTCGTCGGTCGCAGTCCAGCTTACAGATGCGTCCTCGGATGCGCCCGCCTTTATCGCGCCGACTGTAGCCTTCCCGAGTATCGCCTGGCCCATCGCGAATCTCACCGTCACGTTCGCCGCGTCGGCATCGCCTGCGTTCTTGACAGTGGCCGTGAGGTTGACTTGCATCCCCGTGAGGATGAGCGCACCGACGCTGACGCCGGTGACCTGGAGGTCCGGCAGCTTCGGCTTCTCAACAGGCTTGACCGTCTGGTTCGCGGTCTGGTTGGCGGTTGCGTTGGCCGGGACGACCGGTTGCGGCGCGGGCGGCGACCCAAACCCGGTGAGCATGAGCACAAACCCTATCACTACAACGGCGAGCACACCCAAGACTATGAGGTTTGTCTTGCTTATGTTCCTGGCACCCCCGCCGAGGCCGGCATTGCCAAGGCTTGTCCCGCGCCCGCGGCTCTTTTTGCCATAGAGGCTGGCACTGTCGTAAGAAGGCGCCTCCGGCCCGGGCACGCCTTCCTGGCGCTGCTGCGTGTGAAGCTTCTCCTTCCTGAGCTTTGAGAAGTGGCTCTTGTGGAGCCAGTGCCTCTTCCCCCTCCCCTCATTAAGGTCTCTTAGGCTCATTTCGTCTTTCGCGGCTCATCGCAGCGGGGTATCGGCTTATGCCGGGCTCAGTCAAGGACTTTGTAAGCAAGGGCTGCAAACAGCAGGAACACGGGCAGCCAGAGCATCAGCGGGTTGCCCGACTGCATGAAGAATACGGCATACAGCTCGCCCACTACGAATATCAAAAGAACGAAGATAAGGAATGCAACCAGCAGGTCGTTGATAAGATGCTTTAGCGTGTCCCAAAAGGTGTCTACGGCATCCTCTATCATCTTGGCGCCGTCCTTAGCAAGACCCTTAGCCATCGCATTATTCTCGGGAAGCCGCATAAAAAGGTGGGCTTCGCGCGGCTTGGGCGGCGTACCGTTGCGGCGGTGCGGCGGCAGCGCGAAGGCGGCATAGTGCAAAAGAAGCCTATTTTATCAACTTGACCGCCGCCTATATGTTTTCCGCAGGTTTTTATAGGGGGAGCCTAAAATTATAGCGCAGAAAGCGCAAACGGGGGTTCATCAAGGCTCTTTTTGAGCACCATGACTCGCGCTAACGCAACAACCTAACTAGCACTTTGAGCACAACTTAAGCAACAACCTAAGGTGGGGAAAATGACAGAGAAAAAATATTATGTGCTGAGGAAGAACGGCAAGGACACCGACCACGTGTACACCGGAAAGGGGCCGCACCAGGCCGCCTTGAAGGCTGCGACAGACGGCAACGCCAGCATCGAGCTGAGGGAGAGGGGCGGCAAGAAGAAGGAAGGCAAGGTAAAGGTGCACGTCTTCACCGGAAAGAGGGTGAAGGTCAAGTCACCGGCCGACCGACCGGAGTGGCTGCCGGCCGAGGTCTGGAAGCCCGTCGTAAAGAAGAAGGGCATAAAGTGGGACAAGCCGTAAGGCTTAACCGCTTAGACCTTATACATTAATTAGCTTATTAGAAAGCAAGGAAGCCCCGAAAGGGGCTTCTTTTCTTCATTTTAATCCGTTCTGCGCCAGTTATCAATCCTGTTCAACCGCTTCTTTCAAACCCTTTGTCCGCCTAACCTAAGGTCTGAAAGTCCGCTTAGGCTTAAGCCTAAAGTCCGCTCCGCAAGGGGCAAAAGTGCTGATAGAGTACGCCGTCTTCCTCCTGCTTGGGATAGCCGCGGGCGTAGCCGCCGGCCTCCTGCCGGGCCTGCACGTGAACAACATAGGGACCATCATGCTCGGGGCATACGCATCACTCGGCATGGACCCGCTTTCCTTCACAGTCTTCCTTACCTCCATGTGCACCGCGCAGGCATTCACCGGGTTCATACCGTCCATCTTCCTAGGGGTGCCCGAGGAGGGCACTGTCTTATCACTGCTGCCTGCCCACCGTCTGGTGCTCGAGGGAAGGGGGATGGAAGCGGTCAGGATAACGGGCCTTGCATGCTTGCAAGGGACCCTCCTATCGCTGGCGATGCTGCCCATGGCATTCCTCCTCGTCCCGGCGTTGTTCTCGCTTGTCAAGCCCGCAGTCGCGCCGATAATAATCTTCGCGGTGTCGTGCCTCATACTCAGGGAGCGCGGCGAGAACAAGCTATGGGCCTCCGCGTCGTTCCTGATATCCGGCTACCTGGGCTGGACCTGCCTGAACCTTGAGGCTGTATCGACAAGCGATGTCTTTTTGCCTCTCTTCTCCGGGCTCTTTGGGCTGGGGACGCTCCTTACGGGCATGGCGGCGAAATCAAAGTCTTACCCGCAAGACCCGAACGCGCGCATATGCACGGGCGGGAAGATGATGTGGAGGAGCTCGATGCTGGGCTCCTTTGGCGGCCTGCTCGTCGGCCTCCTGCCGGCGATGTCCCCATCGCAGATAGGGATATTCTTCCAGGAGCTTGGCGGGGCTTGGAGGCGGGTTTCTTCCAAGTTCGGGCGGAGACGCAGATCTGGGGCAATGCCAAGCGAGGGCGCGCAGATGCGCAGCTTCCTCGCGATGATAGCCTCGCTCGGGGCCGCAGACGCTATGTTCTCCATCTTTGCCCTATACCTGATAGGGAACCCGCGCAGCGGTATAAGCGTCGTGATGCAGGACCTCTTTGGCAGCATAGACGCCGGGCTTCTCGCGGCAATCTGCTGCGTGATGGCCGTGTCGGCCGCGCTGTCCTACAGGATACACCTCTGGCTCGGGGCGCGGTTCTCTTCGCTTGCGGGCAGGCTGGACATGAGGATGCTTTCAGCCGCAGGGTTCGTGTTTGTGGTAGCCTTGGTATTCGCATCTACCGGTTTGTTCGGGCTGCTTATAGCCGCGGTGTCCACCTGCGCCGGCCTCATCCCCGCCCTGACCGGGGTGTCAAGGACGCACTGCATGGGGTGCCTCCTCCTGCCGACGCTGATGATATCGCTGGGGATAAGTTAGTGTAGGGGGTTATGCGGTTTTGTAGTGTAAAGAAGGTATGTTGTTTGCCCGCAAGCCTATTTTAAACCCCAGCGCCATTATACTAACATGGAAAACCAGATGCTTAGGACTATCCAGCAGAACATCACGAACAGCTTTGTCAGGCCCACGTACGCCGACGAAGCCGTCGTCGCCCACACGGTCAAGGCGGGGAAGGATGAAAAGGGCAAGATCGTCAAGGAGGCCCACCTCCAGCTGGTCTTCCTGGACATGACCACGCAAAAGCCGACTGATAAAATCGTCATATCGCCGCTGACTGCGCTCGGCCTGCAAAAGGCGCTCGCGGAATCGCTCTCGAAGATAGACAAGGAGCTCAAGAGCAAGAAGAAGATAGAGAAAGAGAAGCCCAAGAAGCCCGAAACCGAGACGTACATAAGATAGGCTTGCGGCAGGCCTAGTTAGGGAAGCTAAATAGGAAATCACAGCCCGGACACGGCGCCGCGCGTAGCCGGCCGGCCATAAGAAGGATGAACTGCCCCAGATCCCTGGCGACCATAGTGGTCATAGCTTCGTTCCTGTTAGCCCAAGTGCCGTTCGGCCTCGCCGAGTGGATGGCCCTGGGCAGCGCGCCCGAGGGCGAGGGCCTTTATGATATAGTCATCCGGGCGACGTATGCGAACCTAAGCCAGTCGTTCCCGCTGAAGCTGCAGGTGAACGAGACAAACCCGCCGAGCCTCGACCTGACAATCGAGCCTATGTACCCGATCTCCCGCGAGACGCCCGTGGACCTGAAGTATTACATCAAGGTCGGCGGCTCGACGGAGTTCATCCTCATCCACAGCAACCTGACGCTCTATTACGCATCCGGCCAGGTGGAGCTCAGCTCGGGCGCGATCCCGCTCGAGAGAAACGAAAGCGGGCACTGGCACGCCCTCATCAACCTCCCGCTGAAGGGGGAGTATATCGCGGTAGTCTCGGTAGAGGCCGAGAAGGGCGGGACCATCTACCGGGGCGGCATAACCACCACATTCTCTTCCGACACGGCATCCCCCGACCTGCTCTTCACCCACAGCCTCGACAAGAGGGTGCTCCTCACCGGCGAGGCGTTCGAGGCCTCTGCCCAGCTGTCGTTCGACGGCGTGCCTATAACCGACCTCTCCGACATCAGGGTTAATATGTTTGGCACGGTCAAGGGGCTCTCCTGGGACGACGCGACAGGCACCTACCGGGCGGAGATGACCGCCCCGTCGCGGGAAGGGGTATACCCGATAAGCGTGCTGAGCGAGGGCCAGGGTTTCGGGGCCAGCGACATGATATTCGTCGCGGACCCCGGCGGCGCCAAGTCCGGCAGGTGCCCGCTCGCATTTGAGGAGCTCGGGGAGTGCTCCGACATGAAGGACGCCCGGAAGTGCGTCTACGACTACAAAGCCGGCGCCATACAGGTGGCGGAGCTAGACCTCATCCTGTGCTTTGCGCAGGCCAAATTCGGGATCGAGGGCACGCTGTCCTGCGCCAAGGACGCCAAGGGGGACCTGAACGGGAACGGGCGCCTTGAGACCGAGGACGTCTGGCTCATGCAGACCTACATAACCCCGCTCGTGCAGGCCGACCAACTCAAATACAAGGACTGCGCGGACTACGACCGGGACGGGAATGTCGATGAGGACGACCTGACGTGCCTGACGAACGCTGTGTCGACCAAATGGCACGGCACCCTGATGGGAGGCGTATGCATAAACGCGACGTACGAGTCGCCCCTCAAGTGCGACCTGACCGGGGACGGGTTCATAGGCTTTGACGACGAGGATTTTTTGCAGGACCTGATAGACGCCGCGGACGCCGGCATCCCCTCGTCGAAGCAGGAGCTGGGCGCCTGCGACATGAACCAGGACGGGAAGCTCGACGCGGGCGACAAGGCCTGCATAGAGTACTTCGCGGGCCTTGACCTGGACGACCCTTTGACCTTCCTTAGCAAGGACGAGGTGATACCCGGCGAGTGCATGGCGATATACACGCTCGACGACTGCCAGGGGATAAGGGGCGACATCAACGGCGACATGCATATAGACCAGGTGGATGAGATACTGGAGATGCTCATCTACAAGAAGCAGATAGCCGGATACTCCATGGCCTGCGCCGACGTCAACGAGGACAGTTTCATATCCCTCGAGGACGTGCTGTGCGTCCTTGCCTACACGCAGGGCGACAAGGATTATTACTATGTTTGCATAGGCTGCGACGAGTACACGCCCTACGCGTACCGGAACAGCATGGAGATATGCAACGACGGGTACGACAACGACTGCAACGGGCTCGTGGACCGGACGGACGTAAACGGCACGGACTTCTGCCAGTGCAGCGAAGCGACGCCCTGCGGCTATGTCTGGGACAATGACGGGGGGCAGATTCCCGGAGTGGACGACATGAACGTCAGGACCTGCAGGATGGTCTCCTGGGAGACACCCGCCGGGAAACCTGAGGAGTACTTCTGGCTGACGCCAGACACATTCGTTTGCAGTGAGGCGATAAGCTGCGAGAGCGTGGAGTGCCACGGCGAAACGCAGTGGAGATGCTCTTTCGACGGGCTGTCGTGGGACTGGAGGGCAAACCCCGATGATGTCGATGAGTCCTCGGATCCGCTGAATACGCCGAAACTGTGCGAGGACGGGTACGACAACGACTGCGTCTGCGGCGACCAGGAATGCGACGAGAGCGAGAGCCCAAGTATGTTCGGGGCTTGGGAGTTCTGGGTGATGGCCGTTGTAGGCGCGATACTTGGGGCCGTCTTGACCATACTGCTAGACGGCCTTGGCCTGCTCATAGTCGCTATAATCTCTGTGCTCCTAAGCGGGGCGGGGATGTTTATCGACGACCCTGTCACAAAGTCGCTGATGACGGGCTTCAGCTTGGGGCTTGCTGTCGGGTCGCTTGGCGGAGGGATCGCCACTGCGGCGGGGGCCGGTACGGTTACGGTGTCCACAGCCGGCACGACAGCCCAACAGGCGGCTCAAACCGCTCTGAATGCCGGAACTGCCACGTTTGGGCAGTCTTTGGCCGCTGTCGCCCCTACTGCACTCGCAAACTTGCTTAACATAGCCAGTGTAGGGGGGCTAGCCGCCTTAACCGCCACCCTAATGACCCTTCAAGCCGCCAGCATAGCCCTCGGCGCCGCCAATGCCAACAAGACCCCCTACGACCCGACCAAGCTGGAGTGGGACCGGGCCGACGAGAGCTGCTCGGAAACATATTGAGCGGGCGGCGGTTTAACCGCCCAGGGCCGCCATTAAGCCTTTTTAACAATAAACAATAACTTAATAGCAAAAATGGACCCCCCGAAGTCAGCAGTCAGCTTGCTCGTGATATCACTATTGCTAATGAGTTCCATGCCGTTCGGCCTCGCCGAATGGGTCGCAGTCGGCGTCGCGCCGGCCGAGACCGGCATCTACAACATAGTCATAGAGGCGTCCTACGAGGGCTTCACCGGCAGCTTCCCGCTCGAGCTCAACGTGAATAATACGCAATACCCCAGCGACGGGCTGACAGTCGAGCCCGTGTACCCGATAAGCCGCACGCCCCCGATGGAGCTCGCCTACAAGATAAAGAAGAACGGCAGCACCGAGTTCAACATGATGTACACCCAGCTTGACGTTTATTACGCATCCGGGGAGGCCGTGCTCAAGTCCGAGGGCACCGAGCTCGTGCAGGGCAACGACACGTACTGGAGGGGGACTGTCAACGTCCCGTTCGAGGGCGAATACCAGGCCGTGGTATCCGTAGTCATAGAGAAGAACGGCAAGATGTATGGCGGGGAGTTCATGACTCTGTTCAAGTCCGACACCATATCGCCGGATTTGGAGATCACCGCGTCGCTGGACAAGTATGTGCTGACGCCCGACGAAACCTTCAAGGTCAACGCGGAGGTGCTCTTCGAGGGGTCCCCGATGACCGACCTCGAGCTGCTCAAGACTAACGTCTTTGGCGAGGTAAAGGACCTGATATGGAACGACCGCGACAGGTTCTACACCACCGAGCTGACCGCGCCGGACGCGGAGGGCGTCTACCAGGTCAATGTCTTCGCCGACGGGCAGGACTACCTTGAGAGGATGAAGATATACGTCGCCGACGTCGGCAAGCAGAAATCAGCCCGGTGCCCGCTGGCGTACGAGGTCATCAGCGGCTGCACGGACATGAGGGATGTGAGAAAGTGCGTCTACGACATGAAGAGCGACATAATACAGATACAGGAGGCGCAGCTGGTGCAGTGCTTCGCTGCAGTGACCGGCGACATACCGATAAACGCGATAATCTGCGACAGCACCAAGATAGGCGACCTTGACGGCGACGAGAAGATAGACATCGACGACGTCGAGGTCCTCCAAAACCTGATAATCCCACTCAGCCAGAGCCAGAGGGAAGATTACATCGGCTGCGCGGACTACGACCTCGACGAGGACGTCGACGAGGATGATTTGGCGTGCATCACAAACGTCGTGGCCAAGAAGTGGAGCGGGGGCCTGCACGGCGGCATATGCATGGACCTTGAGTACGACACCCCGCTGGCGTGCGACACCGACAACAGCGCGTTCATAGACGACAAGGACGGGGAGGTCCTTGACAAGCTGATATCGCTCGCCAAGGCGGACATCAAGATGTCCAAGGATGTCCTCCAGACCTGCGACTTCAACGGCGACGGCCTGATAACCGACACCGACAAGGCGTGCCTGGCGTGGTTCACCGGCCTGGATCTCGACGACCCGGAGACCCTCCTTAGCGCCGGGACGACGATACCGGCCTCGTGCATGAACATTTACAAGCTCGACAGCTGCATGGGCATAAGGGGCGACATAAACGGGGACCTCAGGATAGACCAGGTGGACGAGATACTGATCATGCTGGCCAACAAGAAGCAGATAAGCGGCTACAAGATGGGCTGCACGGACGTCAACAAGGACGGCAGGATAACCGACGAGGACGTGCTGTGCGTCAAGTCCTACACCAGCGGCAAGAAGGACGACTACTACGTGTGCATAGGGTGCACGGACGAGACGCCGAAGGATTACCGCTTCGAGACCGAGATATGCAACGACGGCAGGGACAACAACTGCGACGGGCTAACCGACAGGACATCGACCACTTACTCCGGCGACTGGTGCCAGTGCAACAGCCAGACGCCGTGCTTCCTGGTAAAGGACGGGGACGCCGGCGCATCCGCGGGCGTCGACGACGGCAACTACCTGATCTGCAGGAAGACGAGCTGGGAAGGAGGGGACGAGGCGGGCTATAGCGCGACGACCGGCGGCGTCGGGAGGGAAGGGTTTAAGTGGTACAACCCGGCCGACGTGGCCTGCAACTCCGAAAGGGAGTGCGAGACCATACTGTGCGGCAGCTCCTCATGGAAATGCGCCGTCCCGGGAGGGGGCGGCAACGACTCGTGGGCCTGGAATGATACTCTGGAGGCTGAAACTGACGACAAGCACGACGACCCGAAGACCTGCGAGGACGGCTTTGACAACGATTGCGACGGCGAGGACCTGGATTGCGAGGAGGAAGAGGACGACCCCCTGGAGGACTGGCTGCCCATAGTGGCGGGGGTGATAGGGTTCGTATTGGCCTGGGAGATGCCCGTGGTGGGGGGCGTCGCCGGCTCGGTAATCGGCGGCCTCGGCTCTGTCATATGCGGGGCCTACGAGCAGGACCTTTGCGAGAAGACCCTCCTCGGCTTTGGGATAGGGGCGGCCGTGGGCGGGATCGCAGGGGGGGTAGCCACCTCTGAGGGCTTCGCCGCCGGCGATTGGTACGGACCAGGGAAGTGGATACCCGTATAGATAAGTCCAGTTGCGCCGCTTGGTTAATACCTTAGCCAAGCAACGCCGGCCGACCAAATGGAGTCAGCATTTTAAAATAGCGCTAGCAACCCGCTTTTTAATATTCCCCCGTAACTTATTGGCAAAATGGACCGCCCGAGGTCAGCAGCCAGCTTGCTAGTCATCGCCCTGCTTTTGACAAGCTGCATGCCGTTCGGGCTCGCTGAATGGGTCGCAGTCGGCGTCGCGCCGGCCGAAACCGGCATCTATAACATAGTCATAGAGGCGTCCTACGAGGGCTTCACCGGCAGCTTCCCGCTAGAGCTCAACGTCAACGAGACGCAGTATCCCAGCGACGGGCTGACAGTCGAGCCCGTGTACCCGATAAGCCGGATGCCCCCTATAGGGCTCGCCTACAAGATAAGGAAGAACGGCAGCACCGAGTTCAACATGATGTACAACCGGCTTGACGTTTATTACGCTTCCGGCGAGGCCGTGCTCAAGTCCGAGGGAACAGAGCTTATACAGGGCAACGACACGTACTGGAGGGCGACTGTCAACGTCCCTTTCAAGGGCGAATACCAAGCCGTGGTAACGGTCGTCATCGAGAAGAGCGGCAAGATGTATGGCGGGGAGTTCATGACGCTGTTCAAGTCCGACACGATATCGCCGGATTTGGAGATCACCGCGTCGCTGGACAAGCAGTTGCTGACGCCCGGCGAGATCTTCACGGTCAACGCGGAGGTGCTGTTCGAGGGGTCCCCGATGACAGAT
>JBFYKJ010000110.1:0-11806 GCA_041306005.1 Candidatus Altarchaeota archaeon | reverse complement strand
CCCTGGGATTCTTCATGCTCTTCCTAGGCTGGCCGTGGTGGATGGGGGTAGGGCTGATACTCGTAGTCATGGCCGCGGCGGCCAATGACGAGGTTTCCGGGTCGGATGAGATGCCGGAATGGCTTCCCGCGCAGCCCGCGAGGGCTGCAGCTAAAAGCGCATCGCCGGCAGCATCGCTTGCACAGGCGTCAAAAGCGGTTGGGGGCTTTGATGTCGACGACGTCAAGTGGAGCCCGTCGGCGTTTGCGGACGGTATCCTGGGCGTGAACCCTATGAAGGGTGACTTTGGCGGTTCGGTAGGTTCCAGATCCGGCGCCTTCACGCAGGACATGGGCCCGATAAGGTTCAAGGACGACCTCAGGTTCCGGATAACCGCCGCGGGCGAAAGCGCGGCCGAGATAGCCGATGCGAAAGCATTTGACATGTGTCTAAGCGAAACTGCCGAGGGGATGGGGCCCCTGCACGCTTGGGACTTCAGGACTCGAAAGGACGCTTTTCCAGGCTTGCACGTAGCGTCGGTGAAGACGGTGACTTCGCCCGACTACCTGCTCGACCCGGGCCTTGGCGTCCCGTGGAGAAAGGACAAGAACAAAAGGTAAGCCCCATATACGCTGGACCTAACGGCGATTACAAGATGAACGCCTCGATATTTGCAATAATCTTCGGCGCAGTGCTCTTATTCATGCCCGGCGGCGCGTGGGCGGGCATGGCATTTATGGGCATAGGGCTCGTCGCTTATTACTTTACCCAAAGCAGCCCCCAGTACTACGGGCAAGCGTACCCCCTTGCCGGCATAGCCCCCCAGAGGATGCGCTCGTCGTTTCAAAACCCCGGGGTGGCGGTAACGCCGCGCACTGCGGTCCAGTCCATGGACGAGAATCCCAACCAGCCGTTCATTGACAACGGCATGTTCAACCTGCCGGTCCCGATAGATGGCGACGTCAGCCGGTTCGTCAACGTGAACTACAGGACAAAGACCCGTGCGAAGGGATACGCCGAGTCGATGGACAAGGGCGGCAATCCCTGGCTCCCGGGCTTTGACGATTGATTTTTGTTTATTAACGCCATAACTTTAACAATAAAGCCTTAGGCTGACACCCCCGATCAAGATGAACACCGTGCTCGTGCTCGTTATGCTCGTACTCGTGATATATGCACTTAAGGAGGGCATGATATGGGTCGCGCTCGGCGTCGGCCTTTTGATGGTGCTGCTCTCGACCGGCGACGACGGCGCGTCAAAGTCCCGCGGCAAGTTCATGTACCCGTCGCAGGACCTCGCCCCGCCGGAGGACATGAAAGAACAGATGCTGCGCGTCAAGTACCAGCCGAAGTGGGACGGCAACAACTGGTGGGAGGAGATGGCCGACCACTGGGGCACGTCGGTCGGCAGGGCAATAGGGATGATACGCTGAGGGGTGCTTGGCGGTTTTGGGTCTTCAGTCTTGAGTCATGTCAATGTGTATTAACACTCGCAAACCAAGATGGGACAAAGAAAGGTGCCAAAGCGTGAGCCGGCTAAGCGGCCTGCAGGAAGAGAGCCGGTCCATAAGTTGTCCTCGCTTGAGTTTGCTGTAAGGCTTGCGCAAGCCACTAGACGTGGAGTTGGGTTCACATTGAGTTCACCCGAAGGCATAGAGATGGCAAGGGAACAAATAGACACACTGCCTCACGATCAGCGGGCCATGTTCCATGCCGAGCTCAAGCGACTGATCAAGGCTTCTAAATAGGCGACAGACAAGAAACGCTTATACCAAACATCATAGCTTCGCTCAGACAAGACCTGCCAAGAAACCCTTATACAAGACTTGCTAAGCTACCTCTCTACAGAACTGAAGACCCGCGGATAACCCAAGCCCCCCTAGTAACCCATCGGCAGCCCGAGCCCGCCCATGCCCCCGTACGCTTCCATCCCGCCGCCGGCCTCGTTCTCCTTCCCGTGGAGCACGAAGATTATGAATATCACGCCGGCTATAAGAAGCGAATACAGCATATAGGTCTCGTTTCCGGACTGTGACCCGACATATACTATGCCCAGGGCTATGACCGCGATTATTATGTGGTGCGCCCCGCCCATGAGCACGAGGAATATCGCCCCCACGCCCACCCCGACATATACCAGTGTCTGGTTGCCCGAGGTGAACGCGAGCCCTATCAGGATGAGGAACAAGATGAATGTCGACGAGTCCATCTTAGGTTAGTCATCACTTGCTGCTGCTGCTCGGCGGGTTGAACCAGCTGCCCGTCCCGCCGCTTGGCGTCAGGTTTCCGACGGGGGGTGACATATAGCCGCTTGGCGGGTGCCTAAGGTAGTGCATGTACGCCGCAGTCATCTGCCCCTCCACTATCCCGCCGGTCAGGCCGCCGACAAAGAGGTAGCCGAACATCGCGAAGAAGAACAAGAACGCGACCCAGACGTGCTGGAAGAATATGAAGAAGACTATGAATGCGGATATGGTTATCCCTAAGACCCTCGATTGCGTTGACTCCCTCACCTTCCTGAACAGGTATATCAGGGCTATCAGGCAGATGAGCAGGTGCAGGTCCTCGAACAGGCCCATGTTGGTATCTTTATCGCAGCCTACTTGAATATGTTTATCATTACCTACATAAAAATAAGCTGCAGCGCTTGGAGTGCTGTTACGATGGATATTCCAAAGTCCCTTATGCGGCTTTTGCGCAGGCCTAGCGCCGCAAAGGGGCCGCGCAGGATGGGCTACCTGCACATAGGCTCCCGCCTGCCCTTAGACGACATGTCTAAAGCCTGCCGCGGCAACCACTCGCTTGTCGACCCTTACTTTGCCTCCCTGCCCGCGCCGGAGCTTCGCCGCCTAAGGAAGGCATATCCGAATTTCGAGTTCAGCCCGAAGACTGCGCATGGATTCCTAAACGATGCGATAGCCGCAGGGGACACTTATGTGACCGTAAGGATAGATGCGCCTTACACGGGGATAATCGACGAAAGTTCGGGCTTCGGCTCGCTCTGCGCCAAGATGTCAAAGGCCCTCGTTCCCCACGGGCACGTTTTGATAACGACCGACTGCCTGCCCGATGCTGAAGGCGTAGTCCACAAGGTCGCGGGCATGGACACGGCCGGGATGTACGCGATGCTCAAAGGACGGGGCTTTGGGGAGCTGCCCGAAGGCGAAGCGGCGATGATGGCGGCATCGGTCACCGAGGAGCCGACTGCGAACATGGCCAAGGAGCTGAAAAAGGCGGGCTTTGCGGTATCCTACTTCACGGCCCCGCCGTCTGCAATCGGGCGGAGCGAGGCCGCATCCAAGCGGTCCCTTTCCGGGAAAAAGATATACATGGTCGTGGCGACGAAAAAATAGCCGGCCGTGGCGGCGAAAAACAGCCGCCGCGACCGCCGATGCGCGGGGTTTCGCGCGCTTGCGCTGTTGCCCGATCAGTGCAGGATCCTCTGGCCGCAGCTCACGCAGAACGTGCTGCCGGGCGAGATCTCCGCACCGCAGTTCTTGCACTTCAGGGCATTAGCCTCCTGCTTAGGCCCCTCTTCGCGCTTTTCAGCCTTCTTTTCCTCTTTGGCCTTCTTCTCGTCAGCCCTCTTTTTCTCCTCAGCCTTCTTGGCTTCCTCGGCTTTCTTCTCGTCAGCTTTCTTCTCTTCAGCCTTCCTCTTCTCTTCCTCTTTCTTTTCCTCGGCCTTTCGTTTCTCCTCGGCCTTCTTCTCCTCTTCGGCTTTCTTTGCCGCAGCCTTCTTCTCTTCCTCGGCCTTATTGGCCTCGGACTGGGCTGCCGCGGTCGCGGCGATACCGCCCGCTACGGCGGGCTTTGCGGCCCCGCCTATCTTTATCTTCCCGCTCTTGACGAGGAATGCCACAAGTCCCAGCGCGCCGACCGCGGCTATGACTACAAGCAGCCACGTCATATCGCCGCTGCCGGAAGCAGGCCTCTCGGCCGGGCAGTCCTGCGGGCAGTTGCAGTTGTTCTCGCCCGGGCCGCATGCCCTGTTGCCGCAGTTCGCGCATATCTGGGCGCCCAAGCACCCGGGCGGGCAGGTCCCGTCGGCACTCGGGGCAGCGCAGCTTATCTGCGACAGCCCTGTGCAGCATCCGGGGGCGTTTGGCACCACCGCTATGCTGCCGCCCTCGCTCACGCACGCGGGCTGGACGGGTGGTGTTACCGGGCCTGTGGGGCAGTCAGCCGCGCAGGTGCCCGATTCGCCGGCGGCGCACACCCCATCGCCGCACACCGGAGCCGCCACATCACAATCGGGCTTGCACAGGTTCTTGTCCTCGCCAAGTGACGTTTCGCAAACGCCGTTGCCGCAAGTGAATATGGCGCCGCTAGCGTCGCCGACCTGGAAGCTTAGGTATTTCTTCGCAGTCTTCACCAGGTAAAAACCGGGCTTTGTCGGCGTGTAGCTGAGCACTCCCTGGCGGTTCGTGTGGTCCGACAGCACGAGCTCGCCCGGGACATATTCGGTTTCTGTGAAGCTCTTAACAACCGTTACAGTGCCGGCCCCGCTGCCGGCCCAGTGGGTGTACCCCTCCATCTGCGCGGTCTTGAAATAGCCGCCTTCATAGACCTCAACTTCATAAGCCATCGGGCGCCCGTCCCGGTTGTCTTTTATGGTTATATCGAAAGGTACGCCTACCCTCTTGTCCGCCGGCGTGACGCGGACGTCTACATACTGCCACCCCTCGCCGACCTTATGGATCTTAAGCGCCTTGCAGGTGACCTCGCACTCGACGCCGACGTCGCACCAGTAGCCCGTGACTTCGCCCTCGCCGCAGTAAAGCTCCCCTGCATCCCTGCACTCGAAGTTTTTGGTGCACGGGTATGTGAACACCACATTGTTCTCGTCAGAGGATGATATAGGGTAAGGGAACTCGGCCGCTACTGCCATGCCAATCATCGCCACGAGTGCCACCACGCACAACGCAAATATTTTCATTTTCAGGTTTCTTTTTGAACGCGAATCACAGCCTCATCCCGCACCTCATGCAGGCCGCGCAGCCCGAGGGCGCTTCGGCCCCGCATGCGGGGCATCTCCCCATTCCCTTAGGCGTTGCAGCCTCAGCAGGCCTTGCCGCGGCATACCCCGGCTCTGCGGGCATTGCCTGGTTGTATCCGGCTTCAGGCTTTGGGTATCCCGTTTCCAGCTCGGCATACCCGGTTTTTGGCCATCCGCCTGTCTGCATGCGCCCGCCCACCGGTTGCATACGCCTGCTCATATTAAGTTTGCCTGTCTTTAAAAGCGCCACAACTGCCCCGCAGGCGGCTATCGCGAGCAGTATAAGCAAGATCATATCGTTGCCCTGCGGCTGGTTTTGGCCCGTGTGCTCGATACGGCTCCCGCAGTCTGCCGGGCAGTTACATCTGTCCTCGGCCGTGCGGCACTCGCCGTTGCCGCAGGCGATGCATATGCGGCCGGCTGAATTGGCCTCTTTGCATTCGCCGGACTGGCCGGATATGAATATCTTAGCGGCCGTCAGCCCCGCGCAGCACGATCTGCCGGATTCCGCGAGACCCCCCTCGGGCACGCACTCCTCTTGCGGCGTTGTGTTCCGTTCGACGCAGTCCCGCGGGCAGGTGTTCTTGTCTTCCCCAAGCGCGGACTCGCAAAACCCGTTGCCGCAGACATAGGTTTTACCTTCGCTGTCGCCTACCTGGAACCATATATACTTGCTGGCGGCTTTTATGACGTACTGGCCCGGCTTGGCAGGCGTGAATGATGCATTCCCGAAGCGGTCCGTCCGGGTCGAGAGCACAAGCTCGCCAGCGAAATACGTCGTTTCGACCACGTTTACGCACATGAGGGGCGTCGGCGTCTCCCTGGCCCCCAGTTTTCCGCCGAAATAGACATCAACTTCCGCTAGGACGGGGGTGCCGGTGCCCGACCTCCTTACGCTTATCCCCAGCGGTCGGCCGGCAGTCTTTTCGCGCGGCGCCACGCCTATAATGCACGTTTTGCAGTCCCCGCCCGTCTTTATGTAATCCGCGGGCTTGCAGGTCACCTCGCACCTGGCACTGCCGACGCACTCGACTTTATCAACATCCCCCAGGCCGCAATACTTCTGCCCGGGTATATAGCACTCGGTGTTTGCCTTGCAGGGAAAATAGAACGTGGCGCCTTCGTCGTTTGCCTCGACTAATACATAAGGGAACCCGGCCGCTGCAGTCGCCAGGAGCGCAATGGAGAACAATGCGATAGCGGGTCTCATCTTGGTTTTCGGGTTTGCGGTCCGGTCGGAGCCTTATTATTAGCCGGACTTCAATTAAAACGGGGGTTCAGGCGATGGGATACGCCAGCTGGTCAAGATGCCAAACTACTACGAGCTCTGGTCCCGGCGCGTCGCCGGGAAAAAGGCGGAGATGGACTCTGTGGTAGCAGGGATAAGGAAGGGCGTCGATGCGATCCTGCGCGACTCGGAGCTTGAGCGGATGCTCTATTCGGCGGAGCCGCGCGAGTTTTCGGGCTCCATCGCCGCCGTGGACGGCGGCGAGGGGCTGCAGGAGCTCGCCGGCGTCGCAGTGTATATGGTCCGCGCGAGCGGGCTGATCAAGAAAGCGAAGGCAGGGAAAACTTCCGGGAAAGGCGCGGAGGGCGAGTTCATAAGGGATCTGGACCTTGGGGTCATACCAGTCAACCGGCAGACAAAGGCCCGCGTCCAGTTCCTGCGCGCCGCGATGGAATACGAGACGGCATCGACTCTCATCGAAAAGTTCCGCCCCGACTGCCTACTGATAGACGGTTCCCTTCTTGTCGGTGTCGAGATAGACCCGATCAAGATAGATGAGTACCGAGCGTATATAGCGTCGGTCCGCGGAATGCTCAAGCTCGCCCGGGAGATGGGCGTGCAGGTAGTAGGCGTCTCTGAGGATTCCACTTCCCGCGGCCTGATAGGCTACCTATCGGAAAAGGGCCTCACAAAGGAGTCCTCCCGCGCGGCGTCCTCACTGACCGATGCGTCATTAATACAATTATACGCCCAGCGGCTGGAAAAGTTCTCCCCGACTGCGACAAAACCCTTCATCCCGGTCTCCAACAAGGGCCGCGACTGGGTGGTGAAGAACACGGGCATCGACTGCCTGTTCCCGACGTTTTACCTCCAAGCCACGCAGTTCGGCAGGGCGATGCGGGTCGATTTCCCGTGGTACGGGAAGAGGGAGGAGACTTCACTGTCTACAGTCTTGGGTCATGAGTCCTCTACAATATTGAGTCCCGAGTCTGCGGCCGAAGGCAAAAGCATAGGCGAGACGGCAAAGGGGATAGCATCGATGCTGACCCACCTGTCCCAGATACCAAAGAGGTACGGCTACCCCATCCCGCTGTATATCGCGCACAGCGACGCGGAGCTTCCCAAGAAGCTGATGGAGAGGACGTGCCTGCTTATCCAAAAGCAGATATTCAAGGGCTTCGGGGACGAGTACCTGTCGATGTACACGAGAAAGAGAAGGGACTCAAGGCCTTTTGACTACGAGGGGTGAGCGGATTATAAGTGGCGGGTCTCCCGCGCTGCCGCCTTTCGGGACGCCCTGCGCTTGAAGACCTCGAGCTTCTTTCTCGCGGCCGCCAGCAGCTTTGGGTTCTCCGCTTTCAGCCATTCGGCAAAGCCGCCCTGCGACCCGGATTTCAAATACTGCAAATATGCGCATTCGGGGCGAATAAAAGCGCCCCTGCGCTTCAGGCCGATGCCCTTGGCCCTAATAGAACCCTCCCATGCCGCGCGGTCGGCGATTATCCGCCCCTCAAGGCGCGGGTACCTTGCCCTTATGTACCGTCTAAGCCTGGCTTCAGTCAGCCGCTTTCCGTTGCCCTGGAAGTGCTCGAACGCCTCCTGGAGGGCGCCGAGGAAGCTCTCGCCGGCGTGCAAACCCATAGCACTGCGCGGTCTCTTGGAGCCTGTGCCTGGCGATGGTATTTCGGGCATTTGGGTAGGCTCACAGTCGGCGCTTGCGCTTAAGTATCTCGGCAAGCACTGGGCCCTTCTTGCGCTCCCTCTGGGGCACGTGCTCGCGGGCGTCCGCCACTATGTGCCTTGCGGCCGCCCGGGCCTCGGCGGGGCCCATGCCCGCGCTATCGACCAGACGATTGGCTATCTCGGGCACTACGAGTGCCGGCGGCGTGTTTTGCATGAGCATGCTCCCGGCCAGGGACCAAAGCTCGGGCAGTTCCCTGGCGGGCACGCTCCTTAGCGCCTCCATCCGCGGGACGCTCCGTTCAAACGACCCTTTCTCCCTCTCAAGCTGGCCCAGAATCTGCAGGCGGGCCTTGGGGCTTTTATGGTCGTTCAGCCATTCTTTGAAAGACGCTTCAGTCAGCGGGCCTTTCCTGCGCTGCCCCTTAAGCCACTCGCTGGCTTCGACCATGTGGTGCGACAGCGGATTCTCGGGCCTCATGCGTTTGGGGGCCATATCGTCCTTATAACGGGCGAACGCTTAAAAACCATTCCGCCCCGCAGACGGCATCAGTGCTCGATCTAATGCATAATCTAATGCATGATCCAATGGCCCATCAATACGCCACCTCGTCCCACGCTACGCGCTGCCCCGGCTGGTCTATTATCTTGAGTATGACCTTCCTTATCATCTTGCCGCCGACAGTCTTCCTCTTGCCGCCGACAGTCTTCCTCTTGCCGCCCACCCTCATCGGCCGCGTCTTGCCGACTACGATGGCGTTGTCGCCGTAAGCGTAGTCCGCGTCGCGCCCTAGCGCCCTCATGTGCTCCGAGATCTCCTTGTCGGCCCGCTCCAGCTCAGCCCGGCTCAGGACGACCCCCCTGCCCCGCTTCTTCGGCAGCCCGGCCTGCTTCCTGAACTTGTTCTCCACCGCAAGCAGGTTTATCCTGTCCCGGCCGCCGAGGTTCCTAATCAATATCTCATACATCGTCGGCTTCACCACCGGCTCCGAGAACAGCATGTTCGCCTCCCCGGCCAGGCGCCCGTCGTACTCTATGGGCTTGGGCATGTAATACTTCGGCCTCATCTCAATAAGCTTCTTTGTTATGCCCGGCGTATTCTCCATCTCGCTACGGGCCCTGTCGGATATGTAATTCTTGAAGACCTTCTCGGCGGTGATTATCCTCCCGTCATTGCCCCTGACAAAGAAGACGGTCCCGTCCTGCCCGTAGCCGACATAGCCGCGCTTCTTGCCGTCCCACTCGCTCCAGAGGCGCGTCGCGTTCCTGAGGAGCTTGAGACGCTGAGCGCCGGTCATATTCTTCCACTCCGGCACGACGCCGTGCTTTTCGAGCATGTGCCGGCCTAGCGGGGTCAGAGCCAGCTCCCCGACATGGGGTATGTCAAATACCCTTATGCCCTCGGCCTTCAGCCTCTTGCGCTCCGCGGTGCCGATGCGACTCGCCATGTTGGATTTACGGCTCTACAGATTTACGGCTTTACAATGTTAGATTTATAGCCCTAAGAACATAAAACTAGCGTGGACCCGATGAATCTCGCAATAGGGAAAGCCCGCGCCGGAATCAGGAAGGGCCAGAGCCCGTTTGGGGCGTGCATAGTCCGGGATGCTGGAAAAGGCGGAACGGGCGGTGCGGGCGCAAAGCCCGAAGTCGTCGCATGCACCCACAACACCGTCTGGAAGGACACCGACTCCACCGCCCACGCCGAGATCAATGCCATCCGCTCCGCGTGCCGCAAACTGAAGACCGTAGACCTCTCCGGCTGCACCATATACAGCACCACAGAGCCCTGCCCGATGTGCTTTTCAGCGATACACTGGGCTAAGATCGATAAGATAGTCTTCGGCGCATCAATCGCCGACGCGAAGAAGGCGGGCTTCAGCGAGCTTTCCGTGTCAGACGCCGAGCTGAAAAAGAAAGGAAAGAGCCCGGTCGCGGTCGAGGGCGGATTTATGAAAGAGGAGTGCAAGAAGCTCTTTGTGGAGTGGAAGAAGGCGAAAGGCAAGGCCTATTGAATACGCCAAGTTTCGGGCTCTTTAAGAACCAAACCGCATATCCCGTTTTTTATACCTTTTACTGCTAATAAGACCTCTTCTTCGCATTACAAAGATAGGTTACGCGTTGAAAATGGAAAAGTACGTATACGCCTTCGAGGAAGGCAACAAGGGTATGAAGGAATTGCTGGGCGGCAAAGGCGCCAACCTGGCGGAGATGACAAACCTGGGGCTGCCGGTCCCGCCGGGCTTCACTATCACTACCGACGTGTGCCAGGTCTACTACACGAACAACAAGAAGTACCCGAAAGGATTCAACGACGAGATAAAGGCCGCGATAGAGGCGCTCGAGAGGAAGATGAAGCGCAAGTTCGGCGACCCGAAGGCCCCGCTCCTGGTTTCAGTAAGGTCAGGCGCAGCGGCATCGATGCCCGGCATGATGGACACGATCCTCAATCTCGGCATGAACGACAAAGTCGCCGAGGGCTTTGTGAAGCAGACGGCCAACGAGCGCTTCGTCATGGACTCTTACAGGAGGTTCATCAACATGTTCGGCGACGTCGTGATGGGCGTACCCCACGAAAAATTCGAGCACGCGCTCCAGGAAGTCAAGAACAAGAGGGGCGTGAAGCTGGACACCGAGCTTAATGCCAAAGATCTCAAAGAAGTGGTCAAGAAGTACAAGGACATAGTCCAGAAAGCCACGGGCCAGAGCTTCCCCGAGAACCCGATAAAGCAGCTGCAGCTTGCGGTCGATGCCGTTTTTGGCTCGTGGATGAACCCGCGTGCGATAAAGTACAGGGACATATACAACTTGAAAAGCCTGAAGGGCACTGCCGTAAACGTCCAGACGATGGTGTTTGGCAACATGGGCGACGACTCGGGGACGGGCGTATGCTTCACCCGGGATCCGTCGACGGGCCAAAAGCTGTTCTACGGCGAGTACCTGATGAACGCGCAGGGCGAAGACGTCGTTGCGGGCATAAGGACGCCAAAGCGCATGGACGAGATGGCAAAGGAGATGCCTGCAGTGCACCGTGAATTGACTCGCCTCATGACGCAGATGGAGAAGCACTACAAGGACATGCAGGACATGGAGTTCACCATACAAGAGGGCAAGCTCTACATCCTCCAAACAAGGAACGGCAAGAGGACGGGCGCTGCGGCTGTCAAAATCGCTGTTGACATGTTCGAAGAGGGCATGATCGACAAGAAGACTGCCGTATTGCGCGTGGACCCGAACGCCTTAAACCAGCTGCTCCACAAGCAAATCGACCCGAAGGCGAAAGTCGAGGTCCTGGCAAAAGGCCTGCCGGCATCCCCGGGCGCGGCAGTCGGCAAAGCCGTCTTCACCGCCGACGACGCCGAGGACTGGGTAGTCAACAGGGGCGAGAAGGTCATACTTGTGAGAAACGAGACTTCGCCCGAGGACATCCACGGGATGGCCGTTGCCGAAGGCATCCTTACGGCGAAGGGAGGCATGACATCGCACGCCGCCGTTGTTGCGCGCGGCATGGGGACCTGCTGCGTCGCGGGCGCGGAAGACATATTCGTCTCAACCGACGGGAAGAGCTTCAAGGTCGGCGACAAAGTGGTCCGCGAGGGCGACTACATATCCCTCAACGGGAGCACGGGCGAGATAATTCTCGGCAAGGCTCCCGTCAAGGACCCGGAGATGACCGGTGAATTCGGGACGCTGATGCAGTGGGCCGACGAGTTTAGGCAGCTGGGCGTTCGTGCCAACGCGGAAACGCCGAAGGACACGAAGACCGCGAGGGGCTTTGGCGCCGAAGGAATAGGCCTTGCAAGGACCGAACACATGTTCTTCGAGGGCGACAGGATAATCCCGATGAGGGAGATGATCCTTGCGAGCGACGAGAAGGGCAGGCGAAAGGCGCTAGCAAAGCTGCTCCCGCTGCAGCGTGGTGA
>JBFYKJ010000109.1:0-30297 GCA_041306005.1 Candidatus Altarchaeota archaeon | reverse complement strand
GGATTTTCCGCTTTGCGGCACGCCGCTATATCGGCATTGATTTTTGGCTTTTAGCCGTTTTCCGCGGTCTTAGGCTGATGCGGCCTAGGAGACCAGCGGTTCAAGCGCTTTAGACAGCTCTTTTTGGGTTGCGCCGAGAACGAGCACATCTTTGTTCTTTGACCTCGCACCGCTCGATAGCGCCGTTTTCTTCCCTGTCAGGGCGGCGAAAAACTCCAAAATGGAGCGGTTAGCCTTGTCCTTTTCGGCAGGCTCTTTCGTCTTGAACTTGATTGATTTCTTCCAGGTATCGTACCCGTCAATCGCAGTCTTTGACGCCCCGGGCACAACCCAGAGCCTCACGACCGTGCCGTTTCCAGCTTCCCTAAAAGCGTCAAGCATTTGATGCTGTTAGCGTAATGCGCCCCCCTGTTAACTCTCGGTTTCACAGTTGCGCGACCGCGCTCTTTACCGAGTTGACCCAGAAGGGCTGTATCGCAAGGTGTTGTGAATCCGTCATGTTTGTTTACACAGCAGTACTCAGGATTACGCCGCAATGCGATGGTTAAATTGAGGGTATATGTTTAAAAAGGAAGAAAAAGCTTTTCGGGGTTTTTATTCGGGGGGGGGGCTAACTAAATCGATGGAAAAGATACGGCTAATCTTCGCAGTGATCTTCACAATAGGCGCTATCTCGTTAGCAGCATACATATTGACAAAAAACTATGTCTCACCCAGTTGCAATCCCGATGATTATTCATTTGGCAGCAGGGAGTGGCAGGACTGCTTGAGCGCGAGATCAGAAGCTAGTAAATCGAAGTATAACACCTTGGATGACTGCCGGGATCTTAATTACTTTAGCAAGGTCTCATGTTACAAAGAAATTGCAATAAAGAATAACGACATATCCATCTGTGATGAATTTAAGGATATCGTTATTGCCAACGGACAAAGTCCGGAGGATTATATCAGTTGCTATGTTAGGGTCGGGCAGGAGAATGCAAATCTAGCTGCGTGTGATAAGGCTGCTGAATTTAAAGACGAGTATAGCTTATTGGATTCAGATGATTGCTATAAGTGGATAGCGCATAAGACGCAGGACCCGACTCTTTGCGAGAAACTGACGGAATATAAGGAGAGTTGTATCCGGCTTGCCACGTGTGTGGCACAGGGTACCTGCGAAGTCTGACTACCTCTGGCTCAATAACTTTAAAATGGCTAAAATAATATACCTGATAAACGCATTTTTTGGAATAGCCGTCGGGATTTGTCTCTTTGCTTACGTCTTTGGCTACGAAATGCCCCGCGGCCGCACGAATGTAGCCCAGTGGGTTGTCGGCGCCATCGTGGCTATAGCGTTTGGTGTGTACCAGCTAACGAGATACAGGTCGGCTAAGTGAAGGGCCTCTTTTGATTCGCTGCCTAAACCGCCAACAGGAACCCCCAATACACCACCGCGTTCACCGCAGTCAGCGGAATCCCGACCTTGGCGAACTCCAGGAACCCCAGCGTCTCCCCGTGCTTCTTCTCGGCATTCTGGATTATGATGACGTTGCTCGCGGCCCCTAATATGAGCAGGTTCCCGGCAATCGTGCTCCCGGCCGCAAGCCCGAGCATGCCCTTTGCAGACGCCCCGGCGTGCACGAGCATCGGCAGGTAAAGGGCGACTAGGGGGACGTTTGAGATAACCTGGCTGAGGAGGATGCTGACCAGGAATATCATCGCGAGGGAGGTGATGTCCGCATGCGACCCCGCTAGCACCGACTGGAAGAAGCCCGATTGCCACACCGATGCCATCAGCACGAACATCGCGGCGAAGAAGACAAGGGTGGACCAGTCTATGTTCCTTGCGATTTCTGCCCTCTTCCCGCTGAATAGTAAGAGGGGCGCGGCTGCAACAAGGGCGATATAGGTGAGCCTGAAGTCCAGCCCCGGCGCGATAAACACAAACGCAATCTTGGCGGCGACCATGGCGAGTATCAGAACCAGCGAGGCTTTCGCCAGTTTCGCCATTTGTTTATCCCTTATCGGCTCTTGTGTATGCGCAAGCTCGTTCTTGTGGAATTCGCCCTTGTAGAACAACTTGAGCAAGACATAGCAAAGCAGCAGGTTTATCACGGTCGGGATGAGCAGGTAGCCAAAGAACGACAGGAACGGGTTCTCTATGCCGCCGCCTATCGCTATCAGCAGGTTCTGCGGGTTCCCTATGGGGCTCATAACACTGCCTATAGTCACCGCGAACGCCAGCGCCAGGAGAAGCACTTTCGGGCTCATGGCGTGCTTCTTCGCGAGGAGCAGGACCACAGGAGTCCCTATTATGGCAAGCGTGTCGTTCATCAGGAACGCCGAGGCAAAGCCCATCACAAAGAGTATCATCAGCACCAGCCGGTCGGCGGTCTTGGCCCGCCTGAAGACCTTATACGACAAGTGCGACAAGTAGCCGCTTCGCTCGAGCCCCTCCCCGACAACGAACATGCCGAAGAGGAAGAGGATGACGTCGAGGTTTATCGCGAGGGCAGCGTCTATGGGGGATATCTGCCCTGTGAGGAGGACCGCCACCGCCCCGCCGAGCATAACCTGCCATATCTGCAGCCTTATCCCGCCGACGCGCCTGACGGCAATCAGCGCGAAGACCGCGAAAAGTACGATTATGGGTATCATCGCTTTCGGGTATTTTTGTCCCCCCAGCAGAAAAATAACCGCCCATGGCCAAAGCTACGACAAAAAAGAAAGGACGCAGGTCCGCCACTGTTTCCGGAGCATATACTCCAAAGGTATGCATTAACTTAATTGAGCCCCGCCCGGACGGCGCAGACAGCCGCATTGACAGCGCAAAGCGGCGCCTGAACGGCGTGGAATGCAGCATACTCCGCAGGATACACTACCCGAAGCTTACGCTCCTCGTGCTGGTCTTCATCCTCTCCTACGTACTTATCTACGGCAAGCCAAGCCCGGAGCTGCACGCGTTCATAATCTCCCTCGGCTATCTCGGCGTTTTCGCCGCGGGCTTCTTCTACGCATACGGGTTCACGGCGGCACCGGCCACATTAGTCCTCCTCTCGATAGCCAAGGATGAGAGCCTGGTGTGGGCAAGCCTGGCGGGCGGCCTCGGGGCGCTCATCGGCGACATAGCAATGTTCCTCTTCATCAAACACACCTTCGACGACGAGCTGCTTCGCCTGTCAAAGACCAACTTTGTCCGGAAGTTGGGGGGCGAGGAGGCCAGGCTCTTTGGGCGTTTCAAGAAATACGTCAAGACCACGTTTGCGAGTTTCATCATCGCATCGCCCCTTCCGACCGAGATAGGCGTTGCGATGTTTGCCTCCATAAGGGAGCTTTCGGCAAAGAAGTTCCTGGTGATAGCTTATGCATTGCACACGACGGGCATATTTATAATACTGCTGGTTGGCAACCTTTTGTGAGCCTTTTGACTTAGTATAGGCGCAGGTCACACAACCTCTATCTCTTTCCTTTCCCCGTTCTTCCCGTAAACGGCGACATCTATTAACCCACGGTAGGGGTACCTCATTATGATGTTCACGCCACCGGCTTTCGAGAAGAAAATTAAATCAGCATCGCTCGGTTTGTACCCCCCAGACGGGTGGGAGTGCACGACCCCTATCGATTTTGAGTCTATCGGCAGCATGTCGAGGCGGAAGTGGGCGGACCTCCTGGTTTGAAGCGTCCCGGGCAAAAGGAGGAGCTCCTTGACAGTGTCGCCACTGCCCCGTATCAGGGCCCCGAACTCGTTTGGGTATGCGGAGCGCGCGGCGTGGAGCATGAGCTCTAACACGTTTCTAGGTATCTGGACGGCCATGAGAATAGTGTTGCTAGACTACTAGCAGGCTACATAAGCAATTCCTCAAGTCCCCTCTCCCAGGCTTTCTTCGCCTTGTCGAGCGGGGCTGAGAATAGCCCGTAGTTCAGGAAGTCGCCGCCCACTTTGCCGAGGACGCAAGCGTTAAGGCCGGCCTTCTTCGCAGCCTCTAGGGCCGCATCCGGGTCTTTTGAAGTCACGACGTAACGGGCATTGGACTCTGAGAACAGCTTCTCGGCATCGATTATGTCCTCCTCCATCCTCGCTATGTGGATGTCGAACCCCTTCCCGCCGGAGAAAGCCATCATTGCGAGGCCTACTGCGAGGCCGCCTTTTGAGAGGTCGTGGACCGCATTCACTTTCTTGTCCCCGATGAGCCCGCGGATGAGCGCGTTCGTCCTCTTCTCGAGCTTGAAGTCCACTTTCGGCGCGTCGGCTAATTCGGCGTGTGTTTTCCCTATCAAGATTATCGTGTCGCCGTTCTGCTTGAGGCTCATCGTCATGATGCCGTCCAGCCGGACCTTTCCCAAAACCGTCACAACAGGCGACGGGTTTATCCCCTTCCCGTCCGACTCGTTGTAGAAGCTGACGTTGCCGGAGACTACTGGCACATCAAGTTCCCTCATCCCGTCAGCGAGGGCCTCCACCGCGACCTTGAACTGCCAGAAGGCGTTTGGCTTCTCCGGGTTCCCGAAGTTGAGGCAGTCGACGCAGGTTATGGGCGTGCCGCCGAGTGCAGTCACGTTCCTGACCGCTTCAGCCAGTGCTTCCTTAGCGCCCTCGTACGCATCTATCCCGCAGTGGGCCGAGTTGCAGCCCGTTCCGAGCACTGCCCCTTCCTTGTCGGTTATCCTTGTCACCGACCCGTCCATGCCGGGCTTTATCACGGTCCGGTCCTGGACCTCGTTATCGTACTGGCGGTATATCCAGGCCTTGGATGCGATGTTGGGCTCCTTGAGTAGGTTTAAGAGGTAATTCTTCGCATCCGACACGTCGGGCTTGATTATCTTCGGCTTTGGCATAGGCTCGTACTTCCGGTCAAAGAGCGGGCCCTCGGCCAGCATCGGTGAGGGCATGTCTACGATGACCTTGCCGTGGTTCTTGATTATGTATCTTAACTCGTCTATCACGACGCCTATCCTCGCGTGCGGGACGTCCCACTTGTCAAGGATTTTTTCCACCTCGGCCTCCCGCCCTTTCTTGACGACGAGGAGCATCCTCTCCTGGGTCTCCGAGAGTATGATTTCCCAAGGCTCCATGTCTGGCTCCCTTAGATGGATTTTTTCCAGGTCTATCAGTGCTCCCTTGCCCCCCTTGTAGGCTATCTCTGAGGTGGCGCAGGTGAAGCCCCCCCCTCCCAGGTCCTTGCAGCCACGTATGGCGTCGGTCTTGAATATCTCGACGAAGGAATCTATCAGCAGCTTCTCAGAGAACGGGTCTTCTATCTGCACCGCGGGCCTTGAGGTCTCTTCGCTCCCGCCGCTGAGTTCTTCTGACGCGAACGTGACCCCGTGTATCCCGTCCCTCCCGGTCTTGCTGCCGGCAAGTATCATCGTGTCGCCGGCTACGGGAGCGGCGCCCTTGACTATCCTGTCAGAATCTACTAGCCCCATGCAGACGACGTTGACCAGCGGGTTCCGGTTAAAACTGGCGTCGAACTCGGCCTCGCCGCCGATTGTGGGCACCCCCAAGCAGTTTCCATAATCCGCTATCCCCTTGACTATGTTCTCAAAAAGGTATTTCGACCTCTCGTCTTTCTTGATGTCGCCGAGTCTTAGCGGGTCGACGCACGCTATGGGCTTTGCGCCCTTTGAGATTATGTCACGGACTATGCCGCCTATCCCGGTGGCGGCGCCCGCGACGGGCTCTATCGCCGATGGGTGGTTGTGCGACTCCATGCCTATGGCAATCGCGTTCTTCTCGTCGAAACGGACCACCCCGCAGTCGTCGCCCACCGGGAGGAGGATGTCTTTCCCCTCTGTCGGGAACAGTTTTAACCACTTCCTGCTTGATTTGTAGGAGCAGTGCTCGGACCACATGACGTCGAGCATGGCCCACTCTATCTCGTTCGGCTCGCGCCCGAGGCGCTTTCGGGCCATTCCAAGCTCCTCGTCAGTGAGCGAGACGTTCGGTCTTTTCTTCTCCTCGCATCCCCAACACGTGTCGTCCGTCATTTTCACTAAGTCTTTTTCACAACTCTTCAAAACTCCCAATCGTTCAATGCCTCTTGGCCCCGCCCGGGCGCTTTCCTATGAAATCGAGCATAGCTTCGAATACCCTGATTCCGTCCTCGCTGCCGAGCAGCCTTTCAGACGCCCTCTCAGGGTGCGGCATCAGTCCCAAGACATTGCCCGCCCTGTTGCACACCCCCGCTATGTTCTCGAGCGAGCCGTTTGGGTTCTCGTTGCGATATCTGAACGCTATCTGGTTGTTCTTCTTCAGCTCCGCGAGCGTCGCAGCGTCGCAGAAGTAGTTGCCCTCCCCGTGGGCTATGGGCATCCTTACGACGTCGCCTTTCTTGTACCTGCCGGTGAAAGCGCTCGTGTCGTTCGCAACCTCCAGCTCCACCCACTTGCAGAGAAACTTCATGCCGATGTTCCTTGCGAGCGCCCCCGGGAGAAGCCCCGATTCGCATAGGATTTGAAACCCGTTGCAGATGCCGAGGACGGGCTTGCCTTCTTTGGCCATCTTCTTCACGCCCTCCATCACGGGCATCTTTGCGGCTATCGCGCCCGCCCTCAGATGGTCGCCATAGGAAAAGCCGCCGGGGACCACAAGGCCGTCAAGGCCCGAGAGGTCCTGGTCCTTGAAGAAGACGAGCTTGGCGTCGGCTTTTAGGACGTCCTTTAGGACGTGGAGTACGTCAAGGTCGCAGTTGCTTCCGGGGAACTGGAGGATGCCTATCATTATAGCGTTAAGATTATAGCGTTAAGTCTTGGTAGAACCCGGTTACTTCACCACTATCTCGTAATCCTGTATCACCGGGTTTACGAGCATGCGCCTGCACATCTCGTCCGCTTGCTTCTTTGCCGCATCCGCGTTCGGAGCGGCAAGCTTCATAGTGAACGTCTTCTTCGTGTCAAACTCCGACACGTTCTTGTAGCCCAGTAGGTTCAAACTGCGCTCGATGGTCTTGGCCTCGGGATTCAGCAGGCCCTTCTTCAGCTTTACGGTTATCTCAACATCCATTCTTGCCCCCTTTTAGAATTACGGGACGGGCGATAAAAAGGGTGCGCATGAGGATAAAAGAGTCGGCTTGCAGCGCAGATAGAAGCGCTTTTAGGCTGTTAGGCAGGGCCCGGTCCGCTGCCAAGGGCTCTCACTTCCCGGGCTTCCTTGCCACTACCAGCACGCCGGCTTTCGGGCCCTTGTGCTCCTGGAACCATTCGCCAAGCTCCTCTTTCGCCAACGACACGCTGACGGCATCGGGTATGGCCCTCAGCCCGTTGACACCCTCATACACCTCGACGTCGTAGCCGCGCCGCCTGAATGCCTCGACTATCCTGTCGTGGCTGTCCAGGCCCATGATATCCTGCTCTATCGCCTCTATTGCATGCCCGCCGGGCTTTAGGATCCGGTCGTATTCGTCCAGGGTCTCCTCCAGCGATTTCTCGCGGCTTATCTGCTTTTCGCCACGGCGGTCGCCCCCGAGCCCGAAGAGCATGTTCTTCTCAAGAATGGTGTTGACGGAATGGCTTTTGAGCGGCATCTCCTGCATGCGCCCGACGACGTATTTCGGCTTTGACATCCAGTTGTCGCGCACGACGTTTGACATACCCCACCTAAACCAGTCTAGGTCGCCGATGCCAAGGTCCCTTGACCCCCTGCCGATATGGCCCCCCCTGCCGGACAGCCTTTTCCTCAAGCCCCCCATCTGGCTGTCCATTATCGTTAACTTGCCGCCCTCCCCAACCAGGTGCGCGGCCCATAGCGGGGTAGGGTCGAGGAAGGGCTCGTACGGGCCTATCGAGAGTATGTGGTATCCAGCCTTCCCGTGCCCGGGCTGTTTTTGGTGCTCCTCTTGGACTCTTTGCAATACGTGACCCATTGAGCTGTATGCGGCACTATGCGTCTTTAGACTTCCATAGGGGCGTTCAGGTCCGGCCATTGTAGCATAAGCGGTTAGGTGCCCTCGCTGCGATACAGATAGGGTAATCTAGGCTGGCTGGAGTGTTATGCCGGCTACGCTTAAGACAGCCTCTTGACAACCTTCTCTACCTGCTCCACCGCGGTGCCCACATACTTATCCGGGTCGAGGGCGTCCTTGAGTTCTTTCGCCGACAAGAGTTTCGTGACCTCCGGGTCATTTGACAGGATGTCAAGAAACTCTTGGCCCGTCTCATAGACCTTCATCGCGTTCTTCCTGACAAGCTCGTGCGCGTCCTGCCGTCCCATGCCCTTGTCCACGAGCTTGACCATCACGTTCTCGGCCATTATAAGACCCTTTGTCATCCCCAAATTCCTCTTGATGTTCTCGGGCTTGAACTCCAGATTTTTTAACACATCGATGCCCTTTGTGAGCATGTAATCCGTTAATATGCACGCCTCGGGGATGATTATCCTCTCGGGCGCCGAATTCGTCAAATCCCGCTCGTGCCAAAGCGCGATGTCGTCCATCGCGGCGAAGGCGTCTGCTCTTATTATCCTTGAAAGCCCGCATATCCTCTCGGCCATTATGGGGTTCCTCTTGTGTGGCATCGTAGAGGAGCCCACTTGTTTGCCCTTCTTGAAACCCTCGGCGACCTCGTCTATTTCGGTCCTCTGCAGGTTGCGGATCTCGGTCATTATCTTGTTGAGCGTTTCCCCGATGAGGGCAAGGAGGAAGACGAACTCCGCGTGCCGGTCGCGCTGGATGACCTGGTTTGAGACTGCGACCGAACCGATTTTCAGGTTCTTCATCACGAGCTCCTGTATCTTGACAGCTTTGGGCCCGAGCGCGGCTTGGGTGCCGACGGCCCCGGTCATCTGGCCAACGAGTATCCGCGGCTTGACCTCGGCGAGGCGGTCTATGTGCCTCTGGACTTCTTCAGCATAAATCGCGAACTTGAGGCCGTAGGTAGTTGGGATGGCGTGCTGGGCGTGGGTCCGGCCGACGCAGACCGTTTTCTTGTGCTTGTCTGCAAGCCCTACGAGAACTGCGCGCAGGTCGAGGAGGTCTTTCTCGAGGAATGATATGAAATCCCTTAATTGGAGCGCCAGAGAGGTATCCATGATGTCGGCAGAGGTGGCGCCGAGGTGTATGTATTTCCCGGCGTCGCCGCACTGCTCGGAATAGGCCTTCACCATGGCCATCAAATCGTGGTTTATCTGGTTCTCTATCTCCCTGACCCTCTTGACCTTGACGTATTTGGTGGAGCACTTCTTCTCTATTTCAGCGGCTGCGGACTTTGGGATGTCGCCGACGTCTGCCTGCGCCTTTGAGAGCGCGCACTCGACGTCCAGCAGGCGCTGGAGCTTGTTTTCCTCGTCGAATATGTCCTTGACCTCTTTCCGCCCGTAGCGGCCGTCGATAGGGTGTATGGCCACAGTATATTAGAAGGGGGACGGGCTTAAAAGAAAGCCGGGCCCATACAGATGAAGCGTCCTAAAACCCGAAAAGGCGTTTTTCAAAGCCTATCCGCTTATTATACGCAACCCATAATATCGGTAATAGCCCCCGATAATGCCACGATGGACCCGCTGACGACCGCCAAGAAGATAAAATCCATGGAGATACGCGGGGCACTTGACATAGGCCTCGCGGCCGCCGAGTCGCTGAAGGAGTATGCGCAGAACTATTCGGGCAGGGACTTCACCGCCGATTTGAAGAAGCAGGCCGCGGTGCTCCGGAAAGCCCGGCCGACTGCGGTTTCGCTCCCTAATTCGGTAGATTATGTAATGTATCTTTCCCGCGAGTACCCGCGCGAGCACCTGCCCAAGCTTATAGACACGTTCGTCGCGAAGCAGAGGGAGGCGGTTGCAAAAATTGCCGAGATGGGCGCGAAGAGGCTGAGATCGGGCGACACAATCCTCACACACTGCAATTCCTCGACGGCTCTTGCAGTGATAGCGGAGGCCGCAAAGACAAAGAAAATAAGCGTCATCTGCACCGAGACGCGCCCCCGCGACCAGGGGTACCTGACGGCCGCCTTCATGGCCAAGAAAAAGATACCCGTGACGCTCATAATCGACTCCGCGGTCAGATACGCGATGGAGGAGTTCGACGTGGACAAGGTCGTGATAGGCGCGGACGTCGTCGCCGCCAACGGGGCCGTAGCGAACAAGATAGGGACCTCCCAAATAGCGCTGATGGCCAAGGAGTGCAACGTGCCGGTCATAGTCGCCTGCGAGACGCTGAAATTCTCCCCACAGACCTATGAGGGCCAGATGGTGCCCATGGAGGAGCGCAGCCATTCGGAAATCAGAGCGGCGATGAGGGGGGTCAAGATGTGGAACCCTGCATTCGACTTTACGCCGCCTGAATACATAGATGTTATAGTCACCGAGGACGGTGTCATATCCCCCTATATGGCATACGAGATCCTGCGCGAGAAGTTCGCCTGGGAGATGAAGTGAGGCTTTAGATCAGCGGGTGCTTGCCCGCAACGGGCTCTGCGCCTGCTCAAAAGACAAGATGAGAGAAATAAAGTCGCTGATAGACCGATCGGTGAAGGCCATAGACAGCCGCGACGCGCTGGCTCTAAGGAAGATTTCAGCCGACACACTGTCCGAGGCCGCCCTGGAGGGCCACAGGGAGCTGATACTTTTGGCGCTCGTCGACTACGCCCTCAGCAAGATAATGTCCAAGGTCCACTACAGCGACCTCGAGAACAAGTTCTACGACCAGATAATCAAGCACCTACAGGATGCCCGGGAGGCTGACAAGGAAACCATGATAGCGAAGCTCGAAGCGGTCGAGAACCTGGTCATCAAGCTGGACGAGAAAGAGGGCCACTTTGTGGAAAACCTCATCGATCATGCGAGGGTGAAAAAAGCCGCAAAGTTATATGAGCAGGGTCTCTCGCTCAAGAGGGCATCGGACCTCACCGGCGCGGACTCTGCCCATGTCCTCGACTACATCGGCGCAAGCAAGATACACGAGTTCGAGGGCGGCGGCAAGAATGCAACGAGGCTGAAGGCCGCCAGGCAGGTGTTCGATTGAGCCTGCTGTTGACAGCGCGATAACAATCAAGACGCAAAACCGAAGACTGAAATGGCCAACAACCGCGTGATATGCGATTCGAGCTCGTTGATATCGCTGTCGATGAACTGCATGACGCCGATACTGGCGGACCTCAGCGAGAGCACAGATTTCATAATAACAAAGAGCGTGTACGATGAGGTCGTGACTACGCCCAGGCACATGGAGCAGCACAAGCTCGCCGCCCTAAAGTTCCTGGCCCTCGTGCAGAGCGGGATAATAACGGTCGAGGAGGCCGACAGGGACACTGCCGATGATATCCTATCGCTTTCCAACAGCATATTCTACGCCCGCCAAAAGCCCCTGCAGATAATACAGCGCGGCGAGGCGGAGGCCCTTGCCCTCGCATGCAAGGGCAAATGCGCGCTACTGATGGACGAGAGGACGCTGCGGTTCCTCATCGAGGGCCCGAACGACTTGAAGGAGCTGCTGCAGCACAGGATGCATAAGGGCGTGATGATGGACCGCGGCAAGGCGGCAGAGTTCAAGAAGTACTCAAGTATCCCGGTCATTAGGTCGAGCGAGGTAGTTGCAATAGCCTATGAGAAGGGCATACTCCAGAAATACTTCTTCGGCGAGAAGAAGGAGCTCCTCGAGGCGTGCCTCTGGGGCCTGAAGTTAAAGGGATGCTCGCTCGCAGTCGAAGACATACAGGAATATTTAAGGATGGTGAAGTAAATTAGCCGCCCGGCGGCAAGGCCCGACACCGCAGCATCTCCGCATACTCAAGACCCAAGACCCAAGATTGAAATGCCTTACATCGACCCGAAATATAAGCCGTCCAAGGACGACCTCGTGTGCAAGTTCTACCTGGAGCCTAACCAGGTCAGCTTTGAAAAAGCGTGCGAGCACATAGCGGCCGAGTCGAGCATCGGGACCTGGACAGATTTGTCAACTCTCGATGTCGCCACTCGGGACCGCCTGCAGGCGAGGGTGTTCAAAATAAACGAGAAGTCGGGCACCGCCCTTATTGCATACCCCATAGACCTCTTCGAGCTTGGAAGCATGCCCGAGGTCCTTTCCAGCGTCGCAGGCAACATCTTCGGGATGAAGGCCGTGAAGAACCTGAGGCTTCTTGACATCTCGTTCCCCCCTAAGATGGTCAAGTCCTTCAAGGGGCCGAAGTTCGGGATACCCGGGATAAGGAAACTGTTGGGAGTTCGTAATAGGCCGCTTGTGGGGACGATAATAAAGCCCAAGGTCGGTCTCGGGTATAAGGACCACGCCCGCGTCGCCTATGAGGCATGGGCCGGCGGGATGGACGTCGTCAAGGACGATGAGAACCTAACGAGCCAGGTGTTCAACCCATTCGACAGGAGGATACCCGAGACGCTTAGGATGCTGGAGAGGGCGGAAAAGGAGACGGGCGAGAAGAAGGTCTACATGGCGAACGTGACCGCCGAGACAAGCGAGATGCTCCGCCGCGCGCGGCTGATAAGAGACAACGGAGGCACGTATGCAATGGTCGACATCCTCACATGCGGGTTCTCCAGCCTGCAGACTCTGAGGGACGCAGATTTGAGCCTTGTCATACACGCCCACAGGGCTGGCCACGCGATGCTCACGCGCAATCCAAAGCATGGCATGACGATGCTCTCGCTCGCAAAGACCATGAGGCTCATAGGCATGGACCAGCTGCACATAGGCACGATAGTCGGCAAGATGGAAGGCGGGGAGAAGGAGGTCGAGGAGATAGCCGATGCGATGCGCCTGCCGTCGATGACCGCGTCAAAGCCTGGAAAGGGCGTTTTTGCTCTCGACCAGGACTGGTGCGGGATGATGCCCGTCTTCCCAGTGTGTTCGGGCGGCCTGCACCCGGGCCACGTCCCGGCGATAATGGGGTATTTGGGGAACGACGTCATAATCCAAGCCGGTGGAGGCTGCCACGGGCACCCGTGCGGCACGAAGGCGGGTGCAGCTGCCATGAGGCAGGCGGTCGATGCGGCGCTTGAGGGCGTCGCCCTGGAGGAATACTCCAAGAAACACGAGGAGCTTAAGGGTGCGATATCAAAATGGGGGGCTAAGTGAGCTGGCGATTATAAGATGGCGAACGAGATGAAATCGACTGGCGACAAGCTGCGCGTGAGGATAATAGACATAGACGCGGGGAGGCCGATAGTCCTCCTGCACGAGATCGACGCCCAGCGGCTGTCCATCCATATGGGCGACCGCGCGCTTATATGCAAGGGCGAGAAGTGCACGAACGCCGGCGTCGTCGACGTCACCGACACGATGGTGTCCGAAGGGGAAATCGGCGTGTTCAACGACCTTGCAAAGCCGATGAGGCTAAGCCCCGGCTCGTGCGTAACCGTCCAGCCCAGGGAGAAACCCGAGTCAATAGGTTACATACGAAAGAAGATATTCGGCGGCGAGCTGTCTGAGTACGAGCTGAACAAGATAATAAAAGACGTAGTGGACGAGAACCTGACGGATATAGAGCTGACCTCATTCGTCACCGCTTCCGCGATACACGGGTTCACAAAGAAGGAGACTGTCGCCCTCACGCTCGCGATGGTGAACACCGGCGACAAGCTGGATTTTGAGGGCATCGTCGTCGACAAGCACTGCGTAGGCGGGGTCCCCGGGAACAGGACGACCATGCTGCTCGTCCCGATTCTCGCATCCCTAGGCTTTAAGATACCGAAAACCTCTTCCCGCGCGATAACCTCCCCCGCCGGGACTGCCGACACAATGGAGGTTCTTGCTCCCGTTAGCTACGGCGCAGAGGACGTCAAGAAGTTTGTCAACAAGGCGGGCGGCTGCATAGTCTGGGGGGGCTCTATGAACCTGGCCCCGGCGGACGACAAGATAATACGGGTCGAATACCCGCTCTCGATAGACGCCGAAGGGCAGGTCCTGGCGAGCATAGTGTCAAAGAAGAAGAGCGTCGGGAGCGATTACGTCATTGTCGACATACCCTATGGCAAGGGGGCGAAGCTTGAGACTCCGGAGAAGGCAAAGGACCTTGGCGACAAGTTCGTCGACCTGGCCGCGGAGATAGACATGAAGGTGAAGTATCTCCTGACCGACGGCACGCAGCCCATCGGGAACGGCGTCGGGCCGGTCCTTGAGGCAAGGGATGTTCTATTGGCTCTTGCGGGCGACGGGCCAAAGGACCTTTGCGAGAAGAGCATAATGCTGGCCGGGGAGCTGATGGAGTTCTCCGGGCGGGTGTCGAAGGGCTCGGGCGCGAGGGAGGCCAAGGAGTGCCTTGAGAGCGGCGCCGCGATGAAGAAGATGCGGGAAATAATCAAGATGCAGAAGGGCGACCCGAAGGTGAGGCCCGAGGGCCTGAAGCCCGGCAAGTTCAAGCAGGATGTGGTTCACCCGTCGGGCGGCAAGGTATCGTGGATAGACAACTCCCAGATAGCGAAGATAGCGAGGACCGCCGGCTGCCCGAAGGACCCTGCGGCAGGGCTTTACTTATACAAGAAGGTGGGGGACAAGGTCTCCGCAGGCGACCCGCTCTTCACGATCTACGCCGAGAACAAGCTAAAGTTTAAGCAGGCCGCAAGCCTGGCCGAGATGAGCAGCCCATTCACGGTGAAGTAAGTCGCTCTCGCCAGCCCAATGCGGCAAACGGCCCAATATGGTACTACTGCATATTGCCCTGATCTGCGTGCTTCTCTACGCGCTCGTAAAGAGCAGCAACGCGTTCGTGGAAGCCGTTATAAGGATATCGCGGCACTTTGGAGTATCCGAACTTGTCATAGGCCTGACTGTCGTTGCAATTGGGACTTCCTTGCCTGAACTCGGCGCCTCTGCCATGGCCGCTTATTCCGGCAACTTCGGGCTCTCGGTGTCGAACATCGTCGGGTCGAACATAGCCAAAGGGCTGATTTTGGGGCTTAGCGCAATAGCAATAGCCCTCCCGACAAACAAGAAGATAGTGAGGGACTGCAGTGTATGCCTCGGCGTGTCGCTGTTCTTCTACGTCATCTCGCTCAACGGCTTGATCTCCTTTGAGAATGGCGTAGGGCTTATAGCGGTGGCGCTAATGTACATGCTCTACCTCTTTAGCTTTAGGCCTGTGCTCCTCTTCAGAATCTCCTCCCTCTGGGTGGGCTTCAACAGGGCGCACGGAAGGGTGAGGGGGGCGATAGCCGCCATGCACTCCAAAGCGGCCGCCCGGCGGCACATGGCGGTTGCTGCAAAAACCCCAAAGAAGCGCGCTGCAAAGGCCAAGCGCGGCATCCCGGCTGAGATCCCACTCAAAGCACCAAACCCCAACCTTGACAAAAGGCTGGCCTTTGACCTCCTGATAATCCCGCTCTCAGTGATTGCGATAGGCGTTGTTTCGCACGCCCTTGTGGCGATGTCGGCCGACGCCGCGGCGTTCATGGGGGTGTCGGAAAGCCTGATAGGCGCGACAATAATCGCGATCGGTGCGTCCTTCCCGGAGCTGTTCGTAGCTATAGCCGCCATCCGAAAGAAGCATGGCGATTTGCTGATAGGCACCATGGTTGGCTCTTGCATTTTCAATATAGCGCTCGTAATGGGCGTCTCAGCGCTCATAAGGCCGCTTGCCGTGGAGCCCAATATAATATCCTTCCAGATGCCGTTCATGCTGATAATGGCGGTAGCTACCTTGGCCTTTGCGAGGACCGGGGGGAAGTTTGACCGCCTTGAGGGGATAGCCCTTTTAGCCACCTACGGGGTCTTCCTCTACCTGCTTGTTGCATAAGCCCCCCACGGCTGGGAAAGCCTTTTTATCCCTTGAGGCATTATACTTGCGGCGGGGTGGTAAGTGAATGCCTTTCCTCCAGTTGGTGTTCTGTTTCTAACCCCGCCAACCCATTTTTTCTGAGCGGTCTATACCGGGCCCCTAGTTTTCAGCACCCCTGCGAATCCCTTTTTATGCCGTAATCCATATTATTACCCGTCAGATACGACCCGTATCCCGGAACCCGCAGAGTGGCTAAAAACCTATCGCCTAGGACAGCTTGCAGATACCTTAGGGACCTTAAGGACCCCGGCTCGCACTTCAGGACAGCGGACGGCAAGGTGCTGAAGAACCTGGTGGACCTGGCTTGCTACCTTAAGTCCTGTGACATGGACACGTTCCGATACCACGTCAGCCGCGACCACAACCATTTTGCCAACTGGGTCCGGCATTCGGTCCTTGACAACAGCCTTGCCGACCAGATGTCGCTCGTCCTTGAGAAGAACCCGATGAGGCTCATAGTCTCAAAGAGGGTGAACCACCTAGTCCACGGCGCTACGCGAAAGGTCGTCGGCCGGGAGAAGGCGGGGATGATACTCGAGGATGCAGAGCTGCCCGAGGAGCATTTCACCACGAACGACGGCAGGGCGCTATCCAATATCTGGGAGCTGCACGAATTCCTCAGGGGCGCTGATGACAAGGTCCTCGCGTATCATATCCCTCCCAACGGCAACCATTTCCATGACTGGGTAGGGGACGTCTTGATGGACCATGAGCTGGCTGACAAGCTATGCCATGCAAAGGACAAGGAGACGATAACAAAGCTCGTCGGCGAGCGGATCTCGCAGCTTGAGGCCTTCAAAGCGCACAAGCAAAAGCAGCCGAACCTTTCTGACTACGTGGACCAGATAATGGATGGCGGGGATTAGCTATGCCCGAGGCTGCAGCCACATTAGCAGCCCCTCATAGGCTTTCTTTGGCGACTTTCGCCTTTTTTGTGCGAGTCTTAGCAAACTAAACCCGCACGCGCCGCCGATTACCCGGCGGCCAGCATCGCGAGACATGGACCCCGTAAAATATAAGATACGGAAACTTTTGGAGACCCTGAAGAAGTGCAGGGGGCGGCACACGGAACTGATAACCGTGTACATACCGCCAGGGACGTCCATGGACCAGGTCATCGGCCAGCTTAGCCAGGAGCAGGGCACGGCGTCCAACATAAAGAGCAAGCAGACAAAGACCAATGTCGTTGACGCTCTTGAGAAAATAATCCAGCACTTGCGCCTCTATAAGGGGACGCCCCCGCACGGCCTTGCGGTCTTCTGCGGCAACGTGTCCGAGAGGGAGGGCGTGCAGGATCTGGAGATATGGGCGATAGAGCCGAGCGAGCCGGTCCCGATAAAGCTTTACCGGTGCGAGCAGACCTTCATCACCGAGCCGCTGGAGAAAATACTGGCGCCGAAGAGCTCCTACGCGCTGATAGCGATAGACAACAAGACTGCGACATTGGGGATGCTAAGGGGCGACAGGTATGAGGTAATCGAGGTCTTGACGTCCGGCTACTCCGGGAAGCACCGTTCCGGCGGGCAGAGCGCGCTTAGGTTCGAGCGGCTCGCGGACGAGGAGTCCCACCGCTTCAAGGAGCGCGTGGGCCTGCACGCGGGTAACATATTCTTACCTAAGGTGGCTGACATCACGGGCATAATAGTCGGCGGGCCTGGCGGAACCAAGAGCGATTTCGTGGACGGGGCATACCTGAACCACGAGCTCAAGAAGAAGATAATAGCGGTCAAGGACATCACATACACGGATGAGTCCGGGATACGGGAGCTTGTGAACGCCAGCGGGGAAGACTTAAGGGACGTCGAAAACGCACAGCACAAGAAGTACTTGCAGAGGTTCATGCACGACCTCGTGAAGAACCCGGGGATGGTGTCATACGGGCTCAAGGAGACCGAGGCTGCGCTTAACATGGGGGCCGTCGACGTGCTTTTGCTGTCCGAGAAGCTGGACGAGGAGACCATCGACCGGCTTGTCGCGGGCGCGGAGTCCAGCGGGGCAAAGGTGGAAATAGTCAGCGACGCATTTGAGGAGGGGAACCAGCTGCTCGTGGCTTTTGGGGGGGTTTCTGCGATACTCCGGTATAAGGTGAACTGACGGCGATTAACTGGCGTGGGTCAAATCTGATGCGAATCAGATAATATGCCCTATAAGCTCGCTTTTCCTGGATGCCGTTATTTTTACACTACACGCCTTACCCAACAGGTTTTTGCCTTTCACCAAGACCGGCCTGTACAAATAGTTTCTCCCTACAAAGTAGCCATTCCGTTCCTCGGTGAATTTTACACTACATTCCTTGCCGATCCAGGCTTTGTTCTTCCCCTTGAGGCTCTTTGAGTAAAAGTCAGCAGCCTTCTTGCTCCTTTCCGCGACTACGTCTCTGGGAAGTTGTTTCATCCCCCCTGCAGGCGTCCCCTTCCTCGGCCAGTACCTGGAGAGGTTCAAAAAGTCGGGCTCCGTGCGCTTAAGGAGGCTTAAGGTCTCTTTGAAGTCCTCTTCGGTCTCGGTCGGGAAGCCCGCGATGATGTCGGTGGAGATTGTGACGCCTGTCTTTGCGAGGCCGGACCTGAACCGGGCGACAATACCCTCAAACTCCTCTGCAGTGTAACCCCGCTTCATCTCCTTAAGGACCTTGTTTGACCCCGCCTGGACCGGGATATGCGCGAATTTGAAGACCCTGGGGCTCTTGTAGGCCTCAATAAGGTCGTCTAGGAAGCCCCTTGGACCGCCAAGGTGGCCCGGGTTCATCATCCCGACGCGGACCCGGAAGTCTCCGGGTATCTCAGTTATCGCGCGCAGGAGCTCCGCAAGGTTAGTCCTTGGCCGCAGGTCAAAGCCGTAGCACCCGTTGTCCTGCGAGGTCAGCCAGATCTCCCTGGCGCCTGAATTGACTGCGGCCTTGGCTGCGCCGATTACGGCCGCCGGGCTGTACGATCTCAAGCCTCCCCGCGCAATCTTCGTCGCGCAGTAGGCGCAGGCCCCCAGGCAGCCCTCGGATATGGGGATTATCTCGACGAACTTGTTGTACCTGACAGACTTGGGGAGAACCTTTTCCTTAAACCCCGGCTGGGCCCCGTGTCGGTTACCCTTCAAGTAATCATTGACAGTTTCCACGATATCAAAGCCGTTGACCCCGAGGACGGCAAAGCCCTTGAAACGTTTAAGGATGCTGGGATATGCCGCCGGCATGCAGCCCGTGATGATTACGCGCTTCCCGGCTTTCTCCAAGTCCTGCAGCTTGCGGATTATCTTGTTCTCGGTCGGGCCCTTTACGATGCAGGTGTTGACGATGATAAGGAGGGGGTCTTCGGTTTCCAGTTCCGGCTGAAAGCCCGCCTCGGCTAGCAGCGTTGCCATGAGCTCGGAGTCTGACCTGTTCACCGAGCAGCCGTAGGTGAGGATGCCTACCCTCGTCATCAGGAAACTACTTCTTCTGGGCCTCTTTGGCGGCGGGTCTCTCAGTTTTGGGCTCTTTAGCGCCCTCAGCCTTGACCGCATCAGCCTTCCCGGGCTCGATGTACTCGACTTCCTTAGCGCCCAGGTAGCTTTGCGATTCGACTTTGAAAACTGCCCTCATTATCGGGTAGTACCGCTGCTTGGCGACGGTTTCGGGGACGTCGACGACTATCTTCCTCCCGCCTTTCGCGTCCTTTGCGCCCGAGATCGTATACTTCAGCGTCGTGTCCTTGAAGGCCCTTTCGAGCAGGTACTTGACCCTCTCGTCCTCGGTCTTTGCCTCCGCGTCTATCTTCAGCTCGTACTCGACAGCCTTTCCGGCCAGCGGGTGGTTGAAGTCCACGCGGACCCGGCCGCCCGAGACAGACTGCACCTTGGCAGGCCTCCCCTCGGCCTCAAAGACCATCCCTGGGAAGGGGTTCACCTTCTGCGCCCTGAATTCGCGCATCGGGACGAGCCTTATCATGTCGGACCTTCGCTCGCCAAATGCGTCTTTCGCCTCAAGCCCAAGCTTCCTCTTCTCGCCTACTTTCATCCCCTCCAGCGCCCTGTCGAGTCCCGGGAGGACCATGCCCTCGCCAACGACTATCACCGCCGGCTTGTATTCCTTGCCCTGGCGGTATGCGTTCCCCTTCTTTGCAATAGCCTCATCCGTAGTCTCTATGAGCTCCCCGTCCACCCAGCCGGTGTACGAGACCTTCACCATGTCGCCTTTCTTCATCCTGTTACCCTGTTTAGCGTTATTGCTTTGAGCCTATTGTTTGCCAGGAAAACCTTAGAAACTTTGTGCTGCCCGCCACGGCGCGCATTATGCCCAGCCCTTAAGCACGCCCTCCATCGCGCCGAGCATCTCTTCCACGTCCTGCATATATACATTCCCCATGTTGCCCACGCGGAAAGTGACTTCTTTGACCTCGCCGTAGCCGGAGCCTATTATGTAGCCCTTCTTCCTCATCGCGTCGAGCAGCTCTTTGACCGGCTTCCCGGACCTCATGCAACTCAAAGTCTGGGATGCATACCTCCCGTCCGGGAACAGGGTGAAACCCAGTTCTTCGCACCGCTTCTTGACAAAGTCAGAGACCTTCTTGTGGCGGGCCCAGACGTTTTCTATGCCTTCCTCCATGATGAATTCAAGTGACTTGGAAAGGGCGAATATCTGGGAAATCGGCGGCGTTGCCGGCGTGTTGTTCTTGAGGTGGTGCTTCTCCATGACCTTCATGTCGAAGTAGTAGCCCTTGTTCTTCGCCCTGGCGGAGCGCTCGAGGGCTGCTTCGCTGACCGACGCGCACGCGAGCCCCGGCGGGACCGCAAGGCACTTTTGGACCGAGAAGAGGCAGACGTCTATGCCCCATTTGTCCACGTAGATGGGGGCCCCCGCCACTGAAGAGACGACGTCCACCATGCTAAGGGCGTTGTGCTTTTTGCAGACTTTGACAAGGTCCTCCAGCGGGTTCATCACGCCCGTCGA
The DNA here is from genome assembly GCA_041306005.1 of Candidatus Altarchaeota archaeon. Taxonomy (GTDB): domain Archaea; phylum Altiarchaeota; class Altiarchaeia; order JAFGQM01; family JAFGQM01; genus JBFYKJ01. The sequence goes on along the minus strand of JBFYKJ010000109.1, from coordinate 9,674 downwards.
GGTCTCGTTGTGGACTATTGACACGGAATCGGCGCCGCTCTTTGAGAGGGCCTCATCCAGCTCATCCGGAAGTATCGCCTGCCCGAGGGGCTTTTCCAAATACTCGACCTCCTTCCCATTCGCCGCTATGACTTCGCCGAACTTCTTTGAGAACGCCCCGTTTGCGCAGCAGAGCGTCTTCTTCTCGACGCAGTTCCTGGCGCAGGACTCCCAAATCCCGGTTGCGGAGGATGGGTAGAGGAGAGTCAGTTTATTCGTGAAAAGGAGCTTTTGCACCTTCGGGACGACCCCGCTGTGCAGGCTGGCGTAGTCGGAGCTGCGGTGGCTGAACATCTGCTTTGCCATCTCCTGGCGCACCTCGTCCCGGACATAGACCGGGCCCACCGTGAAAAGCTTAGGGAAGTCCATGGAATTTGTAATTTAGAAACGGCCCGGATAAAAGCGCTTGGTCGGGCCGTAATTAGGCCCGATCAGGCCAAGTTTATCCCCAGCTTCGGCACTGCGACGCCTTCGCCCTTCACAACCCTGCCGACCAGTTTGCTTCTCGTCTTGAGCTTCTTCATTATCCTCTCGGCAGCCCCGGGCGCGCAGATTATGCAAAAGCCCATCCCCATGTTAAAGGTGCGGTACATCTCTTCGGTTGAGACGTTGCCCCGCTTTTGCATCTCTTTGAAGACCTGTTGAGGCTCCAAGGGATCATCAATGACCGCACCCAGGCCCTTTGGCAGTATCCTCGTTATCTTCTTGAGCCCGCTGCCGGTGATATGGGACAGGCCGTGGACGTCCTTGTCGGGCAAAAGGGAGATTATCTCTTTGACATATATCCTTGTCGGTTTAAGGAGCTCGGCCCCCCATATGTCCAGGTTGAGAACCTTGCGCGCTAGGGTGAGCCCATTTGTGTGTATCCCGCTTGATTCCAATCCTATTATGGCGTCGCCGTCCTTGATCCTCTCGCCGGTTATGATGTCCTCCTTCTTCACGACCCCTGTGCAGCTGCCTGCAAGGTCAAAGCCGTTTATCACCTCTGGGAGGACTGCCGTCTCCCCGCCGACGACTTCGCAGCCCGCCTGTTTGGCCCCTTCGGCGACGCCCTTCATTATCTCGCTTATCTTCTCGGGCTCTATCCTCTGGACGGCGAGGTAGTCCACGAGTGCTAGGGGCCTGGCGCCTATGCAGATGCAGTCGTTAACGTTGGACGCCACCATGTCTATACCCACCGTGTCCCACTTCTTTAGGTGGTCGGCGACCATGACCTTTGTCCCGACCCCGTCGGTGCAGAGGGCCAGGTAGTCGTCCCCAAACTCGACGACCCCGGCGAAGTGGCCGGAGAGCTTGGACTTGAAGAGTGCAGCAATCTTCCCCTTCACAGCGTCCGCGGCGTCTATGTCAACGCCCGATTCCTTGTAGGATGCCATCCTTAGAATTATCGCCGCAGTCAATTAAAGTTAGGGCCTTCTTGTGCATGCGGGGGCCCCGTGTGGCCAGCAAACGCATTTTTATACCCTATCCGGCAAAAACTCCCAAGGACCGCTGAATAGTCATTGAGTCTTTCTTAGGGGGCGCAAGTCTTTCTTTAGACTGGCTTTTTGCCTTTTCGCGGCTTAGTTAGAATGGAAGGAAAAGTCAAGTGGTACAACGAGACAAAGGGGTTTGGCTTCATCCAAGGGGCCGATGGTAATGACTACTTCGTGCACAACACCGCCATCCAGGGCGGCGCTCGCCTTAGGGAGAACGATGCAGTGACGTTCGAGCCGAAGGAGGGCGACAGGGGCAAGAAGGCCGAAAACGTAAAGAGGGCATAAGCTTTCTTTAAACGGTTTTCTTTACCTTTATTGGTTTTTGCCGGGAGCGGGGCGATGCCTCGCTTCCTTTTTGGGATTCTTTTTGACACTAAGCTAATAGCTGTAGCCGGCCCAGTCTAAGAAATATCCCCGCTTAGCCTATGCCTTAGGCCCCATGAGGGCCTCAAGGACCTGCGGCTTCTTCCCGAAGTAGTCCCTGACGGGCTTTAGGTATTCCACCAGCTCCCGGGCGCATGCGGCTTTTAGGTCCATGGGGTGAAGGCCGTTCTTGTAAGCAGCCTCCAGTTCCCCGAACGACTTGAACTCGAGGTTGCCGCCGAACTTCTCGGGCCTTTCTATTACGACCTTGTTCTTCCTCGCGAATATGAAGAACCTGAAGACGTCGAGTATAGGGTTGTTCTCGGGAACGCCCGCCGGGCAGTACGCCTTCTTCACTTTCTCCTCTATGCTCTTTGCGCCCTCGTGGACCGCGATTATCGTCTCCGGCTTGCTCGAGCTCATTTTCGTCTCCGGCCCGCCGAGGGAGACTATCAGCGGAGTGTGCATGCATATAGGCTTTTTGTAATTCAGCTTCTCAAGCTCCTCCCTTGCGAGCATGTGTATCTTCCTTTGCTCGAGGCCCCCATAGCAGATGTCAACGCCGAGATGTTTTATGTCAAGGGCCTGCATCAGGGGGTATATCATCTGGGAGACGTGCGCGTGCTCAAGGTCGCGGGCCACATCTTGCATCGAGCGGGTAGCGCGGCTGACTGTGACATTTGTCCCAAGCTCCAGAAGGTCGTGCATGTACTCGGGCTTTAGCTGGAAGTCCGAGCCCTTGACAAAGCGCGTCTTCTTGGGGTCGAGGCCGAGAGCGATGAAGCAATGCTCCCAATATTCGAGCATCCGCTTTATCCACTCTTCGCCTCCCTTCCTGTTTAAGAGGGTGTGCAGGTCTGCGAATAGGACTATGACATCGAGGCCGGCTTTTTGAAAATCCAGCAGCTTTTGCACGGTCACCATGGTGCCTATGTGGACTTGACCACTCGTCTCATACCCGCAGTAGGCGCTGCCCTTGCCGCGTTTTATCAATGCGTCAAGCTCCGCAGGCTCGACGACCTCGGCCACGTTCCTCAGTATTAGCTCCCTGTCCATGTTCAAGGGTGTTGTCCGGTTGCCATCCGCGTTATGCTCAAAGCACAACGGGCTCCATGGCGCTCGGCAGGCCGACCATGCCGGTCGGTATGAAGCTGGAGTTCCTGTCGAGGATATAGACGTCGAAGTTGGCCGTCCCGTTCACGGGCCCCTCGACCAGGCAGTCAAAGCCCGTGTCGCACCCGGCGATCCTGTATATTATGTATTCTCCAGCCGCCTTCGCCTTTATGTCCTCTTCGGACGCCTCTGTGAATATAAGATATGTAGCACCGTTGCTCATCACAAAAAGCTCGCCGCCCAGCCTCTTTGCGAGGGACACCGGCGAGTCCAGCTGGCCGAATAGGGCACGTGAGCTGCTGATTTGCCCGACGTTGGCGCTCTCCATACCGGTCGAGGCCGCGATGCCGTAGTCTGTTCGCGGCTGGTCGTCCGGTTCGGGACCCTGGTTTCCGCCGCCGCCCATGCCGTAATATGCGGCCACTGTGAAACCACTGACAATAAGCAATAGGATTACCAAAACGCCGAGCTTCTTTCTAGTGCTGAGCTCCCGCTTCTCAGCCCTCTTGAACTTTTTTGCCATCGCTATAGTTGCTCTGTTTGAAATAAATATGGATGGGTTTGCAGGGGCGGCAAAAAGGCTACCTCCTAACAAGCTTGCTGGGAAGCTTAATGTCAAGGCAGTACCTGAAGGCCCCCGGGGCGTATTCGCCCGCTTTGACCACGGTGATCTCCGCCTTCCCGAGGCTCTTCTTCACAGACTGCAGGAACACGTCTAGATCGTTCTCATGGCATATCTTATACAGGTGTATCCACCCGCCCGGGCGCACTTTCTTCAGGGCCAGGTAGAGGAACGTCTCGCTCTCCTTTGGCAGCGGCATTATAACCCGGTCGAACTGCTCCTTCATCTTCGGGACGATGTCCTTGACGTCGCCCTCAAGGGCCTTGACCTTCCCCTCCAGCTTATTGATGGCGATGTTCTCCTGGAAGTACCTGATTGCATAGGGGTTTACCTCGATGCCCGCCACCGAGTCCGGGTCTGCCAGGCGGGCTATGACTATAGGGTAAGGCCCTATCCCGGCGAACATGACGAGGACCTTTTCCCCCGCCCTCACAAGCTTGGCAATCCTCTCCCTCTCGGTGCTTAGGCGGACCGAGAAATATGCTTCAGTCGGGTCGACCTTGAACCTGCAGGCGTTCTCGCGGTGCACGGTTTCCGTCAGCTTCCTCGGGCGGTAGATGGCCGGAATGTCCTCAAAGTTGCGGGCTTCGGGCCGGCTCGCGATGACCTCGTATTCCCTTATCCGGTATTCGCCCTCGACGTCGCCCTTCTTTGACAGGACTACGTTTATGTTCCGCTGCTGCTCGAGGAGCGCCTGGCCGTCAGTCCCTGGCTCAACTATCGCTATGTCGCCGACTACGTCAAATGCCATGTTGGAAAGTGCGCTAGCTGAAGAGTGCGCTAGGCGGAAGAATTAGGTGTTTAGGCAGATAAATGAAAAAGGCGGGCGAAAATGGGCATAACATGGTCAAAGCCCGGATTTTGCCTTCTCTTAGAGCCCAGCTTTGACCTTTCCCTCGAGCCTCGCGAGCTTCTCCCGCCCCGAGGCGAACTTGTAGTTGGCTATGGTGACGAGGTACTTAAGATATATGTCATCAACCAGCCTCTTCCCGGCCTCGGCGAGCGGGACTTCAAGAGATTCCGTAGAACAGATCTCGACCATAACCCTCTCCGGGTTTATCGCCTGGATGCCGCTTCGCTTGAAGCCCGACTGCTGGGCGGCGAAGAGGATCTTCTGCGCGCCGTCAAGGTCCTTTGCCGCGACGTGGAGGATGGGGCACTCCGACTGGAGGTATGCAACGTACTTCTTGTGCTTCCCCAGCGCATCCTTCAAGTCCTTGAAGGTCACCTTCCTGTGCCACTTCCCGAGCCACTCGGACCTGAGCTTGTCGTGCTTTTTTGGCGTCTGGAGGATGCAGACCCTTCCGGCGCAGGAGGATGTAGTGTAAAGGCCATCGTAGGAATTTATCGCGTCAACGAGCCCGGCGATATCCTCGTCAGCCTTGCCTTCCTCCCTCGCCTCGGCGAGCTGCTTCATCGCATTTCCCTTCTGGACCGTGAACCTGTCTGGGGACATAAGTATTTTTAATGACTTAATTCAAAAACTCAAAGTCGCCTTTCAGGGCGCAAAACTTAACGGCACCTGAAACAAGCAAACAATGACACGCCTCGTAATCGCGGAAAAGCCGAGCGTCGCACAGAAAATAGCTTCTGCGATAGGCAACGCGCAGAAGAAGAGCCGCGCAGGCGTCGCGTATTATGAGGTTGACACCCCTGACGGCAAGGTCCTTGTCGCCCCCGCAGTCGGCCACGTGTTCTCCCTCCAGGAGAAGAAGAACAAGAAGTGGAATTTGGAGTACCCGGTGTTCGACATCGAGTGGGACCCTATATATGAAGTCGAGAAGGCTGCGGATTACACCAAGGGTTATATACAGAGCATCAAAGAATTGTCGAAGGGCGCCGACGAGTTCATAAACGCTTGCGACTACGATGTGGAAGGCAGCGTCATAGGCTACAACGCCCTTGTCCACGCCTGCAACGTCGACCCGATGAAGCCTGCAGGTAGAAACCGTGTAAAGAGGATGCACTTCTCGACGGTCACGCTGCCCGACCTGAGAAAAGCTTATGAGAATCTGGAGCCGTTCGACGCCGGGCAGACCGAGGCCGGCGTGACGCGCCACGTCCTTGACTGGTATTACGGCATCAACTTATCCAGGGCCCTCACCGGCGCCCTTCGGGCCGCAAACACGCGGGGGACCCTAAGTGTCGGAAGGGTGCAGGGCCCGGCATTAAAACTACTCGTGGACAAGGAGCTTGAGATAAGGAAGTTCATCCCAACGCCGTTCTGGGTCATCAGCGCGCTGATGAACAAGGGCGAGGATTTTGAAGCAGTCCACATAAGGGAGAAATTCGAGAAGGAAGAAGAGGCAAAGGCGGCCTATGACCGCGTGAAAGGGCAGACAAAGGGCACCGTAACGAAGATAGAGCGCAAGGAGTACAAGCAGCCGCCGCCAAACCCCTTTGATTTGACATCCCTCCAGTTGGAGGCGCACCGCCACCACGGCATCGCGCCGAAGCAAACAGCTGAAATCGGCCAGACCCTCTACGAGAACGGTTATATATCTTATCCCAGAACGTCTTCACAGCAGCTGCCGCCGGCGATAGGCTACAGGAAGATACTCGAGAAGCTCGCTGCCCAGCCGCATTTCAAGGACGGCGCCGACTTCCTGCTCAAGAAGGCATCGCTCAAGCCGAACGACGGCCAGAAGACCGACCCGGCACACCCTGCGATATACCCGACAGGTGAGGTGCCCGGGAACATCAACGAGCGGGAGATGAAGGTCTATGACCTGATAGTGAGGCGGTTCTTGGCCACATTCGGCGAGTGGGCCGTGAGGGAGAGCTTAAAGGTCCTAATCGACATAGGCGCCGAGCCGTTCAAGGCGGAAGGGAAAAGGACTGTCCAGAAGAACTGGCACGAGCTTTACGGGAAATACGCGAAGTTCGACGAGATAATCCTGCCGGGGATGGCGGAGGGGGAGCACGTGCCGGTCAAGAAGATCAACTTCGACAAGAAGATGACCCAGCCGCCGAAGCGGTTCACGGAGGCGTCGATAATCAGCGAGCTGGAGAAGCGGAACCTGGGGACTAAGGCCACCCGCGCGACGATAATAGACACGCTCTTCAAACGGAACTACATCCACGGCAAGCAGCTCGAGGCCACTGATCTCGGTGTAAAGACGGTTGAAACCCTCGAGAAGCACAGCCCTGAGATACTCGACGAGACATTGACCCGGCACATAGAGGAGGAGATGGACGACGTCATGGCCGGGAAGAAGAGGGGCGTGGAGATCGAGGAAGAGGCCCGGGGCATACTGACAAAAGTCCTCTCAAAGTTCAAGAAGGACGAGAAGGAGATAGGTTCGGAGCTCCGCGAGTCCACCTTCAAGGCCCAGGAGCAGAAGACCATGAGCGACGCGCTCGGGAAGTGCCCGGTCTGCGGCGATGGATTGCTGATATTAAGGTTCAACCCAAAGACCAAGAAGAGGTTCCTAGGGTGCAGCTCGTACCCGAAGTGCACGAACACGCAGCCTCTCCCCCAGAAGGGGATGGTAAAGCCCGCAAAGAAGGACTGCCCGGACTGCGGCTACCCGATGGCGAACATCTGGACCCAGGGCAAGAAGATGCCCTGGACGATATGCACAAATTACGGGTGCCCGGGGAAGCAGAAGCAGGCCGCGCAGGGTGCGGCGGCCGGGCCGGCGCCTATCACGGCGGGCCTCCCGGCGCAGAAGAGCAATGTCATAGTCATAAGGCAGAGCGACCTGGACGCCGCGGCGAAAAAGGCGGCAGAGGAGAAGCCCGCGGCGGCTCAGGCAAAGAAGCCGGCCGCGAAGAAGAGCGCAAAGAAGTGAGCTTTTATTAAATCCGGCTTTATAGTCCCGTGGACCCGAAGAGGCGGAAGCTGTTTATACTGGGCGGCGTTGCTGCGGCCGCAGTCGTTATAATACTGCTGCTTCTTTTGATGCAAACGCCCGGCAAGCCGCCAATAGCGCCTGACAAGGCATGCTCCACCAGCAGCGAGTGCAACTTGTACACCTGCCTCGGGCGCCCTAAAGGATGCTGGAACTCGCCTAGGCAAGAGACGTGTCCGACGGGTCAGGCACTCGAACCGCCCAGCATGGACTACCAGATTCTCTGGCGCCACTCCTACTGCGAATGCTTGGATGGGGCCTGTGTGATGAAGAACGACGTGGAAGCCGCATGCCTGGAGCTGTGCGAGTTCTACTCCAATAGCCAGATCCCCTCAAACCGCGAGTTCTGGGATAAGAACTGCCCCGGCAGGACTTGCGGTGCGTTCGTGAATGCGGGCGCAGGCGAGGAGTGTTCAAAGGGTGGGGACTGCGCGGTTTACTTGGAGCCGTGCTGCGGGACCAGCTATGTCTGTCGCAACGAGGCACCTAGCGCGTGTGAGCGGCAGGTGATGTGCAAGACAGCTAACCCGTCCATGATGACTCCGGCTTACTGCGAGTGCACGCCAAGCGGCTGCATGGCCCGTCTGCTGAGCCCGGGGACCTGTAGAGAATACTGCGATTACTGGACGTCCCAGAACTGCGAGACCGCGCTGACCGGCGCGCAGCTAGCTGCCGGCTACGATTTGTTCAGCTCGGCCAGCTGGGGGGCCAACTGCCCGAATACCGCGTGCTCTTGCGTGGAGGACGCCCTTAGGACGGTCGCGGTCCGGGACTACCACGACTGCTGCGAGCAGTATTACTTGAATCAGACAGCGGGCGAAGCCTGCTTGGCGGATTCGGCTTCATACACCGCGTACAAGCGGTCGTGCGAGGAGGGTGGCGGTACCATCAGGCTGAGGTATGCATCGCCATTCTGTGACAATGCGACATCCGACGCCGGGAAACCGTGCAAGACGGCGCATGACTGCGAGGGCAAGTGCTTGGTTAGCTGGGATGCCGAGGGCGACAACCTGACTGGCAGATGCTCGCTATGGGAACCCGAAGTCGGCGCGTATGCCTGGCTGGACGATGATGAGAAAGTGCAAGGTGCCTTCATTGAGGTGCTTACTGCTGCTGGCCCTCTCCCGCGGATATGCACCCTTGACGGCGGGAAACCTTGCAAGACGGCGTATGACTGCCAAGGCAGGTGCCTGGTTGATTCAGATGCCGAGGGCGACAACCTGACTGGCAGATGCTCAGCATGGTGGAGCGACTTCCAAAACCAAGCCTGGCTTGGCCAGGATGGGGAAAAAGAAAATTATTAGCGTGGAGCTTAGATCCTCGCTAATACCTTCCATACTACCCTTTTTATCGCCCCCTTCTCTAATTATCCCTCATGGACGACCTACTGCTGCTGGAGACCTTGGAGAAGGATGCGAGGATATCCGACGCCAGCCTTGCGAAGATGCTCGGGGCATCGGAGGCGGAAGTCAAGAAGCGCATCGAGGAGCTCAAGCACGCAGGCATAATCCGCGGGTTCAGGGCTTATGTCGACTGGGAGAAGAGGGGCGAGAGCCAGATAACAGCATACATCGAGGTCAAGGTCACGCCGCTTGCGAGGACTGGTTTTTCCGAACTGGGCGAGGAGCTTGCGGCCAATGAGAAGGTCAAGGAGGTCATAGTCGCATCCGGCGAGTACGACGTCATAGTCAAGGTCGTCGGGAGAGACTTAAAGGAGGTCAGCAACTTCGTGACCGAGGTTTTGGCGCCCAAGAAAGAGGTAACCGGCACGTACACGAAATTTGTCCTCAAGAAGTTCAAGGAGAACGGCGTCATCCTGGCAGAGGGCGCAAAGGCGAGGAAGCTCGTGATCTCCGCGTGAGCCTTCGGGCCGCTTATTCTGAAACGGCCCAAAACCCCAACTACCAAACGATACTAAATTTTGGACAATAGATGCTGAATATGATATCCAAGCGCGTCAGGGCGGTGCCCCCCTCCGGTATACGCAGGTTCTTTGACCTAGCGGCCAGCGAGCCGGACCTTGTCACGCTGGGCGTCGGCGAACCGGACTTTGACACGCCGTACAGCATCAGCGACACGGGGCTCGAGGAGATAGAGCTCACCAGGACGCACTATACCTCGAACGCGGGGCTCTTGGAATTGAGGGAGAAGATCTCCGAGAAGCTGAAGAGGGAGAACGGGGTCGAGGCGTCGCCAGACGAGGTC
>JBFYKJ010000108.1:0-14584 GCA_041306005.1 Candidatus Altarchaeota archaeon | reverse complement strand
GGCCTCTTTTTATCCATTCGCGTATCAATCTAACAATGATAAAACGGACCCCCCAAGAGCGCGCAGACCTGCTCGCCAAACAGCTGAGCAGCCCCCTTTTCAGGTCCCGCCTAAGGACCTTCAGGGCATTGCGCAATCTGTCTCCCCAGCTCTACACAGAGACATACGAGAAAGCGAAGGGGGGCGCCCGGCAGATGGCGCGCGTCCGAGACATGCTCAAGCAGGGCATGACAGTCGAGGATATCGCAAGGCAAACTGGGGTCGCTCACGGCACAGTCAAGAACTGGATTTATGGGCGGGGGGTGCACAACGCACTGCAGATAGCGCACAGGAAGAGCATACCAGGCTCGCGTACTGACCCTCATTGGGGCGATGTGTTCGGCTCCGCTCTGGTGCAAGGCCATGTGAGACGGAGCCACTTTGAATTGTCCTCCACAGACAGCGAGTTTGCTAAGCGCACGGTCGAAGCCCACCGGAAGGTGTCCGGCGAGGGTTTAAGGCTCAGGGTCAACACCGATGGATACGGGCGCGGCAGGAGCCCAAATCCCGTCTACTACTTCCGAAGCCACAACAAGGCGATGATGGAGAGGATAGCTGCTGCGACTGTGATGCCTTCGGGTGAACGCGCGCTGGACCGCGACTCGCTCACCCGTGAGCAGGAGGTCCGGGCGCTGCAGATGATTTTTGACGGTGGCGGGTCTCTGGTGGACGAAACCAGGCATCTCAAAAGCGGCAAGGTCAAAGGCTTGTACATAACTGTCGGCAAGTACACCGAGAAGTACGGCATGCTCATCGGGCAGATACAAAAGATGCTGGCCGAACACGGCGTCCTCTCAAACACGTTCGAAGTAGGCAAGAGTTCAGTCCTCACAATCAAAGGTCTCAGCAATCTCGAGAATTTCTCTAAGAACGTGGGCTTCAGGACGGCCGGCCGGCAGGAAAGGCTCGAGCGATGGCTCAAGAACCCGCAAAAGACATTGAGGGAGTACACAGTCGATGACTATTACGGGGCCAGGGAGTATGTCAACGAGCACCCGGATGTCGGCATCGCGAAGGCGGCGAGGGCGACGGGCGTGACCGAAGCGGTGTTGGGCAGCTGGCTGAAGAGCGAGTCAAGGCCCGAGAACGTCAAGCTGTATGAAAAGATACTGGCCGCCACGCCAGAGGAAGCAAGGAACCGCTGGTCTTCGGAGAGGAGCCGGCTCGAGCAGGCCCGGGACGAGCTCGCTGCGTCAGTCATACCAATTAGGGGTATGGTCGATTACTCTACTATAAACCAAATAGGCAGGGAGATAACCGCCCACAAGGGCTTTTTGTCAGAGCTAGAACGTGCGATGGAAACTGCGTCGGGTGAACAATTCAAGAAGGTGAAGGAGGACCACGCGCGCGTCTCATGGGAGATCGAAGAGCTCAGGAGGCTCCACCAGCAGGTCAAGGCGCAGGTCAAGCGGGCGGACGCTGTCGCTGAGCCGGAATACCGGAATGTGACACGCAGGCGCAGCACTCCTCGGCAGGCGCCGCCTTACCAGTGAGCGTTTACACTACACCGTTTCACCTTCCCAGAGGGGCGGAGCGTCCTACGCTAAGCCTCCTGCCAAGCTTCGGAAGCCCCGACCGCGCCGAAGGCGCGCAAGTGCCTGTAGTGTAACCTCATTTTTATTCCCACACGCTCTATTCCTCCAGAACGCAACAGGAAACCCGGAACTGTCTACCGGGCATCCTCCATACGAAACCGCAAACACGATACCGTAAACTTTCAAATCCACCCGGCGACCGCACCTCATTTTTTGTTAGGTTCCGGGTTTTCTGTTACGGGTTTCGGATAAGGGGCGCTTCCTGTGCGTTTCTAGGACGAAACCATGGAAACGAGAAAGGGAACCGAACTGAAAGTTAAGCTTCCCAAAACGGAACTTAACTTGTGGGAAAGCGAGCCTGGAAATAACCGGATTTATGACATAGATAAGACCTTCCAGCGGCAGTGATAATCCAAATTTTCGGAAAATGTAGTGTAACTGCTTCATGTTTTTAATCCCGAAGCCGCAAAGAAGGCGATGATAATCGGGGTGGACCGGTCGGGGGATGAGAGCAATTTCCCAATCGTGTATGTCGCTGTGAAGCTGAAAGACGACAAAATAATAGACAGCGTCAGGAAGCTTGTCGGCAAGCGGGATCAGAGGAAAGCAATGCGGTCAGAAATAAAGTCCACGGCATTGACCGACAATGAGCTCACGTATGTATGCCAGCACATCAAGTCAGACGATTATAGGTTCAAGATTCTCGACAATAAGGAGTTCGAGCAGTTCAAGCAGGCCAACTTGAACAAGCCGAAGTTCGAACGCAAGCTTGCTCACAGGTGCTATCGTTATGCCCTTATGCCGCTGTTAACGCCTAAAGACCAGGTGTGGCTTTGCAAGGATCTGGATAATGATTCTATGCTTTTTGTCAAAGACCGGTTAGAGGCGGAGTTTAATGTGGATGTCCGAATATCTGAGCATGAGGGCAATGTCGTATTGGCAGACTGGCTGGCCAAAGCTATACGCAAAGGATTGAATAGAAAACAGGAAACGCATCATCGCCGCGCGGGGCCGCATTCGTAGATGCATTCACCCGTGAAGCTCCGACGTTCGTTATAATTACGCTTAATGCGAATAAAAAGTACCCATATCGGCAAAAGTATGCTTTTTACAATAATATTATCTTACAAAAATAGTCTGATCCGATTTGTTTTTTGTCAAGTTACACTACACTGTTTTATTGTTCCCGAGGGCTCATAGAAACGCAGTCTTACCTCCGGCATAATGAAGTGCCCGACCGCGCCGAAGGCGCGCAAGTGCTTGTAGTGTAACCTCATTTTTATTTCCAAACCACCAACTCATCCAGAACGAAACAGGAAACCCGGAACTGTCTACCGGGCCACCTCAATACGAAACCGACAACACGAAACCGTAAACTTTCAAATCCGCCCGGCGACCGCACTCTAAATCAGTTTACGGTTACGGGTTTCGAGTTTCCTGTGCGGGAGCTGGCGAAACTCGGAACTGGAAACAGAAAACAGCCAATCTATAGTTCTTCTAGAGCCTGTTTGGGATCGACTATCTTAATGCCCTCAAATTCCCTTAGCGTTAGGAGGTGCTTGTCCCGCGTCACTATGAGGCCCGCCCCACCGCTTTGCGCGCACTCAAGTATCCTGTTATCGCTAGGGTCGTCCTTAACGATATCAAGCCTGTTTTTGACAGTTACAAATTCCGAGAAAGATATTATCCGCTCTATTGTCGGATTGAACTCAAGGCCGTACTTTGCGATCTTTTGCCGGATCTCCTTGTAGTCCAGGACTTTGGAAAACTCCCTTATTATATCCTCTGAGATTAGGAGTCTAAACTCCCCTGCGTCTGCCTTCTTCAACAAGGTGTATGAATCCCCCGACCACAGCGACCCCGACACCAGGACATTCGTATCTGCGACTACCCTCATTTTACGCCTCTAAATCGGTGTATAATATCGGGCACGTCCGACTCCTTAAGCCCGGCGCGCTTTGCCGCCTCTTTGAGGGGCCTTGTTATCTCATCAAACGTCTGCATGCTCGCCTTTTTCATGATCACCGAGTCGCCTACTCTTATAAAGACCACTTTGCCGCCCTCGCTAACCCCCAATTCTTCTCGCATGCTGCTTGGTATGCATACCTGGCCCCTTGAGCTGATAGTTGCAGTCTCGACATCGCTTTCCATTTTGGTATGAAATCTCTTATTTACAAGATTTTACTTATTTAGAAGCTTTGGTTATTTAAAGCAAATTCCCGGCGTTTCTTATGCCTTCTCCCCGGACTTCCCCTCCGCATCCTCCTTCGCTATCCTCTGCTTGGACCTCCAGAAGAAATAGCCCAGGACGCCGAACGTCATTATCGGCGAGAGCCACACGGGTATGTGGGCCCCGAAGCCCTCGGCGATCATCACGGTGCCGAGGAACATTATCGAGTACATCGCGCCGTTCTTCAGGTAAGCGTACCTCTTTATCCTCTCGATGTTGCTCACCGTCACCTGCCTTACGACGAGCGCGCCGATACCGTTGCCTATCAATATGAGCGGCACGGACATCGTGAAGGCGAACGCGCCTATAACGCCATCAATTGAAAATGTCGTATCCAAAACCTCAAGGTAGAATATCTTGCTCAAATCCGAGAGGTTGCTGTTCAGCATACTCTTCTCCGCCTGCTCGGCGTTCTGCTTGAAGCCGTGGGTTATGAAAAAAGCGGTAGAGCCGACCACCGCTGCAAACCCGAGCATCGCGCTCCTCTCTATCGCGAACCAGACTATTATCGTCAGCAGTATGGACACGACGGCAAAGAACCAGACGCCCCTCTTCAGGAAGGAAGGTTCGAGCGGCAGGCCGAAGTGCTTCTCCTCCAAAAAGAGCCAGTGGAGGAATAGGAACAGGAGGAACACCCCACCGCCCATCAGGAGGAAGGGGGCGGACGTCTCTATCGCCGCGGTCGCCGCCGGGTCTCCGCTGAAGGTCGCCGTCAGCGCCCCCATCGGCCCGAGCGCAGGCGTGCTGGCCCAGATTATCATCCACGGGAGCAGGCCCCTAACCAAGAAGACCGCGAAGAGCAGACCCCAGGTCAGGAATATCCTGCGGTAGCGGGCCTGCATGGTGGAGAGCACCTGCGCGTTTATGACCGCGTTGTCTATGCTGCTGATTATCTCAAAAGCGCATATCCCCAGTAGGGTAAGCAGGAAGAAGAATATCTCCATCTAAGTATTAGCGGACAAAGCCGCACTCTTGCGCCGAAGGGCGCCGGATAATCAGCAAAGGAAGTTTTAAAAACAAGTGGGATAAGGGCTTACCATACCCCCGGCACTATCTTATTCTTATACTTAGTCCTCTGCGCGTACTCCCTATACCCCTCAAGCTCCGCCTGCAGGGTATTGTCCTCCAAATGGGTGCGCACAAGGAGGGCCCCTAGCAGGACACCCACCGGGACTAGGGCATAGAGCGAGCCCAATGCAAACGGCAGCGACAGGAGCATCACAATAACGCTGACATACATCGGGTGGCGCACGTACCTGTACGGCCCGGTCGTTATCACCTTATGCCCCCTCTCGGTCTGTATCCGAACCACCCGTGAGAGATAGGTATTCTCCTTCATCACGCGGGCGATGCCCAGGAACGAGAGCGCCAGGAACCCGAATGCCATGGCCTTTGCCACCGGGCCGACTGGTGACCACCCATATCTATAGTCAAGCCCTGCTATCACGAATATCGAGAACATCGGCACGATGCTGGCAAGAAGGAACGCCTTGTCCCAGCCCTTCGCGCCCTTCAAAAAGCGGGTGCGCTCCCTAAGGAGCCCGACGTTGCTCTTCCAGAGCCAGGTCCCGATGAATGCGGAGTATCCAATCTGCATCCAGAGGTAGAGCCACGCCTCCGGCCATTGGATTGTGCCCGCCGGGAGGAACAGGGCAAGCCCTATAACTAAATAACCGATGGCAAATACGGCGATGGCCCTGCGCAGCGTGAGCTTTTTGTCGGGCATGGCTGTTTCGCCGGGCGCGCCGCCTGTTTTCTTCATTTTCAGCATATCCTGCCCAGGATCTTGTGCTTCTTAAAATACCCCTGGTGGTATTCCTCCGCCTCCCAGAATTTCTTCAGCGGCAGTATCTCGGTCGCGGCGCCTTCGGGCATCATCCCCTCAGCTACCCTTCTTTGCGTGTCGTTCAGGTAGAATACCGCCGACTTGTACTGCGCCTTGTTCGCCGCCCTGAAGTCGTGGTTCTCGAAAAAGCATTTGGCAAGCTTTGCAAAAGTCACCTTTTTCGTGTCGAACTTGACTTCCACAGCCTCGGTGTGCCCATCAAGGTCGTGGTATGAGGGGTTTTCCGTGTCGCCGCCCGTGTAGCCTACCCGTGTCGATATCACCCCGTAGACCCCGCCAAACAGCTTTTCCGCTCCCCAGAAGCACCCCATGGCAAAGACTGCCCTTTCCATAATGCTTTCTAATGAAGATCGGATAAAAATAGAATTCGCCGCGGGAAATGGAGCCGCACACGGCCGGTTTTTAAGCCCGCAGCATTAACCTCATCAGCCTATTTTGGCGATGGACAAAAAAGCCCGAAAGCAAAAGGCCGGAAAATCGGATGCAAGGCAAGCCCGCGGGGAGGGGGATGCGCGCCGAAGCAGGGCCAGGATCATAGCGGTGGCCGCGATTCTCGGCCCGATATTCTATGCCCTTCTCATCATTGCGCTAGGCGCCATGCAGCCGGGCTACAATCACGTCACGGACGTCATGAGCCGGCTTGGCGCAGCCGGCGCCCAAAACGCGTGGGCGATGAACCTATTCGGCTTTCAGCTGCTCGGCGTGATAATAATCGCATTCGCCGCCGGGCTGCACCTCGGCATTAACGGCGGCAAAGGCCCCAGGACTGGCCCGGCGCTTATCGCTATCGCAGGCATGTGTCTCTTCCTAGTCGGCACCTTCCGCTGCGCGCCCGGCTGTGAGAACACCACCCCGGCAAGCACAGTCCACGACGCGTTCGCGATGTCAGCCTTCTTGTCCATGGGCGTAGCACTTATCTTCATCCGGGCCCGGATGGCCGCAGACCGGAGATGGGCGGGGTATGCGCCGTTCACTTTGGCCGTTTTACTAGTCGCCGCGGCGTTAGGCGCCCTCTTCATGTTCTCCCACAGCATCGGCATCCAGGGGCTCGCCCAGCGCGCCGCCATGGCAGTGCCGCTTGCATGGATGGCTGCGGTATCGCTAAGGATGCTGCGCATCGCCCGTTAGCCCCCTGTTCTGCCGATTGAATGCCCCGGCTTTGCCAGCTAAACGCTTTTTATTCGTCCCGTCCTTATACCCATGACATCCAAAATGGATACTTCTGTAGCTACTGGTAACTCCGGGGATGGCAACAAGTTTTTCTTGGTTCTTCTGCTCCTGTTGAGCGTTGTGATACTGGTCTTGTTGCTCCTTTTGGCATTTGGCGTGCTGAACATATGCGGCGGCAAGGGCGCTGGCGCAAGTGGTGACGACAACCCGTGCACCGCAGATTCGGTGAGTGCGTCGGGCGCAGTTACGCATACGCCTGTTGACGGGCCGAACCTTGCGTGTTCGGGCTCGGCAGGCCTCTGCCAGACCCGCCTCTGCAAGGACGGGTCGTGCGTGACCGAAAAGGTGATGAACTGTTGCGGCAACGGCATATGCGAGCTCATTGAGAACAACGAGACGGCCTCGCTGTGCCCGATGGACTGCGACGCCGGATGGCTGACGATCCGCGACAGCAGCGTGCGCGAGTATACCGAATACACTCCAGGCGATAACTCATGCGAGCCGAATTCAGGCTCTTCAGACGGCGCCGACTGCGATTGCACGGAGACCGACTGCGACGACTACGCGGACAATGACAACGACGGGCTTGTCGACTGCGAGGACCCGGACTGCGGGTGCATGGAATGCCCGGACTGCCCGCCGTGCAGCGAGTGCGCTACGACGCCGACATACGCCTGCAGCAGGGGCGTGTGCCCCGACGGCAGGAAGTGCGAGCTCGTGGGCAACAGCTGCGAATGCACGGGGCAGCAGCCTTGCGAGGATTCGCTTTCCGCGCAGTGCGGAGGGTACTGCCCAACGGGCGAGTACTGTTCGAGGATTGTAGACGCGTCGGGCAAGGTTATAAGCTGCGACTGTGCGCCTACGCAGCAGCAGTGCGCCGACTCGTACGAGTACAAGTGCACGGGCTCATGCCCGACAGGCCAGAGATGCAATGCCGTGGCGGGCGCTGCGGCCTGCATATGCGAGCCGGTCCAGCTGGCCTGCGGCGGCACGGAGGCGGACATGTGCCCGAACCTGCCATGCCCGCAAGGGCAGAGGTGCGAGTTTGTCATGGGCCTCACGTCTGCGTTCGGCTCCTGCCAGTGCGTGCCGGTGACGGACGAGTGCGCGGACATGAACGCAAACTCGTGCTCGAAGGGCGTGTGCGCGGCCGGCAAGGAGTGCAAGCTGGTAAAGAACGAGTGCACATGCGTCGACGTCAAGTGCGAGAATTCCTACGCCCAGCAGTGCACGGGCGCATGCCCGTCGGGTGAGCATTGCACCAGGACCACATGGCAGTCTTGCGTCTGCCAGCCGGTGGACTGCGATGACAGCAACTACCCGTCATGCACGGGCAAGTGCCCGACAGGCGAGAATTGCAGGCCGTCGGCCTCGATGGGCGGATGCGTCTGCCTGCCGGAGCAGCAGGAGAGCAACGACTGCGCCGACATGTCGCCGAACGAGTGTGACGAGGGCGCGTGCGACAACGGCCAGGTGTGCGAGCCCTTGGTGACGGGAGCCGGATGCCAGTGCGTGACCCCCGACAGCAAGTACACCTGCACAAGCATGTCTGCGACCTCTTGCAGCCGCGGTGTGTGCCCGATCAACGAGGAGTGCCAGTACTCACAAGGCGGATGCGAGTGCGTCCCGGTGCAGTACTCGTGCAACGAGATGGGCGTCAACTACTGCGGCCAGGGGACTTGCCCGGTTGGTTATGAGTGCCAGCCGTCTGCAATAGCCGGGTCGTGCGTGTGCGTGTCCCTTATGTTGTAAGGGCGGCATCCCGCCCTTGTTTTCCTTTTTATTTTTCTTTTTCCTTCCCTTACTTAAACAGCCCGGATCTGCACAACTCGCCCGAAGCCGATTTGAACGATGAAACAAGCCCTGCTTTGGAAGCCCGAAGGCAGCAATATAAGATGCTCCCTCTGCAACCACCGCTGCCTGATTGCCGACGGCGGCCGCGGCATCTGCACAGTCAGGGAGAACCAGAGCGGCAAGCTTTACTCCCTGGTCTACGGCAAGCTGGCCGCGGTCGAGATAGACCCTGTCGAGAAGAAGCCGTTATACCATTTCTACCCCGGGCATAAATCATTCTCGATAGCTTCCGTCGGCTGCAACTTCAGGTGCTCCTTTTGCCAGAACTTCGACATCTCCCAAATGCCCCGCGACCGGGGCGCGATACTCGGCAAGGACTACACGGCTAAAAAAGTCGCCGACGAGGCGTCCAAGTCCGGATGCAAAAGCGTCGCATACACGTACACCGAGCCCACCGTCTGGTACGAGTTCACGAAAGACTGCGGCGCGGAGGCAAAGAAGCGCGGCCTCAAGAACATCTACGTCTCCAACGGCTACATGACAAAGGAGATGCTCGACGACCAGCACTTCATAGACGCCGCGCACATAGACCTGAAGGCGTTCAACGACAAGTTCTACCGCGAGACATGCGGGGCAACCCTTGAGCCGGTCCTGGAAACCATGAAGTACCTTAAGAAGAAGGGCATATGGTTCGAGGTCATAACGCTGGTGATCCCCGGGAAGAACGACTCCGTTGCGGAGCTGACACAGGCCGCGAATTTCTTGGCGAAGGAGATCGGCAGGGAGACGCCGTGGCACCTCTCCGCATTCCACCCGGACTACAAGATGCTCGACGTCCCGCCGACGCCCGCTCGGACGCTGGAGCGGGCATATAAAATAGGCAAGGACGCGGGCTTGGACTATGTATACATAGGGAACGTGATGTCCGAGAACGGCAGGGACACCCATTGCCCCCGGTGCGGCACAGTGCTTATCCGGCGCAGCTGGTTTGACGTGCTGGAGAACAACATAGCCCATGGTGAATGCCCGGAGTGCGGGCATAAGATAGCAGGATATTTCTAAGCGGGCGCGGCTTGCGGTTCGCACCGTTTTTGGGCTCCGAATCGCGTAAGATTCCACTACCCTTAGTAAGATTATCTTACCACGTTCAGGATATCCGTAAGATAAACTTACAGCGGCAGGAACCTTTTTATACCTTTAATAGGCTACATAGGCCGCATGCGTGTTTCTGGCTAGAATGCTCAAGGACAAAAGCGCTAAGGTCCGGCTATGGGTTGCAGTATGCCTGCTATCGTTCATCGTCCTCGTAGCCGCCGCTGAACACGAGTCGGCAGGCGGCCACGGCGCAGACTCCGGCTCAGGCCACGGTTCCAACTCCGCATCGCACGGCCAATCCGGCGGCGATTCGGGCGATTCGGGCTCCAAATCTGCTTCAAAGCCTAAGTCCAACTCAAATTCCGGCTCATCCAACTCCAACTCAAATTCCAATTCCGGCTCATCCAACTCCAACTCAAATTCGGGCTCATCAAACAAGGACTCCAAAGACAAGGACTCCAAAGACAAGGACTCCAAAGCCAAGAAGGGCCCCAAAGATTCCACGGAGGACGTGTTAGGCAGTGTCCTGGAGCCGCTTGAAGCGGACTTGACCGAGCCGGCACTCTTGTCGATTCCAGGCCTTATCTCCACATGCCAGGTCATTGACACGCCGGGCGAATACTACCTTGATGCAAACCTGGTAGCGGACGATACCTGCTTCACCGTCACCGCCGACAACGTATTGATCGCGATGGGCGGGCATAGCATAACCGGCCCGGGAGACGAGAGCGGCGCTTACGGCGTGTACTGCGACGGCTGCAGCGGGCTGACTGTGAGGTACGGCGACATAGCCGATTTCGGCGCGGCGGTATACTCGACGGGCGACGGCGGCACTTTCAGGAACCTTGACATAACCGGCGACGGCGTAGGCGTCGAATACGGCATACGCCTAACCGGCGACTACAATCTCATAGAGAACGTGGACGCCAGCGACATGTACAACATCATGGCGGTCACCCCGTTCTACCTGGACGGCGCGTCCCACAACACGCTCACAGGCCTAATGGCCGACTCAAACGAGGGCGGCCACTCAGCCGCATACGCAGTCGTAATCGAGGGCGGCTTTGGCAACTCGGTCGCCTCCTCGACATTCACCTCCAACGGCGGGGGCGTCCTTCTCGACGGCACGACTGCCAACACGCTGACGGGGATAACGGTCTTTGGCTGCGGCACCGGCGTGATGTTCCTCGGTTCGGAAGACAACACGGTCGCAGACTCGACACTCACTTCTAACCAGATAGGCGCAGGATTCAACTCCGCGAGCGACAATGTATTAGACAACGTCGATCTGGGCTCAAACACCATAGACGACATCCAGGCGATATCAGGTTCGAACCGCAACATCCTGCTCGACACGCACACGAGCGATTACAACTTCCCGAATGGGGCAGTAGTCTACTTCACGGATACGGGTATTGGCAGCATAGAATTTGAGGGCCCGCTGGATGGCGAGGGTTCGCACCTGAACGACGGGGCATCCGGCGCGATGGTGGGCATCTCGCACAACTTAATATACACAGGCTTTGACGTCCCGGCCACGATGACGCTCATAGTCCCGGGGCTTGAGGCCCCGGCAGTCTTGCGCGACGGCGCCGTGTGCGGCGCATGTTCGCTCCTGAGCTATGACGGGTCGAGCGCGGTCTTCACGACTCCGGGCGACGGGGCATATTCCCTCCTGAACGGCGACGCCAACATAACCGCAGTCAAGGCGGATGTTACGGCCACCCCGGCGACGCAGGGCGGCACAGTCACATTCAACCTCACGGTCACGAACAGCGGCCCGACCACGCTGGCGTCGGTCACCCTTGTTGATACGCTGCCGGCGGGCCTGCAGTACGAGAGCGCGTCGCCGCTGTCGCCAAGCGTCTCCGGCCAGGTCCTGACCTGGAGCCTGGGCCCGCTCGCACCGGGCGCGTCATCGAATATCTCTCTACAGGCTACCGTAATATCCCTTGAGGGATGCCAGGACTTCACGAACGTCATGGATGTGACCGGGGTCTCATCCGGCGGCCAGTCGGCGACGGACTCGGACGCCGCCACAATCCACGTGTGCGAGGCGAACGTCACGGCAGTTAAGCTCTACCAGTCAGTCAACACGCCCTCGCAGGGCGGCACGGCCCAGTTCAGGATAACGGTCACCAACAACGGGAGCGTATCCCTGGACCACGTGCGCATTGTGGACACGCTCCCGGCGGAATTGTCGTTCGTCTCGGCGACGATGACGCCAGACCCGGTATCCGGCCAGGAAGTAGTGTGGCCGGACATAGGCCCGATAGCCCCCGGCGGGTCAGTGGTGTTTACGCTCGTCACGCGCGTCGGCGCGATACCCGAGGGGTGCGTCATCTTGGCAAACACGATAAGTGTCGACGCGTCGCCCCCAAACGGGGATAACGTCACGGACACCGCCATCTCGGAGTTCACGGTCTGCGCATCCGGCATATCGATGGTGAAGGCGGACATAACCGCGTTACAGGCGTCGCCGGGCGGCACGGTCTCGTTCAACATAACCGTAACGAACACGGGCAACGCCACGCTCAGGTACCTGGATCTGATAGACACCCTCCCCCCCGGGCTCACATACATCTCATCCTCGCCGGCGGGCGTCGCCAGCGGCAACAACGTCTCATGGTCATTTAGCATGCTCTACCCGGGCGAATCAAACTCGTTCATCATAAACGCTACTGCCGGTGCCGTATCCGAATGCACGGACTTCACGAACACTGTCGCAGTCTCCGGCCAGCCGTACAACGGCGACAACGTCACCGACACGGCGTCGGCGTCGGCCACGGTCTGCCCGGCGAACGTGTCGGCGGTGAAGGCGGACATAACCGCGCATGTCGCGTCGCAGGGCGGTTTTGTCACGTTCAACATCACGGTCACAAACAACGGCGATGCCCCGCTGGGCACGGTGCGGGTGGCGGACTACCTGCCTGCAGGCATTAACTACACGTCGGCGGCAATCACGCCGGACAGCGCCGTGGACCGGTGGGTGATCTGGGACAACGTCGGCCCGCTCGCCCCGGGCCAGTCGTGGTCGGCTACGCTCACTGCGCAGGTTGTTATCGTGCCCAGCGCATGCATCGAGCTCGTCAACATGCTCGATGTGAACGCTACGCCGCTGAACGGCGACGGGATATGGGACGGTGACACCGCGCACTTCGCCATCTGCCCGGCGAACCTGACAGCGGTGAAAACGGATATCACGGTGGGCACCGCATCGCAGGGCGGCGCCGTGACCTACCTAATTAATATAACCAACACCGGCCTCGTGCCGCTCGAGACCGCGGACGTGGTGGACACGCTCCCCGTAGGGCTGGCATACGCGTCATCGTCAATAGCCCCCGTTTCCGCCTCCGGCCAGACCGTCTTGTGGAGTGTCGGCCCGCTCGCCCCGGGCGAATCCCTGCCGATAACGCTTGAGGCCCTTGTGGACTACGTCCCGGACGGGTGCGACACCCTGACAAACGAGGTGGATGTCACCGGGCACCCGTACAACGGCGACGATGTTTACTCGTCTGACTCGGTGAACCTCACCGTCTGCGAAGCCGGCATAACGGCTGTCAAGGCGGTGATCGCCGCGCAGGTCGCCTCGCAGGGCGGGCTTGTGACCTTCAGCATCACGGTGACGAACAACGGCAGCGTCGCGCTCGACAACGTACGCGTCGCGGACTTTTTGCCGGGAGGTATCAACTTCTCCTCTGCGACTGTTTCGCCTTCAACATCGGAGGAGCAGTGGGTGGTATGGGACAACGTGGGCCCGCTCGCCCCCGGGGAATCCTGGCAGGTAATCCTGGTCACCGAGGTAGGCTACGCCCCCACCGACTGCGACGGCCTGACAAACATAGTGTACATCGACGCCGAGCCGCTCAACGGGGGCAACGTGAGCGACACGGCCGTCGCGCACTTCACAGTATGCGAGGCGAACCTGACCGCGATAAAGGTCGACCAGACCCACAGCCCGGTTTACCTCCCCGGCAACATAATCTCGTTCCTTATTAACATAACCAACACCGGCCAGGTGGACCTTGACCCGGCAGCGGTTACCGACGAGCTGCCCGCGGGCGTTACCTTCCTGAACGCAAGCCTCGCCCCTGACAGCGTGTCCGGCAGGAACCTGACGTGGGACATCGGGCCGCTGGCGCCGAACCAGACGGTGCTGATAGAGGTCAACACCACTGTCGACCCCCTCGCCGGTTGTGAGCTCCTGGTAAACATTGTGAACGCCACAGGCTCCCCGCCGAACGGCGATGACGTTGCGGCTTACGACGACGAGAGCGTCATAGTCTGCGAGGCTAACCTGTCGGTAATAAAGGTCGACATGACGGCGCATATGGCGTCGCAGGGCGGGGTCGTCACATTCAACATAACGGTGTTCAACACCGGCGGCGTGGACATGGACGTGACCGCGGTGGACACACTGCCTGATGGCCTCACATTCTCATCCACCAACACGACGCCCGTATCGTCCGGCCAGACGACGGCATGGGACCTTGGCAGCATCGCGGCGGGAGCCTACGTATCCATAATCCTAAACGCGACAGTCGACCCGCTGGCGGAGTGCGCCACGCTGGCTAACCTGGTAAACATCACGGGCGTCGCCTTCGAGGGAAGCATCCGCAGGGCTTCCGACACAGCGAACGTTACGGTCTGCCCGGCCAACGTCTCGGCAATCAAGGTAGACCAGACGGTTTACCAGGCATCGCAGGGCGGCTTAGTCACGTTCGAGATAAACGTCACTAACACGGGATTCGTCGTATTGAACGAGACGTTCTTAACCGACCTCTTGCCTCCGGGCCTGACGTACGTCTCAGCCACGATAACGCCCCAGCTTGTCGGCACAAACAGCTACCGGTGGAACTGGACGGGCCTTCTGCC
>JBFYKJ010000107.1:0-7724 GCA_041306005.1 Candidatus Altarchaeota archaeon | reverse complement strand
GGGCGGCATTGTCGGCAGCGTGGCAGGCCTGGTAGGCGCAGTCGTATGCGATTCCTATGATGAGGACCTTTGCTCCAAGACCTTCATGGGCTTTGGCATAGGGGCGGCCGTGGGCGGGATTGCGGGGGGGATTGGGCAAAGCGAGGACTTGGGCTACAGCGCGGAGCAGAAGGAAGGGGCGTGGTGGGCGCCCGGGAAAGCGACTTCGCATACGTGGGGAGGTGGGGCAACACCGAGTAGCTCGAGTGAGTTCTCAAGATCCGACCCAGGGACAGGTAGATTAGGCGACCAGACAGTAGGTGGAACTGGAAGTGGCGCAACAGGTGCCTCTAACCGACCCGATTTAGGTCCTGATGGTGCCGCCGGCGGCCCGGTTGGTTAGGGGAAATAATAGGTCTGTTGCATGATTTATACTACGACTACTACCTCCAGCCCCTCTATCCCCTCGAAGTGCCTGTCCCGGGTAACTAGGGTCATCCCGCGATCGATGGCTATCGATGCTATCATCAGGTCCATTATAGGCAGGTTCCTGCCCGAACTCTTCGCCCGGTATCTAAGCCCTGCCAGGATTATGGAACTGCCCCTACCAGTGTTCAGCAGCTCGAAAGAATCGAGGTATTCAAGCGCAGCCTCCCTGGCTGCGGGCTTCTTGGCGAGGACGCCGCTATAAAATTCCGAATAGGTGGGCGATGCTATGGACAATGCATCGGCTGGCGACGCCCTAAGACTGTTAAGCTTGGCGAGCGCCTCTTGGTCCCCTTTCTCCAAGGCGAGAAGTATGCTGGTGTCAAGCAAAAGTTCCATCAGAACTCCGTATCCTTCTTGAATTCCTCGTTGACATACCTACGTATCGCTTCCGCGTCCTCTTTTGTCAATATCGGCTTATGGGAAAGTATCTTGTCCCAGTTGCCCTTCGGCGGCCCCCGGTACTTCATGAGGACTGTCTTGAAAAAATCCCCCATCGTCTTGTTCTCCTTGGCCGCCTCGGACTTGAAGTAGAGCCAGTCCGCCTTGCTCACGCCCTTTATGCAAACGCTGTCCATGGTTATACTTGTTAGATAAGTATAGAAAGTATAACTATAAAAGCGTCACTTGCACCCAACCCCGCTGCAGTCCGGGCTCGCGAGGCCGTCCATTATTCGTTGCATCCCAACAGTCGGCCAGTAGACATACACGAGCGTCCTCCCCAAGGTCGCAGACCCCAGCTCGAACTGCCTGTTCTTGTATATCTGGAACTCGAAGGGCGCGTAAGTATACAGCTCCGCCCCGCCGCCTGCAAGGTCGGTCAGCATCACCCGGTTCCCGTCGTCTATCAGGCTCTCGGTCAGGTTGTACTTCGCCCCCGTCTCGAATATCATCGGGAAGAATTTTACCACCTCTTCAAGGAGCTTGCTTGTCGCCCCGCCCGAGAATATCGTGGCAAGCCCGGCGGCGGCTATCTGGACTGTGTACATTATCGCGGACTCGGCTGAGTCGCCGCAAACTCCTTTGTCCCGGTCTGCAAACGTCGGCTTGTAGTAGCACTCCTTGCCGCCCAAAAATTCGCCCTCGTCGTACCTGACCTCAAGGGGCGTCACCCTGCTGAAGACGTCGTACCCCTCTTCCTGCGCGTCCAGCCGGCCCGCCCTTTCGGCCAATTCGTCGCTCCTCTCCCGGTTCTCCAGCTGCCCCTCCATGCCGTCATAAGTCTTTTCCATCGCATTCACGGTCTTTTCCACATAGGCGTAGACCTGCTTCATGTCGCCGTTTATCCTTAGCAGAAGTCCCATCGAGGCCCTGCACCTGCACTTGCAGGTGTCTATCCTGTCCTCCTCATAGTCGCAGTCCCCGTCCTCGCAGACCCTGCAGGTCTCGACGCGGTATGAGACCTCCACGTCCCCGAGGCAGTCGTAGCTCTCGCCGCTGCTGCCGCATCGGGGATAGCTACAATGCACGTTGCAGTCCCCGCCGTCCTCGCATTCATCCTGGTAAGGGCAGTCACCCTTGGCGCTGGAGCTGCACTTGTTGTCGTCTATCGCCCTTGAGGTCAGCCGCGTGTCAAGGATCTTCTGCAGGTCGCCGATGGCGTCTGCCGGCGCGTCGCAGTCGACCTGCTCAAATCCGTACCCATCATCGTTCTCGTCGAATTCGTCCTTCACCGAGCCGTCCATGCGAAGCCTCCCAGTCTCCTGGCTGGCATCGTTTAGGGTATCCTCGCACGCCCTGGAATCAGCATCCTTGAGCTTCGTGACCACGGGCTCTATCAGGCCTATGGCATCCTCCCTGAACTCGTCGCAAGTCAGGTCATCGATCGGAAGCCTTGCAATCTCGTCCCTCCGGCATTCCGCCTTTTGGTCGGGGTGCTTCTCCTCGCACGACTCGCGCTTTGACTCGCATCGGTCCTCGCATTTCTCCCGCTCCTTCTTGGGCTTTGACCTGCATTTGGCCTCGCAGATGTCCTCCTCCTCGGCGCAGGACTTGCATGCTTCATAGTCTGAGGTGTCATAGGAACTGAGCCAGTCCCCGGCCGCGTCGTAGATGTCCTCGTAGGCGCCCATCTCGGTTTTTAGGGCGTCCAGCCCTTCCTCAAGCGCCTTTGGGTCGTATATTGCCCTGCAGGCGTCCAGATCGGAGCCGCCAAGCCCGTCGCACGCCTTCTCCTCGTATTCGCCCATCCTGTAGCTGTTCATTATCGCCTGCGAGGCCTGAGCTTCGTCCCCCCCGTCCAGGTCCAGGCCTGCGGGCAGGAACCCGGGCTCTGAGAGGTATTGCCACTCCGCAAGCCACGTGGCCGCCGGTATCGCGCCTATGTCCAGCACAGTGTCCATGTCCTTGGAGAACGCCTCCAGGGTGTCGATGTCCCCGAATAGCACGGTCCCTATGGGGTCAAAGTCGTAATGGGGCTCCTTGAGGAACGGGCCGCTCTTTGAGAGGTACGCCGCCGCATATGCGCGCGCATATATCGCACCTGTAAAGGTCCAGGTCACGAGGTTGTTGTAATTGCTGTGGAACTCCCACGCCCGCCCATATATGTCCTTCAGGCGGACGTTGAGGGGGATCGTTATGTTCTCCTCCGAGATCGTCGCCGCCCAGCCGTAGTACGGGCTGCTTACTGTCAGCGGCAGCCGGACGACCGCGGCCACACCGTCGCCCGTTTCCACTACCCTGAGGTCCGACGCGGACAGCCGCCCCATCGTGATGTTTATGCCGTCGAAGCTGAATGTGCTCATCTGCCCGTCGGAGTAGTCAGCGAGATTGCCCATGCGGCTGGAAAAATCTGACGACACCCTTTCCTGGATATCCGACAGCATCTTCTGCCAGCCCTCGTCCTTGCCGTACTCTAAGTACGGGTTTAAAGTCTTGCCGCCGGGTATGACCCCAACCTTGACGATCTCTTCATAAAACCCGCCCCTGACCGAATCCGCGGCCATCGACCTCACGTTGCCGACCGCGTGCTCCAGCTTTAACCACGCCATCCGGTCCGCGTGCGCGCCGAAATCCCGGTCGCTCCCTGCGCCCCACACTATGCTGACCGCTACGACCATTATCACAAGAAGGAGGCCTAGCGTGGTGAACAGCGGGTAAAAGCCCTTGCGCCCCATGTGATTTCCAGCCCCGTTGCCACCAATGTGATTAACAGCCCCGAACCTCATCCATCCACCTGCCAAGCTCATCTTTTCCATATCTTTACCTCCCTCTCGCCGCTCTCAAGGATGCCGCCCATAAGGATAGTGACCGGCCCGCCGTACGACAGCGAGCTGTTTGGCGGAGTCTCCCCGAAATCCCATTTATTGCGCCCGGCTTTGATCCTCGCCCACCAGCCGTATTCTATGTAGCCGAACGAGTCTACTAGCATCGGGTCGGACTCTTGCGCAGCATCGACCGCCGCGCCGTCAAGGACGCTCCCGCCGTACGAGCGCGACGCTGGGGACTTGAACATGTCGCCTGCGAGCGCGTCGGAGAGCCTTTTACCGGCCTCGTGCATGTCGCCGGCGCCCGCATCGGACGCGCGGGCCGAGAGGATGCCGAGGAAGACTACCATCGCCCCGACCGCCACGACGAACGCCATCAGCGACATCGGGATGTCCTCCATGCCCTGCGGCCCCATCTGGCCTTTTTTGTTCATTTTCCTTGACGGCAGTTTGCCAGTTTAGCTGCACCTTGAACTCTCGACATATACCGCTCCCAGGTGCTTTGTTATGCAAAGGTCGCGCGGGCCGCCAGGCCGGCGGGCCACACCGAAGGAGCTGCCTGAAAGTGGTGCCGCAAGGGATGCACCCCCCGACACCTCGATGGCCCCGCTCTTCGTCCTTGTGATCACTCCCGCCATGTCCCCAGGCTTGTCCAGTATCTCTATGGAGTAGTCCTCGCCGTTGACTGTCGCTGGCAGGGTGTAGTCAAAGCTCATGCCGCCTGATGAAGCGTAGACGTCGAGGATAGCGCCCCTGAGCCCTGATGAGACCTGCGCGGCTGCGCGGGCCTGCTCGGCGGCGCCCGCGCATGCATAAGCCGCTAGCATCGCCAGCATCATCCCCATGAAGACTATCAGCACGCCGGCCTTGCTCCACGCCCAGACGACCCAGCCGCGCTTAGAGGTCTTCAGCCCGAAGTTCGGCAAAGCCGAACTTGGGCACAGGGTCGCTTTGCGACCCTCTTGTCTGCAGTTTACAGTCTTCGGTGCCATCTTATCTCCAAACAGTCAGCCTCATCTCCGCGCGGGACCCATCCCCCATGAAGTAGTACTTCGCCTCGCCGCGGCGGCCGGGGGGTTCGGCGTCTTCGTGTATCGCAATCGCCGCCGAGCAGCAGTCGCGGACCTCAAAGGTATATTGGTAGCCTTCAAGCAGGCCGTCAAGGCGCTCCTCCACGGCCTTTGCAAGGCCGCCCTTGAGGTTGTTCCTGCCCGCCAATATGGCGCCCAGAACCATCGACTTGAGGGCGTCGGTGTCGTTGTGTTCCGGGCAGTCGTCGGAGTTGTTCATCGAGCAGTTGTAGTTTTTTGTGGCCCGCTTATGCAGGATGTCAAAGCTGTATGCGGCTTCGGGGAATGTGGTGTTCTCGTACGCGAGGAAGACCTCGGCTAGCATCGGGCGAAGCAGAGAGACCTCACTGATGCTGGTCGAGCAGAGAAGGTCCGTGCCTATCGTTTCCAGCCCAGTCGAGCTATTTGCCGTCTTTGATATCCTGCCCTCGGTCACCCGCCCCTTGACAAAACTGCCGTTGTAGGTCCGGTAGTGCTCGGATGAGGGATACGCGGGCGACCCTGAGATATAGTCTATCCCCTCGAAGTATTCGGTCTTCTGCTTCTCGCCGCCGAGCTCCCCGCCTAAGAACTTGAGCCTTATTGCGAGGCTGCCGGCCTGCGTCTTGTACCCCTCTGCTCCAAATCGCATCCCGTAGTAATCGCCTTCGGCCGTGGTGTTTGTGACGCCCGCCAGCGGGGATTTGGGGTACAGCCAGACGGACTCGGTGACGTTTGAAAACGAAGAGGATTTCGGGCCGCTGGTGATGCTCACCTCCGGCAGCTTGCCGTCAATATCCTTGTTCCTTATCATGAACAGCCCGGCACCACCCATGACGGATCGGACGTCATCGCCGAAAGCGAAATTGTCGCCTGCAATCATAGAGTCGCCCAGCAGGCGGTAAAGGCTCATAGTCTTAGTCCCGGCTTTGACCGGCCATAGCTCGAGGAACGAGACATCCATGTTAACGCCGGTTTCCACGTAGGTCAAAACCGCGTTGGCCGCATCCTTGACCGCCATCAGGGTGCAGCGCAGGCTTCTTATCTTGCCTGCCAGCTCCTCGCCGGAGAGGGAGGTTAGCGCTTCAAGGCCCGAGATTAACCCGTTTTTGAGGCCGGATACCGCGTCCTCAGCGCTCGATATGCTGCCCGAAAGGCCGTCAAGGAGGCCCGACGCCGAACCCGAACAGCTAGCATCCATTTCCCCGTAGCCCGGGAGGTATTGGGCTATGCTCGACAATGCGTCGCACGGCACGCCCTTTGCGGACTCGGCCTGCCCGAGCCACGGGGCTATGACGCTGTCCAACAGGGATGATGAATCGTCGAGATACTTGAGTATGT
The DNA here is from genome assembly GCA_041306005.1 of Candidatus Altarchaeota archaeon. Classification (GTDB taxonomy): domain Archaea; phylum Altiarchaeota; class Altiarchaeia; order JAFGQM01; family JAFGQM01; genus JBFYKJ01. The sequence goes on along the minus strand of JBFYKJ010000107.1, from coordinate 1,663 downwards.
CGCCCATCCGTGAGTCGATGTAATTGACGAACGGGTCGTCTGGGTTTGCCGCACCGTTTTGGCCCAATGCCGCGCGCTCCATAGTATCAAGCGCGGCTATCGCCATGTCGGCGTATGTCAGTATCTTCCGTACGTCATCCGAGATGCATGACTTGACCTGCGACAGCGCCGCGGGCTGGAGGGTCTTCACCTCAAAATCGACGCCCCCTTCCGCAAGCGCATCGAGCGTGCGTATCGCGAGCTCGTTCAGGTTCTCGCTCTCGTCAAGATATAACGACGCCGCGCCAGCGCGGGCTGATTGGAGGGTTAAGTAGGCTAAAGCTATTGCACAGATGGCCGTGAAGACTGCCAGGTCCAGGGCCGCGGCTTGGCCCCTGCGGCCAAACCGGTTCCACGCATCAGTCCCAATATACCGATATGCCGTCATTTTTTGAATAAGTCAGCGTCACGTCATGGTCCCCGGGCCCCATGAGGGGCCCGTTCACGCCGTGTATGGCAACTCCGCTCATCACCATCCTTTCCGTGAGTTCGGATGTGGTGTTCCCGTCTTGTCTCACGGCGACAAGGCAGCCGTCCACGAGCACCGCGTACCCCTGCGGCACCGAGACGAACAGCCTGTCCGACGACCCGTCATAACCCATGCCAACAAGCCTTGCGCGCTTGTATATGCCGGACGAAGCCTCGACGGCGGCCTGGTAGTCGTTGCCGTTGACAAAACTGCCGAGGACATTCACGCCTATCCAGACCGTGAGGAGCATGACAGCGACTGTCGCCAGTATCATGAATGGTGAATCCTCCAGCCCGAATCCCTTGCGTTTCATAGTATCAGGTCCCTGTTTGCCCGTAAGCCAGTATCTCCCGGGAGCTGTTCTCTGCGCTGTCAAGGAGCGCGACCCCGGCTGCCGAAAAGGACGACTCGGCCCGTTGCGGGCCTGTGGCAAAGAGGGCCAAGACAGAGAAGACTGCCAGGGCAAGCAATATTGCCGCCGCAGCCTTCAGCGCTTCCGCTGACATGCCCTTTCGGTCAGAAAGAAGCGCAGCGGCCTCCCTGCCTATAAGCAAGCGTTCCACCTGGATGCTGTCACAAGCCTGCCGTCCGGTTGGCTATCTTCTGCGAGAACTCCTCAAGCGCGCTGCCCGTTGCGTTTATCGCCGCGGTGCCGGACTCCCTGACCCCGGAAAACATCGGTGCCAGGACCGCGAGCACGGCTGCGACTATCATCACGGCAAGGGCCAGCTTGAAGACCTCGGAAGACATCCCCTTTCGCCTCATTCCTGCAGGTGGAGCACGCTCCGGTTCATCCCCGCCCTCCTGGCATCCTCTATGTTCGAGGACGTCTGGTTGGCCGACGCCTGCAGCTGGCTGAAGGAAGAAGACAGCAGGAAAAATGCTGCAGACGCCAATACTACCGCGAGGGCCAGCTTGAACAAAACTTCGTGCATCTTAGCCGGCGGGCCCCACGTTGTCGCAGTTGCCCAGGACCATGCAGTCGGTGTTCGTGCCGACCTGGTCGGCCGCACCCTCCGTGCCCTCGACGACCGCGGTCGTCCCGCTCCACACGCTGCCCATCATATACGCGACCACTGCCAGCACTGCGGCGATTATTATCACCACAAGGGCCAGCTTAAAGACCGAATCGGTCTGCCCCTTTCTGTTTTTCGT
>JBFYKJ010000106.1:0-13021 GCA_041306005.1 Candidatus Altarchaeota archaeon | reverse complement strand
TAATTTGGGCGGTTGGGGCTAATAAACCGCTGCCCCGCTCACCCAAACAAGCTTCGCCCGTTTGCCACGGCAACGTCATAGTCGCCGATGAACTCCCACCAGTTCCTAAGCGGCTTGCCGTTGTAAGCCAGCCCGTTGTCGAACCCCGGTAGGCTCTCCATCCACCAGACCTTGAAGGCGACCCCGCAGTCCTCCGGGCAGGCCTTTGACTCGTCCCGGCCGGGCCAGACAAAAACGTCTCTCCAGGTCTCGCAGTTTACAAGCTTCTTCTGGCCCGAGCCGTCGGGCTTCCAGTCCTCGCAGTCGGACAGGTAGGGCGTATCCTCAAACCAATCATAGCCGTCGCCGGCCCCGTTGGGGGTGGAATGCATCCAGCCGCACCTCCTGAACGCGACGCCGGGGGCAAATGACCCTACAAAATAGCCGTCAAAGAAGCTTCTGTCCATCCTCTTGAGGACTATCTCTATGTGGTGCCCGTGGTTCTCAAGCGCTTCCCCCAGCTGCCGGTAATAATTATAACCATAGACCACGTAGCTCTTCGCGCACTTCGGCCAGCTGTCCAAAGCTATGCCGCCGTTTGCGAAGCTCTCTTTCGGCCCTATCTGGCTGGATTCAAAAGTCGGTGCGCAATGTTCCGCCGAGCAGGCGGAGCCATAATGCCAGAACCACACCTCCTTGACGCCGCGGTTTTCGACCAGGTCGCAGATGTCGACGCCCGCCTCTTCGAAGACTGCGGCGCCGTCTACATAATAATATTCCCCCGCAAGCACCCGCGGGACGTCCTTGTAGAGCGTTTTATCCCGGTATATGTTATAGCGCAAGTAGGGCACGGCGTCCGACTCCTTGTAGCCGTGGTATGTGCTGCCCTGCGTGAGCGCTTCCACAATGAGGGCGTTTAGGGAGTCCACGTGGGCCTGCATGCCTTCCACCGCCCTCCACGGGCGACGATCATCAGGGTTCCACCCGGTTACCATCCAGTCGACGAGCTCGGGATCGCTCGCCAGGCGCGGGATGTATGTTATCACAACCGCGCGCATGTCGTAACTATCCAAAACCCGGGGGGGTTCGCACGAGCAAGCCGTGCCGTTTGATGCGCACTCGTAGTTTGGTTCGCATGTGCCGTTGCATGCCGGGAAAGAAAGGGAGCAAGAGGAGTAGCATAGGCACTCCGTGCCGTTTGATGCGCACTCAAATCCGGGCCAGCATGTGCCGTTGCAAGCCGGGTATGTGTCAAGGCACGCGGGTTTGTAGTCAAGGGGCTTGCACTCGCAGCCGGCCCTCGTGGCAGTGCATATCCCGCCGGCCACGCCGGATCCGCACGAGCCGTTGCACGTCGGGTAGGTGTCGCCGCACGGCCTGGCGCACTCGCATGCGGTGCCTTCGAAATTGGGCATGCAATAGTGGGTCTCAGGCGGGCAGTCGTTTATCGGGCAGTCGAGGAGATCGATGTTGTAGGCGCAGGTCTGCGGCGCGGGGACGCATGAGCAGTTGTTCGGGTTCCAGACCATGCCGGGCGGGCAGGTCGCATTGCCGGTGCAGTTGCCCGTATAGTTGCCCCCCGCCCCGTTGCCGGTGCCTCCATCCCAGGTGCCGGTGCCGTTGCCCCCGTTGCCGGCGTTACCATCCTCGTCGCCGGTGCCGGTGCCTCCGGGGCCGGTGCCGCCATCCTCGTCGCCGGTGCCGTTGCCGCCGATAGTCGTCGTGGCTCCTTCGAGTTCCTCCGTGATACTGCCTAAGCCCTCGGTGGCCGACGTCTTAGCCTCTTGGCTCGTCGACTGCATGAAGAACATCACGGCGACAACGACTATTATCGCCACTACGACTATCAGCAGGTATTCGAGGGCGGTCTGCCCTTTGCGGGTCATCTGGGGGTTGGAACTACTTAGAAAGAGACGCATAAAAAGCTTGGTTACGGGTGAAAAACACAAGAAAACAGAAAACAAAACAAAAACAAAAGAAAAACAAAAAACAGCCCCCGGAGACCGGGGGCAAAGATCCCTGGAAACCCAGGAATGCTATTACAGCCAGAATACTTCAGCTTATTTCAGCTTGACACCCTCGGCCTTCTCCCCTCGGTCGCCTCTTGCGGGGGTGAAAGTCACTGCGTCGCCCTCCCTAAGGCGGGCACCGCCCTGTATTGCCGTGTTGTGCACGAAATAGTCCTTACCGTCGTCGCCTTCTATGAATCCATAGCCTTTGGTATCATTGTACCACTTAACTTTTCCTTCCATTCTGTTACTGACAGAACAATAGGTAGTGCATTACGCGTTGCGATAATAGTCGGGCGATTAAGTTCCGATAGAATCAGCAAATTGTCCTGCGCTTTCCAGATGTTCCGCACTGGTTTAGTCGGGGAGAGGATAAAAATGGATTGGGAGCGGATTTAGGAGTTTTGAAGCTCGACAGGGTGCAGCTTTATCGTCGCCTTGTCGCCGAAGAAGGACCTATAGCTGGAAGCCAGCTGGAAGGTCGCGCTCTCGTCCTGCGCGATGCCGCCAGAGACCTTGAACTCGCCGAAATCGGCGTCCTTCAGCCAGGCGACATCGCTTGCCAAAAGGACCACATAAGCCGGCCCGGACCCGGGGTTCCCCAGGTAAACTGATCCTGTCAATCCCCCGGCGCTCGCCTTTGTCAGCCACTTGGCCTCCCCGATGTTGCCCATCGAGACCTCGGCATAAATCGGCTTGTTCGCTTCGACGACCACTGTGTCCCCGTCTTTTACGTCCACCCATTCGCCGGTGTAATCCCTGATCCTTAGGTGGTTGAACTCCGAGTTCAGGCATTTCCTCGGGCAGTTCGAAGCCTCGTAATTGCCGACGCACGTAAGGGGGGCTGTTTTAGAATCCTTTCCCGTGCAAACCGTTATCGCTGCCGGGGTCATCCCCTGGTTCAGCCAGTACATGTACTGGTTGTTCCCAAGCTCGTACATCAGCCAATCGGGCGAATGGGCGTCCCTGTCTATGGTGAACCATATGTTCGGTACCCTCGCCGCCCTGTTTTTAAAAGAGTGGGAATAAGCTTTTACCGTATCCAATGCGGGCTTCCCGTATATGCTATAGTCATAGGGCGGCTGCGCCCCGGTAAACCACCAGGCAAAGGCCCCGTCCGCGCCGGATTCTATTGCCATGTTGTAAAAGTTCGCGTAAAAGGCGCTTTGGACCTGCTCTTTTGCGTCGGCTTGGGCTTGCGAGCAGCCGGGGCATGCCGTGCTTGTCCCGAACTCGTAATAGACGACAGGTTTCCCAACGTCCGCATACTGGGTGATAAAGCCCCTCTTCCTGAAGTAATCCGCGTTATACATGTCGCTGTCAGACATGTGGAACATGTAAAATTCGGGGCCCAGGAAGTCAAGGTGCTTTGCTGTGCTCCTTATGTCGAACGGGAAGACTGCGCAGTTGCCCATCGAGCCGTCGCCGCCGAGGCCCGCAAGGCCGTTGTCTATGGTAAGCAGGTGGTTGGGGTCCAGCGCCCTGATCTTCCTTGCGGCGACATTGTAGCTGTGGCTTACCATGTCGTCGTAGAAGCGCCTGTAAGCTGCGACAAACGTTCTCCAAACGCCGTCGTTGCACAACTGCGTGTCGCTGGCCCCGCATACCGGCGGGGCGAGGGTCGCAGTCTCCTGCACGCCGCTTCCGATGCCTGCGGGGATGACCTCCACCGTCTGCTTGCAGTGCTGGCCGAACGCGGCCCCGCCTTGTGCCATGCCCCAGTCGCTGACATACCTCCCGGGGCCCGCCGGCGCGGTCATGGTGAATGCAAAGAGCTTGGACTGGGCCGGGCTTATCGAGTCGGCGCTGCCCATTTCGTATTGGTCTGAGGCGAAAGTGGAGTCGCCTATAGCCAGGAGCGCATAAGCTCCAGCCGGGGTCCATACATTGGTCCCGACGTTTTGCATAGTCATCGAGACCGTGTACTTCTGCCCGGCGACCATGACCGAGGGGATGTTGTGCGAGATGCACTGCGCATCGTTGGGCAGCCCGCAGGTATTGGACAGTACGAAGCCCAGCTGGGTTTGCGCATCGAGGACGCTGCCGTAATTCTTCTCCATCCACCTGCCGAAATCCTGTTTTAAATCGCTGGAATCCCTGTACGGCGCATTGTCCGACATTGTCCAGTCGCCCATCCGGGGCTCGCCGGCAAGCAGGTAGGACATGATTGCATCGTTGTCCTTAAGGCCGCACTTAACGATAGTGTTGTCCAGGCACTTGTCAAACTTCTCGGACTCGGGGTCATAGGCCACGAACGGCGAGCATGGGAGCCATATGCTGACCTTTAGGCCGTGGCTCCCAGCCCTCTCCAAAAAGTCGTTTAAGTTGGTGCAGTCGTAATTCGCGATGAGGACGGATATCGCGGTCATGCCTGCATTTTGCATGGCCGACAGCTCTGTTTCAAGGGCCGGCATGTTGCTTGCCTTATAATAATAGGGGTCCAAAAACGGGATTCCCGAGGTCGGTGAATCGGAGGCAAAGCTCGGCAGATAACTGGCACCGTAAGGATAAAATTTCTTGCCGTTCAGGTAGAAATTCCCGCCGGCGACTTTCACGAACCCGGAGTTGACGAGCTCCGCCCCGGATGCCTCGCAGCTGCCCCCCTCGGCCTCGGTGTACCATCTGTAGCCTTCGCCAAGGTCCCTGCACCACTTCCGGTCCGAGTCCTCCCCGCCAGCTATGCCGTCTATGTCATAGGCCAGGTTGCAGGGGGTGTCTTTGTTGCAGGAGCACATGTCGCCCGAGTACGCAGCACCCGCCGTATTATCATAAGTGTCCTTGTCCGTCTGCCCGTCGCAATCGTTGTCAACACCGTCGTGGCATATCTCCAGCGGGCCCGGGTCGCATGCGGGGCATTCGCGGGTAGATGCATAGGCGCCGCTTAGCAGCCCCGCGAGGCATGCTCCGTCATCGCTTGTAACAAAGCCGTCGCCGTTGACATCGGCGCACTCGTAATCCCCGGACGGCAGGCCTGCTGACTGCAGGCTATCGAGTATCCCCTGCAGGGTGTCGGCATCGCTTTCGGTCCAGGTCCCGTCGCACAAGTCGGGCTGTCCGACCGTGCCTTCAGCAGAACCCATAGTGTCCGCAGAGCCGGTTCCCGAACCCGTCCCAGAGGCGTCCGTGAGGTTATCGCCGGGCTGATCCCCGCCGGGGACCGAAGACTGCGAACTGTAGACGTATACGCCTGCGCCGACTGCGGCTATCGCCACGGCGGCGGCAAGGGCGGTAGTCAGGGACATCTGGCCTTTCATCGGTTAGAATAAAGCCTGAAGGGATAAAAACCGGGGAGATAACACCAAAGCTTCCCAGCTCACTCGGACTTCTCCAAAATCTCCCTCTTCGTGGAGATGCTGTGCAGCTCGCTGAAAGAGATTGCCGGTATCCGCCTCACCCGCTTCTCCCTCGTGATGTGCACGACGCCGCACTCGAGGACTTCACTCAGGTTCTTCACCACCCTCTGCTTGGAGCGGAGCTCCGCCTCCGTGCGGCTGACCGGAGTCAGCACCGGCTGCTCGCGGACCGATTTCCCCACGAGGGCGAAGTCCACTGGCGTCTCTAAGGGTATGTTCTCAAGCTTCAGCCGCAGGTACTCCCGGACGATCTCCTTCTTCAGCGGGTCCGAGACGGGCATCTCGACCTTGCCCGATGGCTGGCTGAGCTCTATGCTCCCGACGCGGATGTCTTTCCCCAGGAAATCGACCAGCTTGTCAAACAGGTCCTCGTGTATCCGGTTCTGCTTCTCGATTCTGTACACCGTCTGGCCCGTGCAGTCAAGGACCCTCGCCAGCTCCTCCTGGCTCATGCCGCGCTCCTCCCGAAGCCTCTTTAGCTCGTCCCCGTCTATGCCGACGAGGAGCTGGCCGCGCCTCGTGAACGATGATACGGCTTCGCCGGACAATACGCTCCTGAAGGTCGCCAGGCTCATGCACGGGCTGGCGTGCCTCTGGTAGACGACGCCGTCCTCCAGGGCGGACATCCCAGCCTTCTCGCCGATGACGACGGCCTTTGAGGAGAACGCGTCTGAAAAACGCCGAAGCTCTGCGCCCTCCGCGGGCCCGAGGTTGTCGATGTTGGTGAGGACCTTTATGAAGAGCTTGTATTCCCGCACGGCTATGATGTCAAAGTACTTCCTTAGGCCCTGGTTGAAATAGGCCTCAAAACCCGCTTCGTGGAGGGCGTCGACTACGTCTTGCAGGAGGCCCGAGTGAGTAGAAATAGCCACGGAGGATTATATCGAGGGGGGAGAAAAATCAGACTCGAGAGTTTTTATCCGGGGACGCCTAAGAAAGCGTTATGCCGAGGCCTAATACGCAAAGGGGTTCCAAGAAGCGGGCGCCTGCCGGGCATGGCGAGGGAAGGATCATCCCCGTCGAGCCCAGCCTTGCAAAGGGTGTTGAGAGCTCCGACAGGCGGGAATACCGGCGGGCGAATTAGTACCTCAAGTGGCAGATGACCGCGCCGGATTATGACACCGGCCCGGACTTTGCCGGCCACCCGATGCGCCTTGAGGACGTCCACAAGTTCGTCAAGCCGCACCTTGAACTACCAAAGGATGCCGTGGTCGTCGACCTGGCCACGGGGACCGGGCATGCGTTCGAGCACATGCTGAAGGATTACAAGCCGAAGCGGGTGATCGGCGTCGACTGGGCGTCGGAGATGCTCAAGGTCGCCAGGGGCAAGAAGAGGATAAGCCATGCGGTCTTGGCCGACGTCAGCCAGATACCCCTAAGATCAGGGTCTGCGGATTTTATCTCCGCCATGGACGGCCACGCCACGGCAAGCGTGGACCCGGACACCGCATTTAGGGAGATGCACAGGATCCTTAAACCCGGGAGGCAGGCGCTTGTGGGGATCCCCATCCAGCCTATGCTGTTCAGCATAGATGAGGAGAAGGCCCATCTGGACAAAAACTACCCCGTAAGGCATATCAAAGAGGCAGGCCTGGAGATAATCAAGGCGGATATCATAAGGACCCGGACAGGGCACGAGATAGTTGTGCTTGCGAAAAAGGGACAATGCCTGGACTAGCCGGGCGTTGTGAAGTGGCCGTACGATTCGTATCCTGGGTCGTATATCAGATACATGTCATACCGATAGTCGCTCTCGGGAGTATACACTTTGCCAAATACCGCGAATAGGTAGTCGGTCCCGGGCTTTAGCCCGTCGACATTGATGACCATGGGCCCGTCCGGGTTTGGCGAATACAAGTGTATTAGCGCAACTTCGTTTAATGAACCGTCCGGCATTTTCTCATATACCTCGACTAATAGCTCGTCCGGGTCGGTCATCGACCATATGTGCTCTATCGTTATGGTTGCCGAGGTGGATGTCGCCTCCACGAGGGGCGTAGACATTCTCCAGTAATGCTCCTGGAAACCCTTGATGTTGAGGTGGTCGACCGGGTCGTATGGCAGGCAGTCGTCGCAGAGTGAGGGGTCCACATCTACAGAGAATATCTGGCCAGCGTATTTGCACGGGTTCTCCGGATCGGCATCGACCATGCTCGGGAGGCAGTACTCTATCCACTCGCCGGACGGGCATAGGAGCTCATCTAAAAGTGCCAAGCCGCTTCCGTCAAAGTCGAGGAGATACTCCTTTTCGTCCACCATGTAGCCGCCATCGTCGTATAATCTCACGATTTTTCCGACCACCTGCCCGCGCATGGTCGTGGTGGAGGTTATCTGGCAATACCCTTCGACCCACCTGCCCTTGGGGTCCGCGACCCTGCCGTCCACAGTGACTGTCGTGGTGGGATGCCCCTGCACGTAAGACGTTTCCACGGTGTCCGAGTCGCAGTAATCGAACGGCCCGTGCCTAGAGGCCACAACCGGCATCTTGCTGGACGGCAGGGGCGTGTAGCAGGGCATCGGGTCGGTGATGACAGCCACACCCATGGGGCTGGCGGTTATCGCGAAGCAGTGGCTAAGGTCGCTGTTGAAGTAGATGCGCACGTCCAGCGGGCCGATCGGGTTTATGCCGACGGGCGTATTCCCGGCGTGCGACGTCGAGTTGTAAAGCTCGCAGTACCGCCCGCCGCTTATGTTCTTTATGCCGGTCACCGTGAAGTTTATTACGTACCCGTCGCACAGCTCATCCATCATTATCCCGCCGACGTGGCACCAGTCGTTGCACTCGCAGCCGAACCGCGTGTCGAGGCAATGCTGGCCGGGCGGGCAGGCGCCATCGCAGGACAGGCCCGACGACGAGCATTCCCGCATGCATTTGCACTCCACAAGGTCCGGGAGGCATATGTACCCGTCCTCGCACTTGCCGTCGCATAACATTATGTCCGACGCCTCGCAGGAGGGGACGCACTGGCAGGAGTCGTTGTCCCATATCGACCCTTCCGGGCATGACCGCTCCCTGCACGGCTCGCACGTGCACGATGCCGGGTCGCACTTCGGCGTCTGGTAGTTAAGGCAGTCATTATCCTTGTCGCAGGTCTCGCCGGGGTTCTTAATCCCGTCGTACAGGACGCATGGGCACCGGCAGTCCTGCGGGCACCCGTTGCAGTCCTCGCCGAACTCGCATATGTCATTGCCGCAGTCAGGCGGGCACTGCCCGCAGTCCGAGGGGCATGAGGTGCAGGTCTCGCCGCTGTCGCAGGCACCGTTGCCGCAGCCTGGCGGGCACTGGCCGCAGTCTGAGGGGCATGAGGTGCAGGTCTCGCCGCTGTCGCAGGCACCGTTGCCGCATGCTGACGGGCACTGCCCGCAGTCCGAGGGGCATGTTACGCAGTTTTCCCCGGCGTCGCAGGCGCCGTTCCCGCAAGATGCGGAACCGACTACGCACCTGCACTTGTTGCCAGTTACAGATTGGCACGACTCGCCGCCGGGGCATATCCCGCCGCATGCGGGGGCAGAGGACATGTTGCATGCCTGGGTTGTTGTCGGGGCTGCCGGCGCGCTGGGCTGGGTCGCTACCCAGACACCCACGCCAGCGGCTGCCGCTATGGCCAATGCGATTACCGCGATGTAAAGGGGGGCAACGCCCAGGGCGCCAATTCTCGGGGTGTTTACGGGCATGGAATAATTAAAGGTATTGGAATAAAAACAGGCGGCGTCAGCGGCACGCGGACTCGTCAACTGAGCCGTCGCAGTCGTCGTCCTTGCCGTTGCCGCACACCTCCGGCCCGGGGTAGCCTGCGGTCGCATCGTTGTCGTTGCAGTCCATGTCCATGAGTATGTTGTCACCGTCCTTGTCAACGCCGGTGCCGAGGACTATCTTGTATGTCCCAAGGGCGCTGTTCCCCCGCCAGTACTCGTAGTTGAAGTCGCCGACATCTAGGAACTTGTAGTACTCTTGCCCCTGGTAGGACACCACTATGAAAAGCGAGTTCCATCCCCCGTTGATATTCGGTTTTTCGGTGAACTCGAGGGAGAACGGGTTTGCCGCGTGTGAGATGCCGTCGCCCCACGGCAGGCTCTTGTACTGCTGCGACACGGTGTGCGGGAACGTCCAGTAGCCGCTCGCATCCGTCGTGCCCTCAAACTTCACCTTGTTCAAAAAGCCTGCGAAGAAGAGGTGCTGGTAGACGCGGATTGTCGCCCCTGCGGCCGGGGCGCCGCTGGTCTGCAGCACGCGGAGCCGGTTCTCCGACGGGATGTCCCACATGCTAAAGCCGTATGAGCCCCTCCGCTTCGGCAGGTTGCGCCACTTCCCGCTGTACTCGTCGTAATAGCCGTAGTCGTTGTTGAGGGAGAGCACCTCGTGCATCGACAGCTCCTTTGTGGCGTATGGGTTTGTCGGCCATTTCTCCGCGGACATGAGCGTGTCGCCCATCAGATTCGTGCACTCGTACATGTCGTGGCAGCCGAATGGCTTTGGGCATCCTGCGAGGCCGGGGAACGTCGCGCCGATGGCTGCAAGGTGCTCACAGTTTATGTTGAGGTTCATATTGTAATAGTCGGTAAGCGCTATCTGGTGGCCCCACTCGTGTATGAGGCCGCGGTCGGGTTTCGAGAGGCGTTTGAGAGTGACCTCTATGTAGTGCTTTATGTAATCATCGCTCCCGACACGCGTGCCCTTAGGGTCGCCAAGCCTGCCCTCGACGTTCTCGTTCATGTCCCAGGCGCTGTCGTAGCTGTAGGGGTTTTCGGCATCGCCGGGATAGCAGTATTCGTCATAGACTATGTTGTTCCCCACCCTTATTCTCACTACGCCCCCAGAGGGCGCGAACTTGGCGTAGGGAGAGGACTCAAGCCACGAGTTCATGGTCTCGACTTGCGACTGTAGCCAGTCCTCGTATGAGTAGCTGCCCTTCGTGTTCTTGTACTGGTTGAAATACTGATAGACGTTGCCGTGCACCTTCATCAGGAAAGAGAACGCGTCTGTCCTGTCCTCAAGCGCGTTGTTCTGCTCCGAGACTTCGGCCAGCTGCTTTGCCGTGTCGGCCTCGAATTTGACTTTGTGCTGGCCGTCCTTCCACTTCCACGTGTATGTGAAAGTCGCCTCCGCGTCATAGCCCAGATTCCTGCTGTAGGTGCCGGAGGATACCTGCAAGCCGTCTACATACCACTTGTAGGCAAAGCCCGTGACAGCCAGGCCGCCCTTGTTCTTGACGTGCGCCACGAAGGTCACCTCCTCGTCCTGGTCCGGCCAGCGCTTGTCGTCCTCGGCCCCAGGCTGGAGGTGCGAGTCATAATACACTGTTACCCCCCCGCCGTTAAACGGGTATGCACGGCTGTATTCGGTGTAGTAGTAGAAGTTCGTGTCCCTGGGCAGCCGCTCTATAAATATGACGTCAAGGTCCGGCTTGCCGGCGACAGCAGGCGGCGGAGCCCCGGCAAAGGGATTTGTGTCCGCCGGGAAATCATCGACTATCCCGTTGCAGTCGTTGTCATCGGCGTCGCAAAGCTCCGGCAGGCCGGCGCTCATATAGGGGTTCGCATCGTTGCAGTCCTCCGGCCACATGTAGCCGTCCCCATCACCGTCGCCTATCCATTTGTTGTAATAGCAGACCTCCGACCTAGCGAGCATTCCGCATATCTGGGAGTAGCAAACGTAGAGGACGCCTTTGGCCGTTGCGGTCGTCCCGTTCAGGGCGGAATTGCATGCGTACCATTTAGAGCCGTTGCAGAGATACGACCCACCTTCGCAGTATGCGAACATGCCTGCTTCGTCAGCCGAGTTGCATGCGGAGGCGACCCCTGCCGCAGTCACCCACACAGGCCCATTGCCGAGGTTCCTGCACCAGTAGGTTTCGCCGTCAACGCTGACCGATGACGCGCACGGCGTGCTGGAAGTGCACTGGTACGGGACCCATCCGTCCGCGGTGCAGTTGTATATGCTGCCGCCTGCAGCAAACAATCCGCGGTTGCTTGCATTGCAGCGTTCCCATGAGGCGCCCGTGCATATCTGCATCTCGTTGCCGCAGCGCATCAGGTTGCCGGCGTCGCCGCTGGAGTAACAGACTGCGCTTATGTCCGCCGCCGTGGCCCACAAGTAGCCGCTGCCAAGGTCCCTGCACCAAAAGGTTTCGCCGTCAACGCTGACCGATGACGCGCACGGCGTGCTGGAAGTGCACTGGTACGGGACCCATCCGTCCGCGGTGCAGTTGTATATCTTATTGCCAGCTTCGGCAATCTTGCCTATATCGCCGGCCATGCATATATCCCAGACGTCGCCTTCCGTGCAGAGGTAGTCCAAACCGTCGCACGTCCCGATGGTGCCCGGCGGCAGGCTGACGGAATGCCTATAACCCGAATCCGCGCACATGCTGCCGTCCCCGCATTTTGCGCACTTCGTCCACTGGTAGCCTGCGCCGAAATCTCGGCACCAGTAGGTGACGCTGTTTACCAGGAGGGTATGGTCGCAGGCGACGCTTGAATTGCAGGCCTCAAGCATCACGGGCACCCAACCGACGGGGGTGCATACGTACGACTCCCCGCCGCAAAAACCGAAGTTGCCTATGTGGTGCGGCTCACTGCACAGGCCACGCCCCTCTTGAGCCGTGTACCATTTATACCCGGCGCCGAAGTCGCGGCAGTAGTGGGCCGTCCCGCCGACTATGTAGTTGGTGCCGCATGCGACCGATGAGGAGCAAAAAGCCCACGCAAGGCTGTCGGTGCATATGGTTTCGCCGCCCTTGCACTGCGCCACATTGCCTATGTCGGACTGCTGGTCGCAGAACTCACTGCCCTGCGCCTGTGAGTACCAGGCGTACCCGGCGCCGAAGTCGCGGCACCCGTAGAGGACATTGAGGTGCGTGACCGTGTGGTTGCATTCGACGGCCGCTTCACAGCGCTCGCCGGTAAGGAGGCCCCAGCCGGACGGGTCGCATATATAGGCCATGCCGCCGCATAAGCCCATGTCGCCTATCTCTGAAGCCGAATCGCAGAACGCGCTTATGTCCTGGGGGGCGTACCAGCGGTATCCTGCCCCGAAGTCGCGGCAGTTGGATACGCCATCTGTCCCCACGACATCGCAGGGGGTGGATGCTTCGCAAAGCGGGCTCCAGCCAGATGCCGTGCAGTTGTATCGCAAACCGGCACAATTAAGCATTTGACCGTAATCCAGTGGGCTGTCGCATAATCTGCCGACGTCGTTCTCAGTATACCAATGGTAACCGGCGCCGAAATCCCGGCACAGCTTTGTTACTCCACCAAAGGTCAAAGTCGAATTGCATGGCGTGGATGCGTCGCATACGGGTACTTGCCCTGTTAGAACCCAGCCAGACTGAATGCAGGTATAAACAAGGTTATGGAGCGCCACGGCCCTGCCGATGCCCGATGAGTTGCACTCTTCCCAGAATTGCCCGTCTTCGTTCATGCAGAGCATATCTTCGCCCGGGCAAGCGAGGGTCTCTGTGCTGCCGTAGTCTCTCGAGAGATATCCGGCATCGCCGCAGGCATAATCCTGCCACCCGCATGCGGGGCACAGCGTCCATACCCAATCAACACGGTCCCGCTTCCTGCACCAGTAGGTGTAGCTCGGGTCGGCCTCGCTGACCGTGTAATCGCAGGGAACTGTATCGTCGCACATCTCCCATCCGCCTGGGGCGCAGATGAGCTCGTGCTTGGCGCATCGCC
>JBFYKJ010000105.1:0-12250 GCA_041306005.1 Candidatus Altarchaeota archaeon | reverse complement strand
CCACCTGTGCGCGGACTCCCAGGTGTGGGCAGCGTGCTCGCAGTCCAACGTCGGCGCCACTGTCCAGGCCGCCGGGGGCGAGTATTCATGCACTGCGGCCGGCTGGGCCGCTTCAACAGCCGCAGGGGCGATAACAATATCCGGCGGCTCGCTATACCTAGACGGCGACAAGTTCTTAATCAAGGGCATAACCTACGCGCCATGGCTCGCGGGGACGGGCCCGGACCCGTACCTGCACGAGCCCTTCCCCGGGGAATATGACGATGTTACATCAAAGGTCACTTCAGGCGGCGTGACCCGCGTCCGGGACTACAGCGGGGACGGGAAGATACAGACGTGGGAGGTCATACGGCACGACCTGGAGACGATGAAGGGCGCAGGGGCCAACACCATACGGACTTACGCGGCCGGCTCCTGGCATGACAAGAACATGGACGGCGTGACGGGCTGGAGCGCCGTGCCCGAGGAAAACGAGATAGTGCAAGGGGACCTCCCGGACTGGGCGATAACCCAGATGCTCGACTTCGCGCAGCAGAACGGCATGAAGGTCTTCATAGGCTACTGGGTCCAGGAAGAGGATTTCGAGGACGAGGACCCGTCTACGCCCGGCCACCAGCTCAAGTGCGACTGGCAGGACCTGGAGGTGGCGAAGAAGACACTCGGCAGGCTGGCGGAGAAGTTCGGCGGCCACCCCGCACTGCTCGGATGGTCAGTTGGGAACGAGGTCCACGGGGAGTGGAACCAGGGATGGTTCACGTGGACCGTGGACATAAACGAATACCTCAACCGGCTGTACGCCCACTTGAAGGGCATCAGCGGCAAGCCTATACTCTACGCAAAATACGTCGGTGAGGATGTCGACTTCAGCAACCTGGACGCGGACATAATAGGGCCCCAGGCATACACCCATCCCGCCGGGGACATCCTCTCGTCCTTCCAGCCGGCCCCGCCAGAGGGCAGGGCTTACATGATCGCGGAATACGGCCATATCATCGAGCAGGCCCCGGGCCACTGGGCCCTTTCAAAACAGCACGCCGGCGGGTGCTTCTTGGAATACAGCGACGTCTGGTGGAAGGGCCAGCTTTCGAACGACGACGTTTTGGGAATGGTCACCGGCTACAGGGAGATAAAGCACGAGCGGTACGACGTGCTCGTCGGGTTATACTCTGCCCAATAGCTTACGGCCGCCGCTCAATAGCTCATGGCGGCCTTTGGTTTATAAGATTTCAGCCTTCTACCCGCGTTTTATATCCTAAGCCCGGTAGATTAATCCAGGCACAAGCAGGCTCCGCTGACAATGGACAAGACTTCGGGCAAAGCCGATTCGGAAAAGATCGCCGATACTGCATCCGCCCTGCGCAAGGCTCCCGTGAAGCCTGAACCTGCTGAATATGCCCCGGTTGTGACCCCCTACCACCGCAGCCTAAAGCCGTATATCATCTTCGTGGCGGCATTGACGATAATAGCCTTTGCCGTACTTGCATTCTACCCGCAGGCGCCTTCCAAGGCTTTGGCCGAAGCGGCGCCCACACGGGTAGTCGGCACCTTCACGCCCATGGGGATAAGCGGCAACGTCGTCAAGGCGGATGTGGGTTTTGCAGTTTCTTCCGGCAACGGCCTCGGGGTGAACCCGTGCTTTGAGGTCTCGGGCGTTAGCCAATGCGACGGCTACACATGCATACAGACCTCCAACCCGGTGCCCGGGGAATACGCCAACAGGACGTTCACGGTATATGACTCCTACGCGGCATGCCTCCTTGAGCGCGAGGAGGTCCCCGAATGCCTCTCAGACGGCGACTGCGCTGCCGGGATGATATGCGCCAACGGCTCGTGCGCCCAAAGGCCGTGCGTAGCCGAGGGAGGGGGGCTGCAAACCGGCGATTCCTGCTGCTTTGGCCTTAGCGGCTTAGCGTGTTCATCCCTTACTGCCCAAGGGTGCAGGCCGTGCACAGGCACCGTCTGCGCGGCATGCGGCAACGGCGCGTGCGGCGCCGGGGAAAACGAATGCAATTGTCCCGAGGACTGCAAGGAGGAAGCGCCCCAGGAGCCTTTGGCCCCGCAGGGATATAGCTGCTCAAGCCAGCTGGATAAATCTGCATGCCCAATCGACGACTGCCAAACAGGTTATTCCTGCATGCCGAACGCGGCTAAGACCTCTTGCTCATGCGTGCCGGATAATGCTTCTTGCGGTGCCCCGGGAGACGAGGCGTGCGCCGGGGAATGCCCCGAAGGCGAGCTCTGTGTCTCCGGGCAGGCGGGCTGCGCGTGCGTCAAGGATGGATGCGGCGACGGCATATGCAACCTCGCTTTGGGCGAGAACTGCGAGTGCCCGGACTGCGCGGTCCCGTGCCCGGAAGGGACGCACTGCAACCCGGACGCGGCCGATGCCGACATCCTCGGCTGCAGCCGCATGGACGGGGGCTGCGGCGACGATAAGTGCTCAGCTGGCGAGAGCTGCTCCTCCTGCCCCGCCGACTGCGGGGCGTGCCCCGGATGCGTTCTCGGCGACTTAGTGATCAACAGCGGCGAGGAGTGCGACAACGACACGGCGTGTTTCGCCGACGGCGGGAAGGTATGCTCCCCCGCGAGCTGCACGTGCATAACCCCGGAATGCGCAGATGCGCAGGTGCCCTACTGTTTGGGCGCGTGCGGCGCCGGGATGAGGTGCGTGCCGAGCGGGGCATCCTGCTTGTGCGTGCCGGAGGGCGAGACATATGACGTGCCCGTCCTTTCCCTGTCTTTCATACCCCCAAAGCCCGACAACCCGAATTTGGTGGACATCTCGATTACGAGCGACGACGCCTTTTTGCACGAGGGCAATACCGTGCAGTATGTGAGGGGCAGGATCTCCACGCTCCGCCAGCGCCTGATGGACGCGCTCGAGCGGGGCAGCACTTACCACGGCTATAAGGACCCGGGCGCGACACCGTCGCTGGACTACAGCATCTACGAGCACAAGGAATACCTCGAGCCGGTCCCGACCGCCCTCTCGGACTCATTTGACGGCATGGCGCCATATTACCAGCTCTGGCAGCTCAACACCGTGAGCATCGGGGACTACATGCTGATAGACATGCGGGCCAACCGGACCATCAACAATATAACAATCTACTTCTGGAACGTCGACTATCCGGCGAAATACCGTGTGGAGGCGTCCGGCACCGGCGCGTTCGCGGGCGAACAGGTGACTCTCCTCACCCAGACGACCAAAGTCTATTGCGGCCCCGGGGAATGGGCACCCGACCACCATAGCATATGCCCAAGGAGGTATTCATTCAGCAACGTCACTGCCCGCTACATAAAGATAATCATGGACGAGAACTATGGGAACCAGCTGAACATCTTCGACGTCTTCGTGGGCTCGCCGATACCCGGCGCAAAGGTCAGCTTTTCCAGGAACAACGTCGCGTATAGCGTCCACCACAGGCTCTTGCTCACCGACTACGTTGACGTATGCGACTATGTCGACAACCACGGGGTCAAGGAGGTGTGGGTCTGGATGTATCACAACGATGCGTACCCGCCGCTTGTCGCCCCCGTCGAGTCGTTCCAGAGGGGCCCGAGCGGCGCGTTCGGCAACGGCTGGATGGACCTCCCGCTTTGCGGCCACACCTACACGGTCTACGACTACAACTACGGCAGGGAGCTTGGCATGGCACTTGAGAACCACATCCACCACATAGAGATAGTCTTCAAGTACGTCAACCAGGTCCTTTTTGACGGATCCTTCATCGGCCCGTCCGGCCCGGGCCAGCCGTACTACCGCTGCGGCTGGTGCCACGTGACGCCCAACGGCATGCAGTTCCTGCCGTGGCCGGAGTACAACTGGATGATAACGACGCCTGCATTGTCTGACTGCGAGGACTGGACGCCCGCCGGCACCGGGGCGAAGACGAATATCACCTGCCTGGCGTGGAAGAACGTATTCACCGAAACCGGCGCGGTCTATACCCAGCCAGGCTGCATCTCGGACGGCGGCCTCGCCTACAAGGTCTGGTGGATGGAGAATGTGCCCGGCAAGGGCAACATGCTCTATTCGGGCGCGCAGAAGATGCGCAACTGGTGGGCGTTCGTAGGCGACTTTGACGATGCGGTCGCGGAGGGGAAGAGCTTCTTTGAGTGAGCGCTCACGCCTTTTTATCTCTCATACCTAAGTAATTTCACCCCCATGATCCGCAAAGGCCAGGTATCCATGACGACGGCGCTCATCGCAGCCGCGGTCGTAACTGCAGCCGTAGGGACGGGTTTGTATGTTTACAGTTCGCAGCCCTCGGCCCCGGCTGCGCAGCCCGCGACTAACGTTTCTTCGGAGGACGTTTCGATGGACTCCACGGGCGTGGCCGCGGCTCTAGCGCAACAGTCCGACCTCTGCGACGGCACCTGGACAAGCGACGATTTAGAAGACTTGCAGGATATACTCGATAGCCTCCAATCGACCGGTTCGCCACCGGACGGCTCGGATGACGACTGCGCGGACGTAAACAACGACACTTTCCTTACACGCGACGACTACGACTGCCTCACGGGCCTCTTGGGCGGAATGTACAAGTCGACCCGCAAGTGCCCGGATTGCCAGCAGTCGGCGTTTGAAATCTGCCACGACGGCATTGACAACGACTGCGACGGGCAGACGGACAGCGAGCTTAGGCGCGAGTCAGACGCATGCGTCTGCAGCGAACTCACGCTTTGCGACATGGGGTATGACAGCGACGGCATACCCGGCTTTAGCAACAGCACCGACGAAAGGCTCTGCAGGGACATGGGGGAGGGCTTTAAGTGGGTGACCAAAAGGAAATGGGACGCTACGTGCGGCGCGAGCGGCGACGCCGGCAACCGCGCATACTGCGGCAACAGGGAATACATTTGCACAGACAAGCTCAAGTGGGAGAAGTGCGGGCCCACTACGGGATGCGACTCGACTATCACCGCCGGCAAGGAGACCTACTGGTGCCGCAACATCAATAACACCGGCTGGAAGTGGCACAAGTGCCCGCAATGCAACAGCGAAGCGACATGCAAGGGCTCCGGCGCCTCCCGTGAGAAGTACACCACGGGCACCGAGATGCTCTGCGAGGACAAGCTCCTGTCCTGCACGGCAAGTGGGTGGGAGAAATACCCCTGCAACGCGAACGTCGACTGCAACGACACGCTGGTATTCGGCGGCAAGGAATACTGGTGCAGGAACATGAATGACGAGGGCTGGGGATGGACTGCGTGCCCCAAGTGCAAGAAGATGGGGTGCGAGGGCGTCCCGAGCGGAAGGTGCGAAAGCTACGGCGGCGATGACATAATGGCGTGCGGCGGGGATACCTACTACTGCACCCCCAATGGGTGGAAGAAGCCGCTGCAGGGCACATTCTCGTATTACACAGACCCGGGCCCGAGTATCGATGGGGTGTGGATAAGCCCGCCTATACCCGACAGGACGTTATGGGGCCCGGTTGGGGACTCCGAAGAGTCAGGTGCGCAGCCTAAGTGGCGCATCGCCCAGTGGGGCTGGACCGGGTCTGAGAACGGGCCGCTCCCATATACGCTGACGTCAGCCAGCCTGAGAGAAGGGCAAGGCAACTGCATAGGGGCCGCCGACTGGCGCCTTGTAAATAAGAGTGTAAGGGTCTGCTGGGTGCCGATGAACGACGGGACATACCAGGCGGAGGTTTACCACGACGGCACCGATCTGCCTTGCGGCGTCGAGTACGACATCTTCATCTCACCCGTGACAAAGAATTACCCCGACTACCCCCCCGGCTTCATCAGCCAGGACGAGAGCCCCCCCCTCTCGGAGCTGAGCTCTCTGAGATACGAGTTTGCAGCAAGCCTCAAGTCATCGCACGTTGGGCGCGCCGGGTGCCACACAAACCAAAGGCAGGTGATAGCGTCTGTCGTCCTCAACAATCCATTCAACAGTCAGACCTTGTTCTACCAGATAAACCTTGACAAGCGCAGCCACACCTCATGGTTCTTCAAGACTGCACCTAAATTCGGGTCGTCAGTCTCCATAGAGGACTACGACGAGCCGCAAATCTCCTCAAGCCGTCATGAATACAGCTTTGACATGCTGCCGTTAATGAAACGTGTCATACAACAGGGTCCGTCGGGCATGGACAAGGACTTATCGCATTGGAGGGTCACCAGCGCTTACATCGGCGGTGCAGTCTGGGGGGATTCCTCACATACATTCATCTTCGATCACATGAACCTCGTCGGCAAGACAAAGTAGTCGTTTCGCCGTAAGTACTGCACCGGATTTTTATCCGCCCGTGCTTATATCTAATATGAACTGGTCCATACCCCTCGCGTTAGCGCTTATTCTAGCGCTCGCCGGCGGCGCCCTGTGGCACGCATCAAGGCCCTCTTCATCCCCGCCCGCGACCATCCCCCAGCCGCAACCAGCCCCCGAGTGCGGCACATACCCGCTCTGCGCCGGCAGTTGCGACGGTGAATGCCGCCCAGATAGCCTCACCGCGGTGTGCAGATGCTACAACTGCTCGATAAAGCAGCCCAACAGATGTGCCGAGGGCACGTGCCCTCCGGGAACGGCATGCGGGCTGAACGTCACAACCTGCGGCTGCGCGCCGCTCGGGGGCATACTGCCGCCTCTGCCCGAGCCCTCCAGCGGGTGGTGCACCAGGGATTCAAAGGTGATGTACGCCGGGCTCTGCAACTTCCACAATGCTACATTCACCCCGCAGGGGGTCGTTGAAATCGGCGGCGTCGAATACTGCAACGCTACGACGACAGGGAAGGCCTTTTACTTCACCCGGGATTTCAGCCGCTGCTTTGTCGAGACCACGTTAGGCAAGGTTACCCTGGGGAAATCACAGCTCTATTCGTACACCCGCCTCGACCCGGCGTACTGCGCCGAGCCGGAGGCGATGCCGTACGGCCCCTACCAGACTGTCAGGTATATCGCCCACACGCCTTTTGATTATTGCATCCCGGGCTCCACGCTCGCGCAAACTGACACCTACCTTGGCAAGGAGCACACGGCCACGGGGACGATACAGGGCATGTCGGAAGGACACTGCAGTGTCAAGGTCGACGACCTCAATAACCCCGCGCAGCCGTACACTGCCGAGTACCTCCTTGACGCGGACGGTGTTGCGGTATATAAGTCTTGGACTAGCGGTTCAGTCACGGAGACGCGCGACTACCGCACCCGCAAGTTCACCCTCAAGGCCCCGAGAGGGACGACCACTTACGACATGACGGACAGCGACCAGCCGGACTGCGTCTGGGACTTCCTGAACTTCCCCTGACGCATATACTATATGATACCGGCCCCCAAAGCTTTTTATCGCCCCCCTTCTAAGTAGTTTCAACCCCCAATGACCCGCAAAGGCCAGACCGCATTGGAATACCTGTTGATAGTAGTGGTTGCGATAATCGTAGTTGTAGCTGTAATGGTTTGGATGCAGTCGACGACCAAGAAGACCACTATTGCCGCATGCGGGGGCGTCGGCACGGTGCTCACCCAGTTGGGCAATGGTGAGTACGTCTGCGAGACTGCGGACGGCAGCGGCACTAACGGTAATGGCGGCAACGAGCCCGGTACAGAGCCCGGGACAGAACCCGAGACAGAACCTGGCACAGAGCCCGGCACCGAACCCGGCACCGAACCCGGGACTGAACCCGGGACCGAACCCGGGACTGAACCCGGAACAGAACCCGGGACAGAGCCCGTGATCGTGAAGTCGGAAGGCATGCCGTCGTACATGTTCATCCTAATACCTCTCCTGGCAGTAGTCGTGCTGGCCCTGCTCTTCCTGACCCTAAGGAAACGGCGCCACCATTAAAGCTTTTTTATCCCTTAACCACTAAGTAGTTCCGACCCCAAAATGGCTCCCAAAGGACAGACTTCGCTAGAGACCCTTCTGATGACCGCCGTTATATTAATAACTCTCATCTCCTTCATGGTGTGGACACAGATGCAGTCGACGGGCATGAAAGCTGCCGGCGAGCAGGGCTCGGCATGGGCCCAGATGCAGCTTAACGAGCACATAACCGCGATATTCATCCCGGAGAGCGTTGACGGCCCCACTGTAGTGCTCCCGCCCGGCGTCGACCCGGGCGACGCCAAGGCAGGATGGGCAAACCCCTGCTTTGAGATACTCCGCATGGAGACCATAGACGGCCAAGTGCACATAACCTTCAAGATAGACGTCTCTCAATACGCAGGGGACCAGTTCCTCCTCTATGACAGCATGATGGCGTGCTTAGCCGAGCACCCGGCAACAGCTGAACAGTTCTGCACCCCTGGCAGCGAGTGCGGGGTGAACGGGGTATGTGTGGGCGGGGATTGCCAGAGCTGCGCCAACAACGAGGATACAGACTTCTGCTATACGTGCTACACCAAGGGAGGGACCATCCTCCCGGGCGAGACCGAGTGCTGGTGCAACAAGAGGCATGCGTACTTTAACCCGTCGTCTGACGATTGCGCTGCGTGCGCGTCGGACGCAGAGTGCGGCCTCCTGCAGAGCCTTTGCATAAGCGGCTCCTGCTACGTGTGCGGCGACAGCGAGAACGAGGACTTCTGCCTTAACTGCTATGAGCACGGCGGGCGGGTGAAGAGCGGCGAGGCCGGCTGCTGGTGCGATTCGGCCAAGGTCTATATGAATGCGTGGTTTGACACGTGCAGTGTCCAGACTGAGCCGGTCTGCGACATGTCATTCTCGTGCGAGGACACCACCACCTCCGAAGACGGCACCACCAAGTGGTGCAGGGACATGAACGACGGCCAGGGCTACCGCTGGGTGACCCGGGATTATGCGAACGAGTTCTGCGACGAGCCAGGGGAGGCAGGGAATGTCGCAAACTGCGGCAAGGACGAGATGGTATGCACCGACGAGCTTCGCTGGGCGCAATGCGCTTCCAGTGTGCCATGCGGCGACACAATATCGGTAAAAGGCGTCGTAAAATACTGCCGTGACCTGGGTGAAGGCTTTATGTGGGTCACGAAGGAGCAGGGCGGAGACCTCTGCAGGGACGGCGTGACGGATGACATTGGCAACACCGCCTCTTGTGGCGGCGGCGAGCTCATATGCACCGCTGAATACCGATGGGCGGCCTGCAACGAGAACGCGCATGCATCGGCGCTGGACCTTGGGGTGCAGAGCGTCTGGTGCCGCAACTTCGGCGAGGGCTGGAAATGGGTAAACTGCGCGAACTGCGGCGATACCTCGACATGGTGCCAGAACAGGAGCTACCTCCCTTATGACACCTACAACCCGGGCACAGTAAGCCTAATGCCCAACGGCGGCAAGGAGGTCATGGAGCAGATTTGCGACGACGGCAACAAGTGGGCGGCATGCTATTCGCAGAGCGTCGGCGTGACGACGGCCGTCCGCGGGTTCGAGTACGTGTGCACGGACAAAGGATGGGCACAGATAATCGGGGGGTGCGCAGACAGCGAATACGACGCTTGCATAGGCGCGTGCCCAGAAGACTTCATATGCGACTTGGATACCTCTTCTGGCACTTGCAAGTGCGTCCCATTATACTTCCCGACGTGCGAGCACTCGATGTCCGAATGGACGGTCGCGTTCTCATCGCAGATAGAGGCATACTTCGACGAGGAGCGCGGCGTCTCGGTCCTTGAGCTCAAGAACGGGGCATTCACGCACTTCATATTCCTGGACGACGTCCTGGCCGACGGGTCCTACATGGGCACGATCCCGTTCGCCCAGCGCGAGTACTACGTAGAGGACGTTAACGACGACGACTCGATAACGATAGCGTGCGGCGCCGCGGGCACCGTCACGACGTCGGCCCGGATGGAGTACACAGCTCCGCTTGATGGTCCCGGCTGCGACTTTGCTGACAGCGGCCAGACCTACGCAATAAAGCTGGTCGGTGCGCAGACGAGCGAAGGGAGTGGCGTAGTCGATGTCACCCTTGATGTGACCAAGCCAGACGGCACGACAGAGCGGGTGACCTCCGGCATATCCGGTACACCGCTTGTTGGCGACCTGAAGATCAAGCTGCAGAGGGGGACGGCCGCATCGAATGCCGTAACCGGCGAGCAGTCGTTCTCGGCAGACATGGTAGTCTGGTACGTGCCGTCAGAATACACATTCGAGAACCGCGAGCGCTACACCGAGCAGGGCGTGCAGGACGACGACGGGGTATGGGAAGTAGTCTTCGGCGACTCAACAGTGGGCGAGCTTGCCGGCCTTGAGGCAAACGGCGACATGTCCAATGGCCTGCCGCTCGACCCAAGCATAAGGGAGAACCGGAATGCTGAGTGCTACCTGGACGCAGGCGTGCCGCCGTCGACCCCGGTGCTCAGGTTCATCGCGATAATTTACCGCGGATCGAACGAGCTGCTCAACGGCCAGTCCCTTCAGATGCCGTTCAACGACGGGCAGCGCCTCAAAAGCGACGAGAAGTTCACCTACTGGGCGAACATAGGCTGCGGCTCCGGCATCCCGACATGGGCATGCGGGGCGTATTCGCATAAGTGCTTGGACGGCGGCGCGTGCGTTGAAAAGGAGGGCTCGTGCAGCTGCCTGTCGGGTTCGGCCTCCTGCGAAGAGATACTGCACGGCGGCGACATGTCGATTTGCTTTGCGAACGGCAACTGCGAGAGCCCGTTTGAATACTGCTCCCCGACACAGACGGGCTGCGAGTGCGTGAGCACAGCTACTTGCGTAGCATCCCCCGTCAACGAGCTCGTGACCAAGATACAGAAGGCCCAGTCGGGCATTGTAACCCCGACGGACACGATCTGCCTCGGCGCCGGCGAGGAGATAACGGCGTCGGAGCTAATCAGCCAGCTGTCAAACCTGCAGAGCGTGACATTCACATGCAGCACGTCATCACTATGTTCGGGCGACTCTCCGCAGCTCTCTGTAAGCGCGAGCACGATAACTGCAAACGCCGACGTCAGGTTCGACGGCATTGTTGACTGCGTCAAGGCGCCGGACCAGTCGGGCGACTACGCCTGCAGGATTGCGCTGGAGGGCGCGTGCCCGTCAATCGACTGCCCGGGCGGCCAGGCGCTCGACGAGGAGACATGTACCTGCGTTCCCGTTTCGCAATGCATGATCTCCGCCATCAATGAGATGGTCGCCAAGGCGCAAAAGGCCCAGTCGGGCATAGTCGCCTCGACGACCATGATGTGCCTGGGGGAGGGCGATGAGCTATCGGTTAGCGACCTGCTGGAAAACCTAGCGAACGTGCAGGAAATCGAGTTCTACTGCGCAAATTCGCCGGTATGCGAGGGCGACTCAACGCCCCTGACAGTGACCACGTACGCACTGTCAGCAAGAGCCCCCGCCACATTCAAGGGCATCGTGGAGTGCGAAAGGTCGCCGCCTGGTGCATCTCTCGACTTCTTTTGCACGATAGGGATACAGGGCGCGTGCCCGTCAATCGACTGCCCGGGCGGCCAGGCGCTCGACGAGGCGACCTGCACATGCATGACGCCGCTGGTTTGCTCTGAGGACTTGACCCTAACCTATCTCAGGGAGAGTGAAATAGAGGTCTCTTTTACCCCCAACAACGCGGTGCCGGTTAAGCGGGTGACGACGGCCAGGGCCACTATTGAAATGGGCGGCCAACAGTATTCCTCTAACAGCATAAGGCTCGACGAGGGCCCATTCAAGGAGGGCGACAGGTTTATCCTGGGTGGCGCTTTGATGCAGATACAAACAATTGACTACGCCGACAACTCTGAAAACTCAGTGCTTGTCGAGTACGAGATGGAGACCTCCGGCGGATGGGTCGAATTCACGGATGAGAATGGATGCCTGCTGACGCCGGCTGCGGGCGGGTCCTACCAGGTGGACGACCTTTTGGGCGTCAGCAGGCCCATATCGCTGGACGGCCGCATTATGGCGGGCACATGCTCCGGGGCGGTGTTCATACTCGACAACCTGACGAGCGACTACCTAAGCGACTGGCAGCTGTGGATAAACAAGGACTCTGACCGCGTATTCGACGTCTGCAGCGGCTGCGACTGTTTGGGGGCTTCACCGCCCGCGCCCGCTTGCGGCAACGGCGTGTGCGAGGCAGGGGAGACCTACCAAAGCTGCCCGGCGGACTGCCCGCTGACCTGCGGCGACGGGTTTTGCACCCCTGCCCGGGGCGAGACCTGCCTGACGTGCCCGGCCGATTGCGGCGAGTGCATCACGGGCTGGTGCTATGTGGGGGGGAAGATACAGGACAACTATTACTACTGCTCTATGAACGACTTGGAGATAACGGGGATAGTGAAGATAGGCGACGAGGACTACTGCCGCGCATTCGC
>JBFYKJ010000104.1:0-3134 GCA_041306005.1 Candidatus Altarchaeota archaeon | reverse complement strand
ACCAGGTGGCACGAGCCTGTCACTATCCGCGCCGCCCCGCAAAAGGTGAGCTTCATGCTTAACTAACGGGAGCCGGGATAAATATTCAAGGCTTCAGCCCCCCCCCACCTTCGACGCCCCTTGCCATTGGCGCCCCATTAATATCCTCGAACCCGCTTTTTATTCCGCGAAACTGAAATCAGTATTGCTTGATGCCCGGATACGATGCCCGACTCGACCGCGCCAGGGGCCGCTGCAGCCGATGAGATTGATGACTATGTCCCGATCACCGCGAGGCCGGGGTACCAGCCGCCGCCGGAAAAAGCCCTCCCCGCGCCGAAAGAGGCCCGCACCCCCCCTGCCGAGCGCAAGCCGTATAAGGAGCGCAGCAGGAACCCATACCTCTTAATGGCCGTTTTTATCGCCATTGCGGCGGTGGCCGCATTAGTCATTCTCTCAGGGCCGAAAGAAGAAAGGGCCCCGCAGCCCACTGTAACCGCGCCCCCCGGCGAGGCGCAGCCGCCCCCGGAACAGCCGCCCTCAAACAACCAGTCCCACCCGGGCGGCCAGCAAAACGGCACTCCCCAGCCTCCCGAAGACATCCCAAATCCCCCGGCCACCCCTCCGACAAACATATCCCCGCCTGCCAACCAGACTCCGCCCCCGATAACGCCGCCGCCCGCAAATCCGCCTGGCGGCACCCCAAATCCCTCATGCCCCGACGAATGCTGCTCGAATGCCGACTGCGCGCAGGGCGTATGCGTCTCGGGGAAATGCAAGGAGTGCAAGCTTAACACCGATTGCATGGGCATAGAGGTCTGCTGCAACAACCGCTGCGCCGAATGCTGCTCCGACCCGAACTGCCCGACCGGGATGTCCTGCCAGGACAACATCTGCGTGCAGGTGAAGACTCTCCCCGGCGTCAGCACCTTCCTGGCCAAGGAATACCCGGGTGGGATATGCACCGATAACGGGAAACCCATACTCCGCATGTTCGGCACTTCTGAGTGCCCCCACTGTGAATGGGTCGCGGGCACTTATGACAGCGTAGTAAAGAGCTACGGCCCAAGAGTCGTTGCGCACAGGTGGATCATGGACGACAAGGATGACGCGCTCACCCCCCAAGCCGAGGGCAGCGTCCCGGCCTCGGAGATAGACGTCTACTACGCATTCAACCCCGGCTACACGACGCCCACTTTCGTCTTCGGCTGCAGGTACTACCGGGTGGGGACCGAGTATGAAGATGAAAAGGACCTCGCCGCCGAGGCGCGGGACTTCAAGGCAGTGATAGACAAGCTGCTTAGCGAAGTCTGATCAGTTAGCATATCTAAATAGCGGCGTGCGCCCTTTGTAGCCTTTTTCTCCCCTTAAGCGATAACTTATTATCCCAGGTCCGCACCAACCTACATACGCTTGACTATGCCAAAAAAGAAGCGGGAGCAGAGCCGAAAGCAGAGCCGGAAGCATAAGCGAAAGCGGAAGCAGGATACCCCACAGCTGCTGTTGATATTCTGCATAGGCTTTGCCCTGTTCCTCATGTGGGGCATGCAGACGACCGAGGGCCAGAAGTTCCTCGGGATACACGGCCCGCTACCAGACCCGCCCCCGCCGCATGTGGACGCGAACCTGACGACAATCAGGATAGCCGCCTGGAACTTGCAGGTGTTCGGCCAGGACAAGGCGTCGAACGCCACGCTGATGGCGTCGTATGCGGGGATAATGAAAAAATACGACATAATCGTCGTTCAGGAGATACGCGACGCGTCCGGGACCGCATTCCCAAAGCTGTGTTCCCTAATGCCCGGCTATGGGTGCAACGTGAGCGAGAGGACCGGAAGGACGAGCAGCAAAGAGCAGTACGGCATAATCTACAAAAACGCGGAGCTGGTAAAAACAACGGATTTGCACGAACTGCAGGAAGAGTTCGAGAGGCCGCCGTTCCTTGCGACGTTCAAGAGCGGCAACTGGACTTTTACTTTGGCCGCCCTCCACGCGAAGCCCGAGGATGCCGGCGCGGAGATAGCGAACCTCGAGGGCCAGCTGCTCGCGGCAAGCGGGGACCTTGTGGTCCTCGGCGACCTGAACGCCGACTGCTCATACTACGACAGGTCCAGGGACCCGACGTTCATAAGCTGGGCGTGGGCCGTGCCGGATGACGCCGATACCACAGTATCGCCGGGAAGCTGCGCCTACGATAGGATAATCTACAACAGCGGGGCGGATGCCAACTATTTGTCTTATGGGATCGACAAGAGCTCGAACGCGTGGCTGTCAGACCACTATTTAGTATACGGGCTGTTTAGGGTCGACAGGGCGTAGGGTTGATTGTGGGAAGGAAAAAGAACTAACGCAACAATAGAAAAACAAAAAATAATTGAAAGTCTTTAGCAGCAGCAACATCCGCACTTCTTCGCTGGGGCCTTCTTCTTCACTACTTTTTTAGTTGTCTTCTTCTTAGCGACCATTTTTGAGTCCTCCCTTGGGATAATAACGCGGCTTGCTATATAAACCTTATTTAAAACCTACAAGCCGATAATTAACTCGCCTCTGTGACGAAGCGAACAACCACTGACAGCCCTTTTGTCGCTGCGCTCCAAAAGCGCTGGCGGAAAAGGAAAGTGATGACTAATAGGCGAACTGAGGGGCTTTTACACTACACTTCTAGATTTACACTACACCTCTAGAATAACCGGTTGCTTACCCTGAATAACCAGTTGCTAACCAAACAAATTCAGCTGCCGCTAAGCTAGTAAGATAATAAGCCCCGGGAAGCCCCGGGGCGGTTTTAAGAAAACGCGGGGACCAGCGATCCCCTTAGATGAAGGCCAGCTCGGAGTCGAGCTTCTCCTTCACGGCGTGCGGGGAGCCGATGAACAGCTCCGACATGTTCTTCACGCCGGTGACAAGCAGCATGACACGGACTGTGCCCTTGCTCAGCTTGTCGTCTATCTGCGATCCCCAGATTATGTGCGAGTTCGGCCTGATCTTGCTGGCCAGGTACTCGACCGCAGCCTGGGTCTCGTGCAGTGTCATGTCCGGGCCCCCGATTATGTTCAGGAGCGCCCTGTCCGAAGTGGACACGTCGACGTCAAGGAGCGGCGAGTGCATCGCCTCTTCGACAGCCTCCATTGCGCGGCTCTCGGACATCTTGTCGC
>JBFYKJ010000103.1:0-27663 GCA_041306005.1 Candidatus Altarchaeota archaeon | reverse complement strand
GTGAACCTCGCGCGAACCTCGTGTCTTCAGTTTTGAGTCCGGTATAACGCCTATGCATGCAGCTTTTTGCATGCGCCCGATGGATTAAATCCCCATCTGCGCCTATGCGCCCGCATGCGCCATAAGCAGCGATGCGACGACAAAGTAGATGGTGATGGTCGTTATGTCGCTGATCATCGTAGCGAGCGGGCCGGACGCGAACGCAGGGTCCCAATTCATGCGCCTGAAGATGAACGGCAGCGATGTTGATATCACCACCGCGGCTATTATGCTAAGGAACATCGCTACGCCTATTATCATCCCGAAGGTCGCATCCCGCCATCCCAGCATCGCTATGCCGGAGAGCATCAGTCCGCAGACAGTGGCCAGCACGAGCGAGACTGCGAGCTCCCTCGTTAAATAAGCACGGACGGGTATCTTGGATTTTAGCGCCATGCTCCTTATGGCGAGTGTCTCTGACTGCGTCCCGACGGCGTCGCTAAGGTAGGTCAGCACCGGCGCGAATGCCGCCAGCACTATAAGCCTGCCGAGGTATTCCTCAAAACTGCTGATGATAGCGGCAGTGAATGCCCCGCCGAGGACCCCGACCATCAGCCACGGCAGGCGGTGCTTGGCGAGCGACTTGGCGGACGCTTCTATCCCGACGAAATCCTTGCCGACCCTGTGGAATATCCCGCCGAACTTGAACATGTCCTCATGGACCTCGTAGTTGAATATCTGCAGGATGGTGTCATACGGCACTATGCCTATCAGCTTCCCGCCTTTGTCCACCACGGGTATCTCCTTCAGGTCGTGCGAAAGGGCGAGATACACGAGCCTCTCCTGGTGGGTGCTCGGGTGGGCGGTTATAAGGCCCTTCACCATCACGTCCTCGACCTTGATGCTCCTGCTCCCGCGGTCGAGGACCTCCTTTATCGACATGACGCCCTTGAGGACGTTGCCCTTGTCAACTATGTACACATAGTCGACCGTGTGGAACGTCTTGGCCTTGCTGACTAGCATGTCTTCGACATCCTTGACAGTCTGGCCTATCGTGGCCACCGGGAACTCGTGGATGATGCTCTCCTCAGCAGTCTTCTGGTAGGACCTTTTGGGCATCTTTGGGCATCGTGCCCCTTTGGGCATGTTGCGGGCTGCTGGCGTGAATCCAGCCACCTAGCCTAATGGTTGGATGGATAAAAATGCCCTAAAAGGCTTTATACCCCGCACCCTGAATATAGCGCAATGCCCCGAACATACGTTGCCTCGCTGATAGTGCCGCTGGCGGCGCTATTGTCCGCAATGCTTTGCATAACAGTCGCATCCGCACTGCCTGACAGCTCCACCGCCGTCTTGGGCGCGGACTGCGCTAGGGGGCACAGCTTTAGGTATTCCTACACGATAACCGCGCCGAAGACAGTAACCGTCGGTGAGGAGTTCACAGTCTCGCTAGAGTTCAAGCTCAGCTCAGACACCCGGGTGATGCGCTCGCCGCGCACCGTAGAGGCTTTGCTCTCTGCATCCGGCGCGTCGGGCATTGAGATAATGTCGCCATCTTCGCAGGCGTTGTCTCCAATGGCATCTTGGAAAGTCAAAGCGCCTGGGGAGGGCATGCTAAGCCTGGAATTCCAGACCGAATTCTTCATCGACGGGACAGACTTCCACCGCGGCTACACGGCGACGTATGAGGATGAAATAGCAGTCACGATCCAGGCCGGGCAGCCCGGTGCTGATATGCCGGCTTCAAACGGCACGGCGGTCGTTGCCCAAACAGTCACCGAAGAGTTCGAAGCCCAGCTGCCTGCCGAACCGGACTCGACATCGTGGTTTGTGACGCGGATAGTCGGGCTTCTCGCGTACCTCGCGCTTTTCCTCTCGGTGCTGACAGCGCTGCTAAAGAAGGTCGGCGTTTGGGCCAAGAGCAAGGGCTTGATATTGCTGTTCAGGTACCACCACGATGTTTCCCTCCTTTCGCTGGCCCTTGCGCTCTTCCACGGGCTCTCGAACGTGGCGGACAAGTTCATGTGGAACCTTTCCTTGGATAGGGTGCTCTTGCCCCACTTCGGCTCGCAGAACCAGAACTTGATAGCGCTAGGGGTGATCGCATTCTACATAATGTTAGCCGTAGTCGGAACCTCGCTTGGCGGAATGGGCATGAAAAGATTGGGGCCTAAGAACTGGAAATACGTCCATATGGCGAGCTATGCGGCATTCTTCTTCGTGTTCATCCATTCCATCCTGCTGGGGACCGATCTTAAGTCAGGTGGGCTAGTCGGTCTTCTGTTCTGGGTCTCCGGTCTTGTGATCCTGGGAATCTCACTCTATCTGCTAATGCGAAAATGGACGCGCTAGGGATTACCCACATCGGGCTGACGGTCGGGGCATACATATTGTATTTCTACCTCTTGCTGAAGTTCCTGTCCAAGCAATGCCCTTATAAGCTGCTGCACATTGCGAACGCGGTGTACCTAGCGGGTTTTGCCCTCGGGATGATATGGGCATCTTCTGCGTGGGGCTCGGCGTTGCCCCTTGACTCCAAGATAGTACTTTCAATGCTCGTGCCTATTCCGTTCGTCGCCGAGAGCCTCCTTAAGACCAAAAGCTGGAAACTGCCTGCTTTGGGATGCGCGCTCATTCTGATGAACTACGTGTTGCCCTTACTCATCGGGACCGTGCATACGCACTGAACCACACGTCCTGACTCTTCTAATAAGCTATTCCATGCGCTTGATAGGCTCTAAGTCCTTTTTATAGCACGCAACATTATTTTATAGGTGGGATGATTAGCAATCCTAAAAATCCTAAGATTAGCAATCTTAATCTTTTTAAACAAGTGGCCAAAATGTACAAGACTTCCATATGCCTTTTTGCTCTCGCTATGGTCCTGACGATCCCCGGCGCATTTTGCGCCCCGCCGATAACCGACGGGCTCGTCTCATACTGGCCGCTTGACAACGACACCCTGGACTACTGGGGCGGCAACGACGGGGCCGCAAACGGCGCGACTAACACGCCGTCCGGCTATTTGGACGGCGCATACACATTCGACGGCATCGACGACTACATCGAGGTCTTGGATGATGCCACCCTGAACCCGACTGAGGAGCTGACCGTGACCGCGTGGATAAACGCGGATGAGTGGGCCGACAACTATTGGGAGGGCACAATAGTCGGCAAGGACGACTGGTCCACCGGCAGCGAGGGGTACGTCCTGCGCACGGGGGACAGCGGGAGCCTTTCCTTTGTCGTCGGCAACTACACCGCATGGCCCGGCGAGACCGCGGTGAGCCCCGGGGTGATGTCGACCGGCACGTGGTACCACGTAGCCGGGACGTTCAATGGCACATCCGTCCGGGTCTACATAAACGGGGTCGAGAATGGTTCAGAGGAGTTCGGCAGCACTGCAATAGACCCGTCCTCCGTCAACCTGAACATAGGCAGGTGCCCGACAGACACCTTTAGGCTCTTCGAGGGCGCGATAGACGAGGTCATGGTGTTCAACCGCACGCTCAACGGGAGCGAGATAACCCTCATATATCGAAGATCCTGCGACACCGTGGACACCGACTCCGACGGCTGGGGCGACGCCTGCGACGACTGCCCGGACGACTACGACCCGGGGCAGGAGGATGAGGATTATGTAAAAGAATATTTCGAAAACGAGGACTATGCTTATTCAACCGACTGCTTCGACATTGACGTATGTCTGATGAGGGGTTCCAGCGGCGCCATATACAACGACGACCCAGGCACCATCGCATGGGCATGCGGCGAATGCGGGGCAGAAACGACTGAGTATTACAGCTCCGCTGACTATGACTGGAACACCCTATGGCGCAACATGCGCGACAACTGCTTTGACGGCAGCAACACTAACATCCCCGGCGAGACGACCTGCTTGCACGTGATAGACACCGACAACTATTGGACCTTTGAGTGGGATGCATGGACCGACCTCAACGACGGCGGTGGCTTCGCTTACACCCGCAACCTCAACGACGGCATCGGCGACGCCTGCGACGTGTGCCCGGGCGACGTCTACAACGACGCCGACGGCGACCTGGTGTGTGTCGGTGACGGGTACAATGGTTCGATGATCAACGACAGCGACAACTGCCCGTGGCTTGCCAACGCCGACCAGGCGGACAACGAGAGCGACGGCGTCGGCGACGCCTGCGACAACTGCTTCAACACGAGCAACCCGGACCAGAACGACACGGACGGCGACGGCGTGGGCGACGCCTGCGACAACTGCCCGCTTGTCGCGAACCCGGGGCAGGAGGATGCAGACTCCGACGGCGCGGGCGACGCCTGCGACAACTGCAACCTGACGCCGAACCCGGACCAGAAGGACAGCGACTACGTGCGCCAGGATTTCAGGAACGACAACTACGAATTCTCCCACGACTGCTTTGACGGGGGCGTCTGCCTGACGAGGGACCATTCCGGGCCGCTCTACAACGACGGCTGGGGCTCTGTCGAGTGGGCATGCGGCGAGTGCGGCGCGGAGACGACAGGCTACGTTTCCGGCATCCACGACCTTAAGTACGACTGTTTCGACGGCTGGATGGGCAACATAAACAACGGCGGGTACGTGACGTGCATGCACGCTATCAACGCGAATACCTCTTGGGTATTCGAGTGGTCCTACTGGGAGGACGGCCGCGACGGCGGCGGATTCGCGTACAACCGCAGCACTGCCAACAACCTGGGAGACGCCTGCGACGTGTGCCCGAACGACACGTCCGACGACGCCGACGGCGACCTGTTCTGCGCGGGCGAGGGATACGTTGACCCGCCCATGGACGGCGACAAGGACAACTGCCCGTTCGACTGGAACGACGGCCAGGAGGACAACGACAGTGACGGCGTTGGCGACGCCTGCGACAACTGCCCGGACGACGCCAACGCGGGCCAGGAGGACATGGACGGCGACGGGGAAGGCGACGCCTGCGACGACTGCATAGACGACGACATCGACGGGGACGGGTGGTGCTACGGCGACGACAATTGCCCGACTACCTATAACCCCGGCCAGGAGGATAACGATTCCGATGATGTCGGCGACGCGTGCGACAACTGCAACACGACCCCGAATACGGGCCAGGAGGACGGCGACTACGCTGTTGTCGAGTTCACCCACACCGATTACGGCAGCGAGGAGGACTGCATAACCGAGAACGTCTGCATAACGCGGGGCATAGATAGGCCGATATACAACAGTGTGCTGGAGGGCGGGGCGGAGTGGGGGTGCAGCGGCCAAAGCCCGCTTGGCACGGAGTGGGCGATAGGCGCCTGCGCGGAAAAGGGCACCCTTGACTTCGAGCCCTTCATAGATATGACCCGCTGCGACCCGCGGGGCATCGTAGACCTTGGCCTCTGCATGCACCTGATAGAGGACGACCTTTACTTCGACGTCGTGTTCCACTCCTGGACCAGCGGCTCGAACGGCGGCGGCTTTTCATACACCCGCAACGGGACGGACGGCATCGGCGACGTGTGCGATCCCTGCCCGGGCGATTACTACAACGACCGCGACGGCGACTTGATATGCGAGGGGCCCGGCTACCAGAGCCCGATGGAGGGCGAGGAGGACAACTGCCCGGTCGACGCCAACTACGGGCAGGAGGACGGGGATTCCGACGATGTGGGCGACGTGTGCGACAACTGCCCGGACGACGCCAACCCTGGCCAGGAGGACACGGACGCGGCGCTCTACGGCTGGGCGCGAGAGGCCTGGGACGACGATGACGAGGGCATGCCAGAGGACGAGGTGTCAAGCCCGGCATTCGAGTCAAGCGGCGATTTGGACGGCTACGTCCTGACCTGGCTCAGCGGCGACTTTGCGGGCGAGAGCTACACGATAACCGACTGGGAGAACGACTGCGAGTGGGGCTCCGGCGGGTGCGTCGAGCTCGAGGGCTTTGACGCGACTGACGACAACCCCGGCGACGAGGTCCTTGGCTGGCAGTTCATGGTGCTCCCGGGCGGCGAAACGGGCGACGGCATAGGCGACGTGTGCGACGCCTGCCCGAACGAGCTGGACAACGACGTTGACGGCGACGACATCTGCGCCGGCGACGGCTACGACGATTCTGTCATGGACGGCGACAACGACAACTGCCCGACCGTCAGCAACGGCGACCAGAACGACACCGACGGCGCAGAGCCGGAAGCGGAAGGGGCGGCCAGCGAGGCATGCGACGGCACCGTCGACGACTACCTCTCAAGCGACGCCTTCGCGTCAAGCGGCGACTTGGAGGATTACACCCTCTGGTGGACCTCCGGGCCGTTTGAAGGTGAATCCTACTACATCGAAGACTGGGACTCCGACTGCTGGGACAGCGGGGTAGGGTGCGTCCGTTTGGACGATTTTGACATAACCGATGTGTGCGACGACGCCTTGGTTGCGGGCTGGCGGTTCGTGGTCACGGACGGGGACGAGCCGCCCGACGGCATAGGCGACGCCTGTGACATGTGCGGCCAGGTGGTGACCGAGAACCTCGTCCTTGCCAACGACTGGGTCTGCGGCCCGGACGACGAGTTTGCCATCGACCCGGACGCCAGTGATATCACCATCGACTGCGCCGGCCACACGCTGTTCGGAGCCGGGGCTTATTGGCAATACGGCATAGACATGGACGGGGTCACAGGGGTCACCATACGCGACTGCACCATACGCGACTTCTACATAGGCATCGACGTTGACGATTCGGACTCCAACTTCTTCATAGACAACAACCTGATCGAGAACTTTGGCGGCGGCATGGTGCTTGACACATCGTCCGGCAATGAAATAACGGGAGGGGAGTTCGCTGACAACAACCAGGACTATTGGTACTCCGGCCTGGAGCTGCAGGACGGCTCGGACGGCAACACGATATCAGGCTTGTATATGCACGGCAACGCGCAGGGTGCAATAAACGTCGAGGACAGCGACGACAACGTCATAGAGAACAACAACATAAACGACAACTGCGGCAACGAGCGCCAGATATACCTCTATGAGGCCGATGGGACCATAATACGTTGGAACAACGTGACCAACGGGACCGGATATGGCATAGACATGGACTATACCAGCGGCTCGCTGATAACCGGGAACAGGATAACCGGCAACAGGGATGACGGCATCAACATGTACGACTCCTCGGACGACTCGATAACCGAAAACGACATATCGGACAACCGCAGAAGGGGCATAAACGCTTATTACACCTCCAACATCGCCATAATAAACAACACGATAACCGGCAACGGCGGCGATGGCATATACATCTACGATGCGGAGGGCGGCCTCATATCCGAAAACGATGCGAGGGAAAACACGGACGGCGCGGACATCAACGATGCAAGCGGCCTGACCCTCGATGGCGGCAGCTTCTCGGAGAACGAGGACAACGGCCTTGACATCGAGGAATCGGGCGACGGCACGCTGCTGATTGGCGTGGAGGCCGACGGCAACGGATGCGACGGGATACTAGTTGACGAGTCCGTAATCGCGGTAGACGGCGCCATAGTGACAGACAACTTCATGGACTGCCCCTTCAGCGGCCTGCACGTGGACGGTTCATCCACCGCTTATGTCACAAATGGCGAGTTCGTGAATAATGGGGAGTATGGCATATATGACATCGGCCCTGACAGCGTGTTCTGGAACATAGACGGGGCCGCCCTTTGCCAGGACAACGACGTTTGGATATCCGACGGCTGGATACTGCCGCTGCCCGGCGGCGTGCTGACCCGGATAAACTGCACCCTCTTCATGGGTGGGGAGGAAGTCCTCCCCGCGGGCGAGACGGCATCGGCGTATCTTGCGATAGACACGACAAACGGCTCTGACACGGCGGGCAACTCGACATACGGCGTGGAGGCCGAGGTCCACACGAGCAGCCCGTACGAGGGCAGCATAAGGGTGAGGACCCTGAACTACAACGCCGGCGGCCCGTTCTTCGTCCCCGCGTTCGGCAAGTGGGTGAACGTGACCGCGGACCCCGGCACTCTGGACCTCGACTATTGGATATTGAGGATATACTACACCGACGCCGAATTGGCAGCCAGCGGCCTGGACGAGGCAGACCTTAGGATAATGTACTACAACCCCGGGACTGGGCAGTGGGAGCCTTTCTGGGACCCGGACGGCGGCGTGGACACGGCGAACAACTATGTCTGGGCCCGAGTAACGCACTTCAGCATATACGGGATATTCGCGAACCCGGAGCCGCAAGCAGAGCCGGTTGCTAAGACTGAAGATCATGGCGGCGCGGTGAACAGTTATATATTCGCACCATCGGCGCAGCTGCCCGGCTCAGGCGGGGCGGGCACCGGCACTGGAACCGGCGCACTGCCGTGCTCGGAGAACTGGACATGCGGCGTATGGGGCGAATGCGGCAAAAACCGCCTGCAGGAGCGCGAGTGCACTGACCTCAACAACTGCGGCACGACTTCTCGCATGCCCTCAATGCTGCAAGGATGCGAATATGTTCCGGTGCCGCTAAAAGGTGAGGCAGTGTCCGGCGAGGTGAAAACAGGCGCTGGGTCGGGCGCCAAGCCTGGCGCCGACATGACAGTCTGGTACGTCCTGGCAGCTCTGATAGCCGCCGTTGCGATCGTGCTGTTCCTCCTGAAGTCTAAGGAGAAGCCGAAAAGGCGGCGGCGCAGGTGAGCTGTGCTCACTCAAGCCTTTTGAGAACCTTAACCTCCCTTTTCTTCGGCTTCGGCCACTTCTTCGGGTAGCCGAAGATGACGGGCAGGACTATCTCGTGGCCTTTGGGCACCCCAAGTTCCTTAAGCGTTTCCGGGTCGTTGTTCAAACTGCACGCAAACCCTATGCAACAGCTCCCAAGGCCCATATCGTAAGCGGCCAGAAGCATATTCTCTATCGCAAGGCCGCAGTCGATGCCGGACCACTTGGCCTTCTTCGCGCACACGATTATCACGAGCGGGGCATCGTAGAATATGACGTCCTCCTTGATCTTCACGAATTCGGCCGCCTTCAGGCCCATGCCGAGGGCGCCCATGTTCTTCTTGACAATACCGGACAGTTCCCTTATCTTGGCCCTGTCGGTTATCACGGCAAACCTCCAGGGCTGGCCGTCCATGGCGGAAGGCGCCATAGCCCCGGCTTGCAGGATCTTTTCTACCTTCTCTTTCTCTACAGGCTTGTCCAGGTAGCTTCGGATGCTGCGCCTCCCGTTGATGCAGTCAATTACATCCATGCCGTTTATATGTGCCCAGCCGAGTATGCCCAATTGGCGCTTAAAAGAGGTAGCCGGTCGTGTGCTCGGCGTTGCCTATAGCCCTGCCCAGCTCCTTTTCGGTCAGCTTATTGCCCGTCTTCTTATCGGCCAGCTCGATCTTTGATATGGTCGCGGGGTACTCGCCGTAGACGAGCTTGTTCGGGATGATGCCCAAAAATTTCTTCTTGAACGTCCAGGAGGAGTGAGAGTACGCATCGACCGTGAAGCCGATTTTTTCCAACTCGTTCTCCCCAGATATCTGGAAAGACGGCAGCCCGGCCGCATTATCGGTGCGCTTCACCTTGATGTCTTTGAACTCGTGCATCTTCTCGCCGTCAAAGAAGGTGATGTCCTTTTTTACCGACTTGCCCAGCGCCCGCGGGTTGAAGTACGATAAAATGCCCCCATTCTCAAATTGGAATATCCCCCAGTACCAGGGCACCGCGGGCGCGGTGACAAAGACGCGCTGGAAATATGCCGTTCCGTTCACCCGCTGGCCGCCAACGCTCCCGACCAGGTTCAGCTTATTCAGCCTGATTATCGAGTACCCTTTGCTGCCTACGTAAGTGTTCGCGTGGTAGGTCGGCATCGTGAACTCGTGCTCTTCGGCGCCTTTCACCGGCTCTGCCACGAACTCAAAGCCGTCGCCTATCCGGACCATGCTCTTATCCCCCCCTATCCTGAAGGATGTCGGGGTCTTTGAATTCGTCGAGAGCCCGCTCTCGCCAATTTTGATATTGCACGGCTCGAGGACGAAGTCGTGGTGCATCTTCTCGCCGTCGAAGTACCACGCCGCGACGGCGCCGTTGAGGTTTTCCCGGTCGCCCTGCTTCCCCGGGGCAAGCTCCAGCCCGTTGCAGTTTATCCTCTTCTCGTTCTTCGTGGACCAGAGTATCATGAGCTGGCGCGGCTTCTCCGGGTCTTTCGGGTTGTCAAAGAAGAACAGCCAGAACCACCACCACCATGCGCCCCTTGGCATAGGCTCGCCCTTTATGTCAAAGACCCTGCGGCCGAAGTCGGCGAGGCTTATCCTCTGCTTCATCAACTGCAGTTAGACGGGCGGGGAATAAATAAGCGGGTGCGGCCCCTCCCTTTTATGCCGCCCGCCGTTAGAAGCCCGATATGGTCGGCGCCGTAACGGGGGCAAAGGGTATTGTCGTAAGCTTAGCGTTATTGGCAATCGGAATAATCTTGGCAGTGGTAGGATTTGGGTCTTTTTACGACTTGAACTCGCGCGGATATACCGAGCCAACTTGCAATTCGCTCGCGAACCGCACTGCAATCTGGGTGGACGCGTATGCCCAATCCAACTTCGGAACCGACGCAGCCGGCGCAAAGGCGAACTGCGACGCCAAAGCCATTTGGCTTTATGCGGGGCTCGCGGGCGGGATACTG
Organism: Candidatus Altarchaeota archaeon; assembly: GCA_041306005.1. Classification (GTDB taxonomy): domain Archaea; phylum Altiarchaeota; class Altiarchaeia; order JAFGQM01; family JAFGQM01; genus JBFYKJ01. The sequence continues at coordinate 17,050 of JBFYKJ010000103.1, read as the reverse complement.
GTCATAAGCGGCATAATACTTTTCGCAAACAGCATAAGCGTTATTCTAGCAAGCATGCTCTCATCGCGTTCCCGGAGGGGAGAAGCGGCCAAGCCCACCGGGAAAAACGTATAGAGTCTTGAGTCTTGCCCAGGCGAGGACCCGAAACCCGGAACCGAAGACCCAAGACGGTAAAGGGCCCGACGGGATGTCGGGGAGATACTAACCTTAGCACCCCTCTCTGACCTAAGTCGGGACCGCCGAAGCTAATCCAAGTAAAATGAGGCGGGCCCGACGGGATTCGAACCCGCGACACCTCGATTAAAAGTCGAGTGCTCTAACCAGCCTGAGCTACGGGCCCAGTTGCCTGTGGTAGGTGTTTGCGGCCCTCGGTCATCTGTCCGCGGTTTTTCGACCGCAGCGGCCCGAAAGACACGCCTAAGAAAGCGGCTATATTTGTAGTTAAGCTTTAAAAAGCCACTGCCGGGCCCCGGTTGGCGGCAAATACTCCCCGAAGCAGGCAATGCGTCGGGCTTATGCTTTGACCCTTGCCCCGCAGTTCTCACAGAACGTGTCGCCGGGCTCGGCCTTGGCCCCGCACTTCGGGCAGGTCGGGTGCCCCGGCGCGGCCTGCGCGACCTGGGCTGTCTGGAACACGACCACGTGCTGCTGCGGCGCGGCGGCGGCTTTCGGCACCCTTTTGTCAGCCACCTTGGGTGACGCCGCCATCATGGCTATCCCGCCTATGATCCTAAGTATGCCGCCGAACAGCAGCAAATAGGCGCCTATCCCTATCCCCCACTTCAGGTCGAGCATCGCGTACCCGCCGAGCGGGCCCTGGTAGACCCCGCCGAACGGGGTGCCGGCCACTTTGCTTATGAGGGCCGCCGAGTCCGGGGGCATCGACGGCGTCATGCCGGCCGTTGCGCCCGGGAGTATCGCCCCCATCGACGCTATCCCGACGATTATCATCACAAAATAGATCACGGGCAGTATGCCGCTCAGCAGGTACTTGATGCCAAGGCTCTTGCCGCTCTTCGCGCCTATTATGTCCAGTATCATGAATATCACGCCGGAGAGGAGCAAAACGCCGATGGGTATGGCGAAGTTGAAGACTGTGGTCATGCCCTTGCCTTTCTGCAGCGTGTTGACCTGAAGGCCGTCTACGCCGTTGAACTTCATCAGCTCCACCGGCCCGTTAGTCACTATCTCCCGGCTTTGTATGTCCCCGCCAAGCCCGAACCATGGGAGCCCCATGCCGATAAGGACGAGCGCGGTCCCGGCGATGCCCATTATCAGCGGGACGGTAAACACCGAGCCGAGCAGTTTCTTAACCTGCAGGCCCGGGCCCTTGGCCGTCTTGATTATGCCCATGACTTTGAAGGCCGTCCTGATGATGAGGTAGATGCAGAAGAACAGCAGTATGTTGACTAGTATCCAGCTCAGGATGAACCACATCCCGCCGGTCACGGGCTTTGCAAGCGCCCATTGGACGGGCCTGGACCACGCCTCGGTGTGGTCCCCGACTGCGGGCCCTGACGGGCCGTCGCCGCCGAGTATGCCAGAAAGCGTGCCGCCGACCTCCCCCCACTTACCGCCGAACCTCAGCCACGGGTTCTGGGAGTCGGAAGCGGCGTCGGAAAGCGTCACGATGCTGAACTGCTGCGGCATTATCATCAATCCGTCGCCGCCCACATCGTCGTTCTGGGCGCCGAGCTTGCCCTCGTAGGTCCTGAAGTAATTCGCGTGCGAGCCGCGCCCCACATAGACTACGGGGTGCGTGCCCTCCACTTTGTCAACCTCGCCCCAGCCGACGCGCTCCGCGCTGTTGTGCTGCGAGTACACGGCTGACTCCGGCACGCCGTTGTTGATAAGGACGACCACCAGCTCCCAGTCGCCCTCGTGGTCGTTTATCGGGCCGTTGTTGAATGCGTAGTAATACCAGTATTCTATAGCTATGTACGCCCCGTCCTGGACTGCGCGGGCATAGACCGTGGGCTGCAGGGTGGGCAGCCTCTGCCTGTAATCGGCGGCTATCTGCTCAAGCCACCCGAGGCGGTTGTCCAGGTAGTAGGCCGTGTCGCCGTATGAGGCGATGGAGGATGTCGAGGGGCTGCCCTCGACAACGCCGCCCGCCTGTTTTAGTTGCGAGCTAAGGATCCCATAGTCGACCTGAACAGGGTAGAATATCTCCCTGCCGTTGAACTTCATAGCCGGGGCGTACATCTGTATCAACTGAGCTTCGCCAGGCACTTGGGCGGAGCAAAGGGGCGTCAACACAAAGAATAGAGCAGCTAAGACTGCGAGAACCGCGATATGGCTCTTCATTTTAGTTAAGGGTTTTGAATGGACCGGTCGGGATTTGAACCCGAGGCTTCCTGCTTATTTGATTCTCCCCCCCTAAAAGGGAGGCATTGGAACCGTAGGTTCCAATTTGCAAAGCAGGCGATCTACCGGACTGATCTACCGGCCCAACGGGCTAAATTTGCGGGTGAGGGAATAAAAGCGGCTGTCGGCGGGGTTTCGCCCGCCCGCGGCGGTTTCCCGGTTTTTATTCTTAGAAACTGAAGAGAATATGCCTTCGACAAACATGGCCGAAACAGTCCTTAAGCACACCGTGCGCGGCATAGCGAATTTCGCCATAAACGCAGTCGACGCAGTCGATGACGCGTCGGTGGAGGCCCTGCTCAAGGAGATAACCTGCGCCAAGAGGATATTCATCTACGGCGCCGGCAGGAGCGGGCTTGCCGCCCGCGCTTTTGCCATGAGGCTTGTCCATCTGGGCTTGGACACCTACATAATCGGCGAGACGATAACGCCGTCAACGCACCAGGGCGATATATTCATATGCATCTCGGGCAGCGGGGAGACCTCTTCGGTCGTCGACTATGCGAAGTCCGCCAAGAAGGCCAAGGCCAGCGTCATAACGATAACATCGTACCCCCAGTCCACGCTCGGCAAGCTCTCCGACCTTGTCGTCGTGGTTAAGGGCAAGACAAAACTGGACGTCTCGAAGCAGGACTACGAGAAGCGCCAGATTGAGGGGCAAAGCGTGACCCTCGCGCCGATGGGCACCCTCTTTGAGGACACCGCCATGATCTTCTTTGACGGCCTCATTGCCGAGCTGATGCAGCGCCTTGGCAGGAGCGAAGAGCACATGATGGGCAAGCACTCGTGCGTCGAGTAAGCGCGCAACCGCCTCATATTTACTATCGGCCCGCCGCGCATAGAATCCCGCGGCCGAAACGACCCGCAAAAGATGAAATTCGTCGGCCTTTCAAAGGGCGAGTTCAAGATATTCGAGGAGTTCGACCCTGCCCAGCTGTCGTCCCTCAAGGCCGATTTCTTCTGGCTTGATGCGGACAGCCTGGACCCGAGGACGCTCGTTGCGATTAAAAAATGCTGCGGCGTCGAAGGGCTCGAGGAGTCGGTTTCCGGGGTCTCGCGCAGGGGCAAGTACGACCTGCTGACCATAGAATACTACGCGCCGGCCTGGACGCAGGTCCGCGTGGCCGTTTCGGAGGGCTTCATCATAACCGCCCACAGCGGGCTGGATGCCGTCTGCGAAGAGGCGATGGCGTCCGTCAACGAGATGATCGTCGGGGGCGGCCTGGATTCGGGTTCTGTCCTGACATACCTGCTCGCCTCGGCGCTTGACAAGGACGCCGCCTACCTGAAATCCTTCCAGATGTCGGTAAAGGGGATGGACGGCAGCCTCAAGTCCGGCGTCAGGGACCTGCGCCGCCTAGCCAACGCTAACGACGATGCCCGCGCCGTCCGGCGCGTTCTGTCGTCGGCCCGCTCCCAGGCTGCGGACATAGTTATCGGCACGTCGCCGGTCATGGGCGTCAAGCCGACCGAAGCGCTGGTAGACGTCTACAACCGGGCAAACGAGCTCTCGAGGGGCGCGGACGACATCTACACCATAGTCAGCGGCTACATGAACAGCATGGTCATCGCCGCGTGGTCGCAGGCCGGCAAGTCGCAGAGCCTGGCACTGGGCCTTTTCTCGCTCTCGATATCGGTGGGCGGCGCCGCGCTCTTCTACATGCTCTTCCCGGACGGCTTGTACGGCTTTGACAGGCTGGCCATCATGGCGGGCATCGTCGGCCTCGGCGCGATAGGGCTGATAGCCGCGCAGAGGAAGCCGAAGTTCAGGATCAGGCGATGAGCGGGGCCGTTCTGTTTCCCGCGCTTAGCCCGCGAGGTGTTTGGATTCAGCCCGGCTACCCCCTGTACCTGAGGAAGAACATCATGTGGTCCTTATCAAAGGGCTCGAGGGCTATCTTCTGGAGTATGTCAAATTCCTTCCCCAGGCGCGCCTCCTCTGACTTGAAGACTGCAGCCGGGTCCTTTGCGGTGTCGATGCTCCGCGCCTTGACGCATATCACGGCCATCGCTCCCGGTTTAAGGAACACCTTGGCGTTCTTTGACAATATCTCCGCCTGGTCCGGCTGGGCGACGTCCTGGTATATCGCGTCCACGTCGCCGACGAGGTACTGGTAGTCCGCGGGCTTTTTGGCATCCTGCAGCAGCGGGACGACGTTCTTTCGCTTCTTCGCCAGTTCGAGGAGCTTTCTCATCGAAACCTCCGAAAACTCGAGGGCGTAGACCTGCCCGCTCCTCACGATGTCCGAGACGTGGCTGACGGTAGTCCCTGTCGAGGCGCCGAGATAGAGGACATTAGAATCCGGCTTCAGCGGCCATGCCTTTTTGTCCAAACCCTTCAGTATCGCGGCTGAAAGCTTGCTTCTGTATGGGTTCCAGTACCTGCGCCCGCCGCGCAGCTCCTCGCCGTAGACGCTGCCCGGGACCAGGGCGTCCGTGAACACGGCGTTGCCGCTCTTGTAAACCCCTGAAAATACCTCTTGCATTTCAGCCATCTTTAGAAATAAGATTAAACCGATTAATATTGAACGATTAAACTTGAACGATTAAACTGATTAATATTGAACGACTAAACCGATTAATATTGAACCAATTATTATTGAACGGGGCCAAGGGTCAGAACTCGGCTATCTTGGCCTGCACCTTGCCGGACCCTTCCGTTTCGCCCCGGAGCCACCCCATGATGTTCTCGACGATTGTGTCCACCTGCGGCTCGCCCAGCTTCTTTGCCTTCTCCATGCCGAAGTTGCGCTCCAGTTTTTTCCGGTCGCCCGCGCCGATAGCCTTCATAGCCTTGAATACCGGGTGGCCCTTGTCGGGAACGGCGTCGCCGTTCACGAGCTTGGTCCTGACTAGGTGGTATGCCGCGTCCTTTATCTTGCCGAAGCCCGCAGCCTGGATGAAACCCACCTCGCTCTGGGTAAGATGCACCGCCATGAGAAGTAAAGCGGAGAAGGGTTAAAAAGCTTTGGCGGGTGCGAATACGGCTGCAAAGGCATTAGGGCATGTAACAAACCCGCAGGCAGGCCTTAAGCGGCGCGCCTTAAGGGCATGTGCTCCTCCATCATCATCCTCCGTCTCTTGGAGAACGGCCCTTCGCTTTTGAAGGCCTTAAGCGGCGCGATGTTTTCCCTAACCTGCGCAAACCTGTCGGTGATCGCGCCCGCCCGCTCGATGCCCATCGCGGCGCGCTCGAGGATGCCCATCTTTTTCCTCTTTGCGGCGGCCATCCTGTTCAGCATGCTGTATATCCCCCTCTTGACGGGCCAGGGCCTGCCCTCGGTGACCTCGAGTATCTCGCGCCTTGTCAGGCCCCTGTTGCCGCGGGCCTTTGCCAGGGCCTGCGCGGACACGATATCGGGCAGCGCCTCCTCCCTCTCGTGGGTCACGTACCCTACGGCTTCGTCAAACTTTGTGCGAACCATCCTCTTAGCCATGGCCTTGGCCGCGCGCGGCTCCATAGCTACCGAATATAATTCTTCTAAACTCCTCTCCACCGCCTCCGGGCGGTCGCGCAGGTACCTCGCCTGGCGCTGGGGATACCCGGCAGCGTTCAGTATGCCGTGCACTGTCTCGTGCCAGAATACCTCCTTCCCCTTATCGCCGCCCGCAAGGAAGTCATCCCATATCTTCGGGTCAAGCCCTATGTAGAAGCGTGTCGGGACCATGCCCCTGCCGGGCACTTCATAGCCGACGGTGTGGTTGACCCCCAGCTCTTTCAGGCGGGGCGCATTCCTCCTCCACAATACGCTGCTCTTCCCTTCGGGGGGCTGGAGTGCGTCCATGGGCGCAACCCTTGCGTGGGTTGCGACAAATGCGAGGTAGCTTCTCAGGGTCTTGTCGGGCAGCACGTTTTTGAGTTCCCCCAGCGCCGCCTTTGAGCGCTTCACGAACTCCTTTTGTTCCCTCTCCGACAGGCGCCTACCCCTCATTGTCGTCTTCCGGTGATTCTACAGGTTCTGAGCTTGCAATTTCCGGGGCTCCCTTATCCGCCCCGTTCTCTTCGGCCTTTTGCTTAGCCTTCTGAAGCTCGTCCAGTTTCTCCAACTCGTCGTCGTCGACGTCTTCCAGCTTCTCTAAATCCTCGGGCTTGAGGTCCTTTAGCCCGTCCATCTCGGCCGCGGACAAATCCAGCTTCTTTTGCGCCTCCTCCAGCGCCTTTGAGCCGAGGTCCGGCTTGAACTGCGCGCCGTCCTCAAGCGAGAAGTACTTCCTGAACTTGCCGGTCGTGAGGAGGAGCCTGTACCTGCCGCGCTTCTTGATGGAGATGAATTCCTTTTTCCTTAGTTCCCTGATGTACTCGTATGCCCTGTTTCCGATGACTGCGACGACGCGGCTTTGGTAAATGGGCTGCTTGTATGCGATGAGCGCGAGCGTCTTTATTAGCGCCGGCGCCAATTCCGGCTCCGGGGCGAGGTGAAAGACCCTGTCCCTTACTTCGGGAGAAACCTCCATCCTGTAGTTCCCGCCGGATTCGACCATCCTGACGCCGCCGCTCTGGTTGTACTCGGACATTATCCCGGCAACTATATCCTGCACCTTCCCTATCGCGGCGCTGTTGGCGACCTTGGCCAAATCGTCTATGCTCATCCACCTGCCGGATATGAAGAGCGCGGCCTCCACCGTTTTCTTGACATCCTCGTCGCTCAGGGGAGCCGTTATGATCTTTCTTGGTGCCATATGGGTTTTATTCTAATCTTCTTTGCGGATTTTATATGCGTACTATTCTCCTATACGATAAACCTTATTAAACCTTATTTGCCGGTTATAAAGCCCTTGTTTGGATGATCCCGTTCGCTCACTTGTCGCCCTTCCCGCCCGGCGTTATGTATATGTCCCCGAACGGCGCTTCCTGCTCCAGGAGGACGCGGCTCTTGTTCGCCAGGTGAAGCACCGGCAAAAGGTAATTCACTACGCCCTCGCGGTCCCAGTCCTCGACGAGTTCCCTGAAGCACGCCTTCCCGCCGCGCTGGCCCGCGAGCTCGATTATCTCGCTGTGGACGTCCTTCATTATCCTCTCCATGTCCTTCCTGCTGAGGTGGATTTCCAGTTTCGGCCTCTGCCGGTCGATGTTGAAGTCCTTTTTCTCGACCTGCGTTATGACCCTCTTGAGGAAGACTATCAGCTCGTTGAGCGTGACCTTCCGTTTTGGGATCCTGCGGACGTAGAGCTTTGGTATCGTCGTTGCCGGCAGCGGCTGGCCGGTTATCTCGTCGATGTCCGCGGAAACATCGTCTATGCCTTCGGGGTCGCCGCCCTCAAGGTTGCCCTCGAAGATAAAAGTCTGGCCGGAGACGATGTCGCTCTTCAGTTTTAACAGGACAGACCCGACGAGGACGACCGTCCCCGGCACCTCGAAGTCGACTAGCTTGATGTCCTTGACCTTGCCCATGTACGAGTCGGCGAGCGCGCCGACGTCTATGTCCCAGGGGTCAAACTCCTCCTGGCTGACTATGTCAAGGATTATCCTCTTCCAATAGGTCCCGCTCTCCGCGTTCTCGACGATGTTCATCTGGGTCTTTGCCGCTTGTTAAGGGTTACGGTGCTCTCGTCCAAGGTCTCGTTTTTTTAACGCAGCTTCACGCATCCATCATCTGCATGTCCACGCCCACTATCTGCGAGAGGCCCTTTTGCATGTGGACGCCGACCACCGAGTCCATGTGCTTGACTGTCTCGGGGTTGTGGCTGATGAGTATGAACTGCGATTGCTTGCGGTTCTTCAGGAATTGTACCAACCGCAGGACGTTCTCCTGGTCGAGGGCCGCGTCGCACTCGTCGAGGATGTAAAACGGGCTTGGGGTGACGCTCTGCGTCGCCATGAGGAAGGCAAGTGCAGTCAATGTCTTTTCCCCGCCCGAGAGCGAATCTATGTTCATCCCCTCCCTGCCGCGCGGCTTGACCTGAAGAATCAAACCGGAGTTGAACGGGTCGTTCTCGTTCTCAAGGAGGAGGCGGCCCTCGGTGCTGGGATACAGGTCGCCTATTATCTGCGAGAACTGCTCCTTGACCCTGTTGAAGGACTCGTAGAAGATCGTTTTCTTTTGCTCCTCTATGGTCTCTATCAGGTCGTATATCTTCTCCTTCTCCACATGCAGCTTGTCGTTCCTCTCCTTTATCTCGCCGTACTGCTTCTGCAGCTCATCGAACATGCCGACTGCGCGCAGGTTCACGCCCTCTACCGCGCCGAGTTCAGTCTCCAGAGCCTTTATCCTCTTCTTGAGCTCCGCCAAATCGGCGCCATTCAGCTCGTCTTTGGCCGGAGCTTCTAACCCCTCGATGCCCGTTTTGACCTCTTCCAGCCTTGCCTCGTTCTTGGCCTTCTTTATCTCGAGGTCGTTGCTCTGGTTCTTTATCCTCTCGATGGCAGCCTCCAGGCTGCCACGCTTGTGGCCGACTTCCTTGAGCAGCTGGCTCAGCCTCTCCTGCTCCTTGAAGAGCTTCTGCGACTCGACGGTAATTATCGAGTGCTTCTCCTCTATCTCCTTGAGCTTCCTGCCGGATTCGGTGATGTTGTCTATGCTCTCCTGTATCTTGTTCTTGAATTTTGACACCGACGAGTCTATCTCGTCGCACTGCCTGCCGATGTCGGTTATCCTCGACTTCGCCGCCTCTATGTCGCCCTTAAGGGCGTTCTCCCTTGTCTGCAATTCAAAGCGGTGGTCCTTGAGGTCGTGCACTTCGCCCTCGTAAGTCTGCAGGATGCTCTTCATCTCCTTGAAGGCGTCCATGTTCATCTTCTCGTCAATGCCCTTGAGCTCCTTGTCGTCCTTGGCGAGGTCTTTTTCCAGATCCGCCTTTGTCGCCTTCAGCTCCCTCTGTTGCTTTGCCAGCCCGGCAAGCTCTTCATCCGCCCCTATTGCCTGCTTCCTCAGCATCTCTATCTTCTCGGCGACGTTCGCCCTCTTCTCCTGGAGGACGCCTATGTTTATCCTGTCCTTGCCCTCGAGCTCCTTCTCGAGCGAGTCCTTGTCGTCCTTCAGGGCGGCGATGTCAGACTTCAGCTTCTCCAAAGCTTTTTTCTTGTCCTCGGTGCTGGAAAAAGTGATTGCCGCCTTCTGGTAGTACCCGCCGGTCATTGCCCCGCCCTTGGCGAGGACGTCGCCCTCGAGGGTGACCATCTTGATGGAGCCGATGCCGACTCCCCGCGCCGCGTCTATGTCCCTCACAACGACTGTGTCCCCGAAGACGAAGTCAAAGACCTTTTGGTACCTCTCTTCGCATTTTATCAAGTCCTTCGCATAGCCGACGACCCCGGCGCCGTCGCCCCCGATCGGGCCGGTCTCCGGGCCTTTTATCTTGTCCAGCGGGAGGAAGGTCGCCCTTCCGATTTTGCCTTTCCTTAAACCTTCAATATAAAACTGCGCGGCCTTGTCGTCCTTCACGACTATGCACTTCCCCTTGTCGCCGACTGCAGCCTCCAATGCTGTCCTGTACTTGTCGGGGGCTTTCCCCAGCTCGGAAACCAGCCCTATGTAGCCTTTGGCCTTGTTCGCGGTGACAAACTTGAGCGACTCGCTCTCGCCTATCTTGGCTTCCATCCGCTCGATGGTCTTTATCTCGCTCTCGGTCCTTGCGAACTCCTGGAACATCTCGGAGAGCTTGTTCTTGGTCTCCTCAAGCTGGGCAGACAGCTTGCCGACTTTTTCAGCTTCGGCGCCCAGTTTTGTCAAGTCCTTCTCCCTCTCCTTGACCTCTGACTCCAGTATCTTCAGCGTCGCCTTCTTCTGCGACAGCGACTCGGCGAGCTCTTCCTGCCTCTTTGCCGCGGCCTCGAGGTCCTTGTCTATTATGGTAAGCGACTTCTTGGCCTCGAACACCGCCTCGCTAAGCCCCTTGCGCTCTTTCTCCAGCGCGATGAGCTCTGAATTGTCGTATTCGGCGGTTTTGGCTTCCCGCTCCTTCTCCTTCGCGGCAAGCGCCTTTGTGACCTTCTCGATTTCTACCCTGAGCTTCTTGATGTCGGCCTCTTTGCCCTTTATCTCGCCCGCAATCTCCCTCTGCTTCCCGGCGTTCTCCTTCTTCTTGCCCTCGAGGCCCTCTATCTCGCCCTTGAGGAATTGGATCTCCTCCTGTTTTTTCTCAATAGCCGAGTTGAGGGCCCCCATCTCGCCCTTCATCTTGCCGGACTCGCCGCCCGGGCCGTGGAGTATCTTTTTCGTTATCTCCTCCAGTTTTTTCTGCATCTCCTCAGCCTGCTCGTCTATCCTCGCAAGCTCTATTATCTTGATGTCCTTGTCCTTCGCGAAGCCCGATAGCTTCCCGGCCATCAAATCCGCCTCGCCGTTCAGGTCGTAGAGCGTGGAATAGAAATAGACGGACTTGCTCTTCTTCAATTCATCTTGCATCGCCTGGTACTTCATGGCTATCTCGCGGTCCTTTCCTATCTCCTCGAGATAGCCCTTCTTTTCCGAAAGTATCAGGTTGGTATCGGATATCCTTCTCTCGACAACGCTGAGTTCCTCCAGCGATTTCTTCTTCTTCTCCTCGTACCCCGAGATGCCCGATATCTGGTCGAGGACCTGGCGCCGCTCTTTCGGCTTTATCTCGATGAACTTCATGACGTCGTTTTGCATGACGATGTTGTAGCCGTTCTTGGGTATGGCGTGTTTTGACAAAGTGTCGTGCACGTCGTCCAGAGTGGTCGTGACGCTGTTCAGGTGATAAGTGCTTTTCCCCTTGCGGTCGACTTTTCGGTCCACCTCGAGGACCTCCTTCCCGTTGTTGAAGGTCAGGCCGACTTTCGCGTGCGGCAGGTTGCCCGCGCTGCCTGAGTGTATCAATTCCTGCGCGTTGGCGGCCCTCAGGTTGCGGCTCGGGTAACCCAGGCCGAAACATATAGAATCGATGACGTTGCTTTTCCCGGACCCATTCGGCCCTACTATCGCGCTTATTCCCTCCGGGAATTCGATGACGGTCTTCTTGCCGAACGAATTGAAGCCGTTAATCTCGACCTTACGCAATCTCATAGTTGGGCCCCCTTAATTGTATATGTGAATACATAAAAAGCTTAGCTGTGCAGAGGGGCGCCTGACGCCCTTTTCTTACACAAGTAATGCGTTGCGGAAAACACGCCCACTATAAACGGCGCACTTACAAAAACCTTTGCGATTTTTGCCGTGTTATAACTTATCCAAACGCGGCAAAAAGTTGCCTTACCGCAGGTAAGGCATGATTTTTATGGCATAATACCGTGAAATCCCCCGCCTGCTATCCGGCCGCCCCCTCTTTTATTACCTTCCCCATAATATCTCTATCATGGCCCTTCTCGCCCGGATCGACGAGTCGCTTAACGGCGCGCTTGGGAAGATCCGTCTTGCAGAGCCGTTTGAGCGGCATCACATCCCGCCGATAGCCCTGCCGATAGCGGTGTTAATATTGATAGTAGTGTTAGTGCTCCTTCTTTCCGCCCCCGGCGCCCCGCCGCAGCCCGAAGAGACCTGCGGGGACGGCGTGTGCGCGAATTCCGAGAACGCGACGTCGTGCAGGGCGGACTGCTTTGTCCAGCCGAAGACCCGCAGCGTGCTGGTCAGGATAATCTCTGACATAGTAATCTCCGTCGAACTGCGCCTTGAGTCCTCGCAGGGCACGCTCATAAAGGCGGACTCCGGCAAGCTGACGGAGCTGTCCGTCAAGGACGTGAAGAGCGGCTCTGTGCGCGCGGTCGTCAAGAACCCGGCGAACGGGAAGACCGCCGCGTCGGAGATAGTGGAACTGGCCGAAGACCTGACGACGATAGAGCTCGCACCGCCGCCGAGCTTCTACGCAACGACCACACCGCCGCCCCCGCCCCCGCCGCAAAAGGCGACCCTCAAGGTCGTGCTCACCGACGCCGACAGCGGCGACCAGATAGGCGGCAAGGTCACCATAGTGATACCCAACGGCCAGTCGTACGTGCCCACCCAAAGCCGCGAGGTGGTCGGCTCGTCCTCATTCACCGTCGATTCCGGGAAATGGTATGCGGTCCTCGTGGAGGCCCCGGAGTACGAGCCCTACAACGGCATGCAGTCGCAGGTATCCCTCGAGCCGGGCATGGAGAAGACAGTCACGGTGCAAATGTACCGCATGTTCGGCGGCCCCGCGAAGCTGTCGGTATGCGTCAGGGACCAATACGGCAAGGCCGTGGCAAACGGCTCCGCAGTCCTCAAGGATTCGGGCGGCGCCCGCGCAGGGTCGGCGGATTTAGGGTTATCCGGCTGCGCCAGCCTTGACACCACAAAGGGCGCATTGGTCACAGTGTCCACGTCCGGCCTCCCGGCGGACTGCGCAGGCTCCGCATCCCAGCTGATGGCCGTGGATGCCTCATCAATGGGCGTCAACCTCTCCGTGCGCTGCGGGGGAACCTCGCTTGTAAGGGCAAAGGTCCTTGCAGGGGGCGAAGTCGCAGCCAACGCCACGGTCACCGCATGGTACCGCGGCGATTCGCCCGTGCCCGCACCGGGGCCCAAGAACTCGCTCCCACCGGGGTCCGGCGGCTACACCGGCTACGCCACGATCCGCCCCGGCGCCGACTTTTACCTGATGGCGAGCGGCGTTGAAGGGTACTATGACAAGAAGACCTCTTACTTCACCCTCGGCCCGTTCGAGAATAAGTCCGTGGACATAGTGCTCAAGAAGATACCGCCCCCCGAGCCGAATATAACCATCCAGGGGATAACCGTCCCCTCCCCGGCTGCGGCCGGTGAGATCTTCCCGGTGAAGATAAGCAAGGTGCTTTACGGCACGTCGTCGCTGGACGTCAAGGACGTCACATCCCTGGCGAACATAACCGTAAGCATAGCCGGTTCCCCCTGCGAGGTCTCGGGCTCCGCAGCCAGATGCCTCGCCCCCGACCTCCCCGGCGAGCACGACCTCCTTGTGACCGCGCTGTACAACGGCAAGCAGGGCATCCAGGTGGTCAAGGTCCGGGTCGCAGTGCGCGGGGCAAACTTATTTGACATAACCCCTCACCCGATGATGGACACCGAGTCCCCGGTGGACCTGGGCTTTGACATACAGTTCAACGATTCGCCTCTCGACTCCCTGGCTGCTAATTCGGTCTCCGTCTATTACGAGGACGGCGGCTTGCAGGTCGCGTCCGGGCTGAAGCTCTCCGGCAGCAACGGGACGTATTTTGTGGCCGTGAATACCCCATTCCCGGGCGAGCACCGCGCGGACCTCTATCTGAAGAAAGTCGTCGGCGACTCGCTGTACGAGGAGAATTTCTCCACGACCTTCAACATGCAGCCCTCAAGCCTGAAGCTTGACGAGGAAACGCTGATAGTGCCTTACGTCCTCGAGCCGCTTGAGGACTATGTGCCTTACCTGAAGCTGCGCAACGCGGGCAAGGAGGTCTCGGGGCTGTCCAACATAGTCTTTGTGGCGTACTCGCACGACTACCCCCTAACATGGGACTCGCGCACCCACGCATACGCATCCACGCTCACCGCCCCGTCCCCTGAGGGGATATACCCGGTCGAGTTCGAAATAGGCTACCAGTCTGTCGCCCAGGACACCATATACGTCATAGACACGTCAAAGGCCCTGAGCGACGCGTGCGAGATAACGAAGTGCGAGGACCTCCCGGACATCAGGACGTGCGTCAAGGAGCACAAGGACCAGAAGTACCACACGGAGAAAGAGGTCATAGCGTGCATCAAGCAGGGGTGGTCCGGCGGGGGATGCGCGTCCGGGGACGTAAACCAGGACAAGGTGCTTGACGACGAGGACACAGCCTACATGTCGGACCTGATAAACGCGATACAGAAGGACGGCGTCGTGCCGGAGGGCACCGACACCGAGTGCGCGGACGCGAACGAGGACGGCTTCATAACGAAGGAAGACCTGTCGTGCCTGCAGGGGCTGCTTTCTGGCGCGTACACGTCGCCGAAAGGCTGCCCGGACTGCGACCCCTCCGAAGCGGAGATATGCAACGACGGTGTGGACAACGACTGCGACGGGCAGATAGACAAGGACAATTATAACGAGGATGAGGAGGAGTCTTATCCGGCCAATCTGTGCGCCTGTTCCGCATCAACCCCCTGCACGATGCTGCGGGACGCCGACGGCATAGCATCCACCCAAGAATACCAGTACTGCATCTCCATAAGCTGGCAGGACAGTGGCAAGTGGACGTGGGTAGGCTCGGCCACCCGGAAGTGGCTTAGGGACGACTCCAACTGCGACCAAAGCATCAACTGCGGGTGGTGGCGGTGCGGCAGCACGAAATACGTCTGCAGCAGGGGCACGGCGACCAAGTGGTATGCGACGGCGGGCAACCAGTCGTCCATGAACGGGGTCGAGTGCGGCACCGTGACGTCGCCGAGCGCGGGCACCGGCAGCGTGGCCGACTGCTGCACCGAGGGGTGCCCGGCCGGGATGGTCAACTGCGACTGCTCCGCGCATTGCGGCACCCCGGGATACTCATGCAACGTCTGCGGCGGCGGGGAGTACGCAGTCTATTACGGGCCGTATGGCTCAGACCTGCCGTGCGAGGGTTCGGCTTATTATACCGCTTCAAAGTCGTACTGCGGCGACGGCTGGGACAACAACTGCGACGGGACGCAAAGCGCTTGCTCGTATTACTAGAAGACGTTCGCGGTCTTGTCTTGGCGAGGCTAAGCAGGTCTTGTCTTGGCGAGGCTAAGCAGGTCTTGTCTAAGCGGTGCTTGGGAGGTTTTGTCTTAGCGTGTCTAAGCAAGTCTTGCATTAGGTTATCCGGGCAGGTCTTGTCTTGGCGCAGATAACCGCCGGCAAGACACGAAACCCCTCCAGCACCCTCTCTACAAGACCCGAAACAAGGAAGCGCGCATTACTCAAGGCTTCTTAGCTTCCTTAAGGCTCGCCACTCGCTTCTCCATGCCCTTCTTCAGCTTCTCGCCTATCGGCGCGCCGCCGTAGAAATCGACCTTTGCGGCTATGGATATCTTGCTGGCCAAAGTCCTCGCCATCTTGCCCTTGTTCTTCTTCGGCGCCTGGCTGACGAGCGGGTGGACGTATAAGACACCATGCTTTGGGGGAAGCGTCTTTGTCTTAAGGAACCTGAACATAGCCTTCTGGGCCCCGAGGATCTGCACAGTCGAGGCGGGGAGCGCGGCAAGCCTTTCTAAGGAACCGGCTTGCTCTATCAGCAGCGCGCCGACATAAGGCGTTGCGACGATGGACGTATTGGGGGCGATCTCGATCATCGACTTCTCGATGTAGCCCTTGAGCGTCGAGTCTTCCTTAGACATGGCGAGTATCGCCGAGGCGTAGCTCTTCATGACCTGCATGTCGTCCTCTGAAACCGGGGAGCCGATAGACTCTTTCGCAATCGGCGGTATCGCCTTCGCGTACCTCTTGTCTTCAAGAGCCTTTGATAAGGATGATTCATCCATTGCGCTACGCTGGCCGGTTTTGGACACTACCGACGCGTAGGTGATATTATCCTTCAGTAATTCGTTAAGCTCCGGGAAGTGGATGGAATACCACTCGCGCAGTGTTTCACATTGCGTGTTGATGTCGTCCTCAAGGGCGCGCTGCGCCCTGACCGCGTTGACTATGAGCTTGTCCTTGCCGAATCCCTTTGAGACGCCGGACTTTGCGAGCTCGCTGTTGACCGCTGAGATTATCAGGCCGAGGTCCGCCCTCTTGCAAAAGCCCGTCTTTTCGGCGAGGTCGGCCAGCGGGAGCCTTTTCTCCCCGAGGCGGGCCTTGGGATACCTGCCCTTGAGCTTGATCTCCTCCGGGCAGTCGCCTGAGAGCCTCCCCGCGATTATCTTGGAGTCCTTCGGGAAGAGTATCTTGTCAATGACCTTCTCCCCGTCCATCACGAGGACCCCGATAGGCGTCTTGTAGATTTCCATAGTCGCAATTCGCACTAGTTAACAGTTTCTTTTAGAAAAGTCACTTAAACCCGGTTATCCTCGTTCCTCAAGCCTTATTATGTTGCCTCTCCCCTTCTTAAACCTCTTCACGACCCCGCGTTCCTCCAAATCCGACACCATCAGGCTGACCTTAGCCTCGGACCAGGGCAGCTTCGCCCGAAGGTCCTTCTGGTTCACCCGGCCGCCACCCTCGCGGATTATCGAGACGACCTTGTCCAAATCTTCGGGCAGGATGCTCCCGGGTTTTCCAGTTTCGGGCTTTCCTGCACTGGGCTTCCCCACGACAGGCTTTTTCGGCTTCTTCTTGAGGATAAGATAAGCAAGGGCCATTATCACTACTACAAGCCCTGCGACAACCGTTATGAACCCCCAATCCGCCGCAGGCTTTCGCGTGACTATGCCTATCAGGCCGCTCTTTGCCCTGCTGCCTTCAGTCGTGCCGCCCGTGCTTGGCGCGCCGCCGATCTCATCTATCTCAAAGTCGTCGCTAAGATCGTCATCGGCATCCAAATCCGGGAGGAGTATCAGGTCGACGGTGTACTCGCCGTCGTCGATGACTTTTAATTCCTGCGCGTCGCTCATAGCCTCCGCCCAGTTTTCGTAGTAAGCGGCTTCTAGAAGGTAGGTCCCGCGCGGCAGCTCTAAGGTATAAGTCCCGTCGGCCAGGACGAGCGACTGTTCGGGCGTGGAATTGACCTTTACTATGACGCCCGGGAGCACATCCAGCCCCGAATCGTAGGCCGTGCCGCTTATGCTGGCGCCGGCTGCCAGGTCCGCAAGCACCAGCGCCAGGGTAAAGACTCCAAGAAGCCTCATTGACATAATTTAGGGGCATAGGATAA
>JBFYKJ010000102.1:0-9792 GCA_041306005.1 Candidatus Altarchaeota archaeon | reverse complement strand
ATGAACGACATCTCGACGTCGATTTGTGTGAACTCCGGCTGGCGGTCGGCCCTCAAGTCCTCGTCCCTGAAGCACTTGGCTATTTGGATATATCTGTCGTAGCCCGCGACCATCAGGAGCTGCTTGAACAGCTGCGGCGACTGCGGGAGCGCGAAGAATTTGCCCGGATGCACCCTTGAGGGCACCAAGTAGTCCCTTGCCCCCTCGGGCGTCGACTTGCCCAAAACCGGCGTCTCGACCTCGATGAAGCCCTCGCTGTCAAAGAAGTCCCTGACGGTCTTCGCCACCCTGTGGCGCATCATCAGGTTCTTCTGCATGACGGGCCTCCTTAGGTCCATATACCTGTACTTCAGCCGGATGTCCTCGTTCAAGTCGGCCCGGTCGTCGATCTCGAACGGCGGGGTCTGGGCCGCGTTAAGTATCTTGAGCTCCTTGATGCTGACCTCAATAGCCCCCGTATGCAGTTTCGGGTTCTCCATGCCATTCGGGCGGGAGACCACGTCGCCCGCCGCCTCGATGACGAATTCCCTCTTGAGAGAATCCGCTTCCTTATGCGCCTCACCGGACACCTGCGGGTCAAAGCGCAGCTGCGTCATCCCGTAGCGGTCCCTAAGGTCGATGAATATTATCCCCCCGTGGTCCCGGCGGGCCTGCACCCAGCCCTGCAGCATGACCTTCTTGCCGACGTCCTTTCCCGTCAGCGCGCCGCACGTGTGAGTCCGTTTCATGTTGGCATGTGAGCCCGATTGATCTTAGTGTTTCACTGCGCCCGCGGGGGCCTGGCACCCGATTTCAAAATCCCCCGCAAGCTCCTTCATCAGCTCTAAAGTCCCCTCGTTTAGCGGTTTATCGAATATAAGCTTTGCGACCTCGGCGCCATCCCTATAAACGATGGTTGTCGCCACGACTTTGGCGGGCCTTGCCAGCGACTTTATTATCAGCATCTTGTCCCACGACCTCGAGACGACGGCGACGCGCCTCCCAAGCTTCTTGGCCAGCTCGGCGACAGTCTCACCCCCCGCCCCTATTATCCTCGGCGCGTCCGCTTCGGATGCGAATATCACCAGCTTGTTTTCCTGCTCCAGCTCGGCTATGGACTCGAATCCCGCCGCCCCGTGCCTTGCGAGTATGGAGGAGACGAGTATCTCAAGCTCGGAGAGGCCCCCCCTCCTGGCTTTTTCCTGGCACGCCTCGCAGAGATGCCCTGTCCGGGCGCAGTTGTCGCAGATTGGAAAAGCCATATTGGCGCTGGTGTCCAGGGAGCGATGCAATCTCAAAAATGCCCGTGCTGCACGGTGCTTTACTTGTGCACCACGATGTCTATCGTCGAGACCTTTATCTTGCCGCCCTCTTCGGCCTCGACCTCTTCGGTGCCTATCTCTATGTTCTTTATCGCGATGCCGGGCTCAAAGCGGTTTTTCAGCAGCTGGACGACGTCCACGGCCTTGCTGATGCTGCGCCCCCTTGCCTTGACATGTATGTCCGTCTGCCCCTTGTTTATCTGCGTGATGGCCGCCATGACATAGTTCATAACCTCTTTCTTCCCCACATAGATGACGTTGTCCTCTATCCTCCTCCCTCCCGCGTGCCTCTCCCCGCCGGCACGCTTTTCCCCAGCCGCGTGCATCCCGCCGGCAGGAGGCCTTCCCCCCGCCGCATCCGTCCCCGCAGTCGCCTCTTTTTCCATTTTGTCTCGCTTCCCGCCCTGCAAGCCGTTTTCGGCCGCCGGACGGCTATTCGCCAAGCAGTATGCAACCCGCGGGGCAGCAAACCTCGCAGTTCCCGCAGCGAATGCAATTCTCCCCGCGCCCAACGCTCGCCTTGCCGCCGGATACTGTGAAGACATCGGCTGGGCAGACACGCTCGCATACCCCGCAGCCCGTGCACATGTTGCGGTCAACGGAGACCATCTTGTGAATGGCGCCCTTGCCTATACAAGGCGCCTTTGCCCTTAGATTAAGCCTGCAAAGGATATAAAACGGGCTTTTGGCCCTGCCGCACGATATCCGCGCCCCGGGCTCACACATCGAGATCCGACACATATACGGTGTCAAGGTGCCCCCTCAAATCGTGCAGGCGCCTCAGCTTCGTCTGGAAGTGCCTGTAGTCCCTGAAGGAGTAGTAGAACAGCCAGACGGACATCACGACAAGGCCGGCGCCCAGGGCAAGGAACGCTTCGTAACCGGGGTCGACGAAGAACCGGAGCACGACAAAGCCGAGTGCGGCCACCGCGAGGGCGAGTTGTGAAATCGCTATCGACGTCCTCTCCCTCGAGAGGAGCGTCCGCTCCTTTGACAAAAGGATGTCGAGCTCGACGGGGTTCTTCTGCATCATGAGCTCTTCTAGCATCTCCCTTTGGGTCATGGGCCTCTTTCGCGCCCGCGGGCCGGCCGGCTGCTGGATTTGATCTACCTGCTGCCGTATCTGGTCTACCCGCTGTTGGATCTGCCGTACCTGCGCCTGCCCTGCCTCCGTTGAGCTCTCTTTACTTGCCTCTGGGTCTGCCATCTTGCGGGTTCTACCTGCGGCCCTTCTTATAATCGACAAGCATAAGCTCGAGGTCCCTCGCCTTGACCTCGCGCCTCCTGCCGCATTTCTTCTGCACTTCTAACGGGTCGGCAAAGAAAAGCCCTTCCCAGGAAATAGTCTCCAGCTCGCCAAGGTCCCCCGTAGGGGCTATTGACTCGAGCTTCGCCGGGCTTATTATCGCGCCCACGCGGCGGCTCTCTAGGAACTTTATGCCCTTGGTGTCAAAGCCCTTGCCCCTGCACAGGATGCAGTCGCCCTGCTTTATCGGGGCGTCCTTCAGGTCTATGAACGCGAGCGACGGGACCTCCTTTAGAATCGCCAGCTTTCCTTTCGACAGCCGGACCATTATGTCCTTCGCCTCGCGGGTCGCGCCCCTTATTATCTCATGTGGCGATTTCGGCCGGGCGCGGAGGAGCTGGTCGTTCTCGGTTTTCAGTTCGCGGTTCTCTTTTCTTAGCGCGGAGAGCTGGGCGAGGAGCTCCTTCTCCTTCCCGCCACCCTCCTTCATCTCGAAGATGTCCGAGACTTTTTCCCCCTTAAGCACGCGCGCCTTTATCGCTTCGAGCTCGTCAAGGACCTGTCTCTCTATCCTGCGTATCTTGTTCTGGAAGTGGTAGTAGGCGTAAACGGCCGCGGCAAGGGAGTCCCTCTCGTGGTCGTTCCCCGTGGGCCGCCTCGCGGCGAGCTCCCGCTTCCTTTCGACCTGCAGGTCCTCGTCTGGCGTGAACAGCCGGGCGCCGGTGATGCTGGCGACCTTTGCCACTGCAGGCGGGGCGACGGCCTTGTCGCTCGCTATCACCGCCGCGGTGCCCCTGGATGCTATCTCCGTTATTATATCCTCTATCGGCAGGTTCCTGGCGCTCTTCACGTCCACGACCTCCCCGTCCACGTCAAGGAATGCGATGCCCACGCTGGTGCCCGGGTCGATGCCGACGATAAGATGTTTTTCCATTCCCGGTTTAGCCCCCCATTAGCAGTCTCGCCCTAAACTTCCCTGATGAATGCGCAGCCAGGGCCGACCTCCACAAAGTGGGGCGCAGCCTGCTTTGCAGGCGTGAACAAGCCCGGCATATACCCGACAAGGAGTATCGCCGCCGCGCACGCCAGCCCCATTAAGGCTTTAGAATCCATCCAATCACCATGGGCGGTTTCCCGAGCCCCCCGCCGCCCATGCTTGCTATATAGAACGGGGGTTAAAAGCTTTGACCGGTGTGCGGGGCAAGCGGGGCAACGCCTAAGGAACGAAACAAAAAGAAGACGGAAAAAACAGAAAACAAACAAAAAATAAAGAAAGAAACAAACAAAGAAAGTAACAAAGAAAGAGAAAATAAAAAAAGTGTCCGGCTTATATGCCGGACAGGTACTTGACTGCTACGAGCAGTATCTCTGGCGTCTGCCCCGGGTCGTACGCGAAGTACAGCACGGTTCCCAATCCGCTGCCGCCCTCAATGACCGCGGGCACAGTCTTCCCATCGCTTGTCGTTATGGCTATTATGACGTTGCCGTTTGACAAGACCTGGAAGATCTGCGACGGCACGTTTAGCCTTGAGCCGACGAGCTTGAGGCCCTTGACTATCGGGTGGTTGATGGCAGACATGCGCAGCTCGGACCCGTATGACACGGAGGACCAGCCGACCCACTCGCCTATCATCTCGGCGGGGACCGGTATGCCCTGCCCGGCGGGCCAGCTCCAGCCGGCGACATTCGCATATTGCGGGTGCTTTGAGCCGGCGTTGCCGACCACTATAAGCTTGCCCCCTCCGTCAACGTAATCCCGGATCGCTTCCCTCGTGTTCATGTCAAAGTATGGGTCGCCCTGCATGACGACGACATTGTAATTCTTCAGCATGTCGAGCGTTATGTAGTCGGACGGGAAGTCCACGGCATATTTGATGCCAGCCTGCATGGCTTCCTTGCCGGAGAGCGTCTTGCTCAGCTCCGAGGACGCCACGCCGATCACGACCACTCTTGCCTCGCCGCCGCAGCCGATGGGGACTATGCACGGCAGCACGCCCAAGAACTGCAGGACGAAAAACGCTATCACGATCAATAGTATCAAAGGCAATACGCCTTCGACGCTATGGAATCTCCTTCCGCCGCCTGTTGGCATGTAGGCGTACGGGTCGCCGGGATATGCTTCCATTTTGGGTTTAGTTTGCGTGTTTATTATTTGTTTGCTTTTAAAAGCGTCTTATTATACGGCGGTAAGGTTAAAAAACCGCGGTGTCCGTTAAAAGGGGCTTTTGGGCCCTGCCAGGGCGTTTATCGCCCGCCCGCCCCGCTCCGGGCGCCCTGCGCAAGCGCACGCATTATATATTCACAGCGCATCCAAAATACCGCCTCATCGTGCGGCCCCATCGGGGCATCGCAGTTTTCCATGGAACTGAACGTGCACCCCTGCAGGGCTATGAAGGGCGCGGTTAACGCGCCGCCCAGCAAGAGCTACACCCACCGGGCGATAATGCTCGCCGGCCTTAGCAAGGGCGAGGTCATGATAAACGACCCTTTGCTCTCCGAGGACCCGCTCGCAACGATAGACGCCATGCGCGCCGCGGGCGCGGAGATCGACATAGGGAAGTCCCAGGTCAAGGTGGTGGGCAACGGCGGGGAGGTCGCAGTCCCGAAGCACACCGTTGACGTGAGGAACAGCGGGACCACTATAAGGATAATGTCATCCGTTTTCTCCCTCTGCGACAAGAAGGTCACGCTCACGGGCGATGAGTCGATAAGGAAAAGGCCGATGGGCCCGCTGCTGGAGGCGCTCGAGGGTGCGGGCGTCAAGACCGCGTCTAATAACGGGTGCCCGCCGGTCAGCGTCCACGGCCCGATTAGGGGGGGCGTCATCCGCATCCGCGGGGACGTGAGCTCCCAGTTCATCTCCGGCCTGCTCATTGCGGCGCCCTTAAGGGACATAGACAACACAGTCATTGAGATAACCACCCCACTGAAGTCGAGGCCCTACCTTGACCTGACCCTCGAGGCGATGCAGGACTTCGGCGCCAGGGCCGAGAACTACGATTATGAGAAGTTCCTCGTCCCTGGAAGGCAGTTCTACTCGAGGGATGCGTACACGGTCGAGGGGGACTACTCCGGCGCCGCGTTCATACTCGGTGCGGCGGCCCTTACGGACTCGGAGGTCACGGTGAGGAATCTCTTCGAGCGCTCCCTGCAGGGCGACAGGTACTTTATAGATATACTTAAGATGCTGGGCGTCGAAGTCTTGACCCGAAAGGACGGGACGCGCGTCTCCGGCGGCAGGCTGCTTCGCGCGATAGACGTGGACTTGTCCCAGACGCCCGACCTCTTGCCGATAACCGCCGTGATGTGTTCCCTTGCAAAAGGGAAGAGCAGGATACACAACGTCGAGCACGCGAGGATAAAGGAGTGCGACAGGATAAGCGCGATGGCGCAGGGGCTAAAGGCCATGGGCGTCAAGCTGCAGGAGACTCCGGACGGCCTTGTGATCGAGGGCAGGGACCGCCTTAACCCGGCCCGCATAGAGAGCTATGCCGACCACAGGATAGTGATGGCGTTTGCAGTCGCGGGGCTGCGGGCCGACGGCGTGACCACAATAGACAAGGCCGAGAGCGTCGCGGTGTCCTACCCGAGGTTCGTCGAGGACATGCGGGCGATAGAGGCGAAGATGGAAACGGTAGCTTAGGTAAGGAGTTTCCAGTCCTGTATAAGGGATTCTTGGGAGGTCTTGTATTAGGGTTTCTTGGGATGTCTTGTCTTAGCGCAGATTGGGAAGTCTTGTCTTAGCGATGCTTGGAATGTCTTGTCTTAGCGCAGCTTGGCAGGCCCTATATTAGGATAGCTTGAGAAGTCTAGTCCTAGGGTGCTGGCGGCTTTTTATTGCCCCACCCGTTATTGAAGCACCCATCCGTTCCGGACAAGAGCCGGACTAAAGGAGGAAATATGGCTACGAAACAGACAAAGAATTATGCGCTCTTGCCGGACGGCAAGTGGAAGTTGATGATACCGGTCTTCGTCGGGATACTGGCATGTTTGATAACTGTCCCGCTGATGAACCTGGACATAGCGCTCGCCGGGAGCGCGGACATACACATATCGGCGCTCCACTCGATGGTGTCGGCGATGATGTCCGCCATGGACAAGGTCCTGCCGCTCGTCGCAGGCCTAATCGTCGGGATGAAATACGTGCGGTCCAGCAAGGAGATGCTGGCGGCTGAGATACCTGTCGCTGCTCTCGTGCTGACGCTGGTATACGTCATACCGCTGATATGGGGCTATGCGGCCGCCGGGCGCGGATTCGGCTTTGAGGCGAACCTGCTTGCATCCTTACAGGTGTACGTCCTGGCGCTGATAGGATGCTTCGTGGGCTCAAGGACGCCAAGGTCGACTTAAGTTTCGTATTAGCATAAGTGGGGCTTGCCTTTGGCAGCCCCCCATTTTTATCTTCTTCTCCGTTCTACTGGCGGTGAGAAACCGTGAAGCCCATGTTTGCCGCAAGAAGGACTGCTGCTAAAAAGAGTGCCCAACCCACAGCTAAGCCGAAAGCCAAGAAGCCGGCGGCGAAAGTACGGAAGAGAGTTAAGACTGCCAAAAAACTCCCGGTCGCATACCGGCTGCACCCGGAGCTGATGCGCAAGGATATGATGTACAAAGATGAGTTTAGGTTCTCTGAGCGCCCGGATCGCTTAGGCTACGAGGCACATCCGTCCGACGAGGGTAAAGTAGTACGCCTTTCTATGCCCGAAGACCTCAGCCACGGCATCACGATGGTGCACCGGCCGGCGATAGGCGTGGTCGCCGATGGCAAGGTCCATGTGACCCACATCTACTATCCCGACTTCGATTATCCCTGGGACCACACGCCCCATGGTTATTATCCCGTGAAAAAGCCATTCACAGTATCGCCAGAGGAAACCGATATTCACGGATACGCAAAGGTAGTGAATATTAGGAGTGGCAAGTCGAAAGGCGCTCTGCCAAAGGCCTTTAAACTGCATCCGGAGTTGATGAGGAAGGGCCGGCTAATAGATTTTTACAGTATGGCACTCGGCGCCACGCGCGACCTTAATTACCCCGCGCGCCCCAAATCCGCAGGCAAGAAAAATCCTGTGCCTTCCGACGAGGGCAGGATAGTGCAGCTTTGGACCAAACACCCGCTGGATGTAAATAAGAGCCGCATTGCGAACCTGGACGAAAAAGGCATCCTCAAACCGGATAGGTACGGAACACGCGGAAGTGACCGGGCGCTGGGCGTGGTAGTCAACGGCAAGGTGCACCTGACCCACCTTTTCTATGATGACTATGGTCCAGGTCGCGGCGACCCCGGCAGTGCGTTTTATCCCCTCCTCGGCGCGCCTCACGCGTTGTCGCCGGGGGGCATTGATGAGATCACATCATACGCCGAAGTCAAAGCTGGCGTCCGCGCGAGCGACAAAGGGGGCCGGAAACGCCAGAAAGGCTAGAAGCCGCTTTAGCGAAAGCTGAGGCCTTATCCTATTGCAGCGGGTTCATCGTCAGTATCCTCCTGACCTGGTCCGGGTATTTCGCGATGAACTTAAGTTCATCAGTAACTAGCGGCTTTTGCTTGTGGACGTTCGCGTAGCGCGCGAGCTCGAGTATCTTTTTCGCCTCGGCGTCGTCCTTGAACTCTATCTCGATTTCCCCGTACACGTTCTTGAACCCCTTGATGCCGCTGTACTCGCCGACGGTGATTTTCCTCCCCGTGTCTATCAGCTCCGGCTCCCCGCGGCCGAGCTCCTCGTAGTCGTATAACTCATAATTCCTCCGGTCCTTAAGGGCCCCGTCCGCGTGTATCCCCGACTCGTGCGCGAATGCGTTCGACCCGACGCCGGGTTGATTAACCGGTATCGGGACGCAGAAAGCGTAAGACGCGTACTTGCAGATGTTCCACGCGTGTTTTAAGTCTATCCTCGGGTCTAAATGGTACTTTTTACCCTCTGTGCTGGCGTTGCCTTTCCCGCCGCCGTAGCCCCCCGCCCCGCCAAAGTCGCTTCCGTGCTTTAGGGCGAGTATGACGGAAACTAAATCCGCGTTGCCCGCCCTCTCGCCGATCCCGTTGACAGTGGTGTTGATGTATGCATCTTGGCCGGCGTCGATTGCACCTTTGGCGCCCGCTACCGAGCAGGCGACCGCCATGCCCAAATCGTTGTGGCAGTGCATCTCGACTGGCATCTTCGCCTGCTTCGCGAGCTCTTT
Organism: Candidatus Altarchaeota archaeon; assembly: GCA_041306005.1. Lineage (GTDB taxonomy): Archaea > Altiarchaeota > Altiarchaeia > JAFGQM01 > JAFGQM01 > JBFYKJ01. The sequence continues at coordinate 1,071 of JBFYKJ010000102.1, read as the reverse complement.
TACCCTCTCGTATGCGGTGAACGGCCCGTCGTAGCCGAGCGTGTCGCAGTAGCGGAGGCGGTCGGCGCCAGCCTTCTTCGCGGCCTTTGCGAACTCTATAAGGTAATCCATGTCAGTTCGCGACGCGTCCTCAGCATTCACCCCGAGGCTCTTTGCCCCCTTATGCCTCGCGAGCTTGACGGCCTCGGCCATCTCGCTTATGACGTCTTCCCCCCCTCTTCTCCCCTGGTACTTAGTCTTTATCATCTGCTCGGAGGTGGATGCCGACAAGTTGGCGTACTCAAGGCCCGGGACGTTCTTCCAGGACAGCTCGACGTCTTCTTTCACCGCGCGCATCCACCCGGACAGCCGCATGGGCTTTATCACGCCCATCTCCGCCAGCTCCAGATTGGCATTAAGGTAATTGATCTCGTGGTGGGTGAAAGGGAAGCCGAACTCGGATTGGAACACCCCTATCTTGTTGAGGTATACGTTAAGAAGGGTCTTCTCCAGCTTGGCGATGCCGAGGCGCGAAGTCTGCACGCCGTCCCTGTTAGTGACATCGATCAGGTAAATCGTGTTCATCAAGGGCTTTTATTTCGGGATTGGAAATTAAAGCACGTTTTTATTTGTGCAAGCGGTCTGCATGATTTGGTTTCAGGCTGAAAAAGATCCTAGACTCAAGACCTGCCAAGATACGTTTATACAAGACTCAAGACTGAAGACTCAAGACCGAAATGGCCACCCTCGCTGAAAAGATACTGAAGCCCCACATCGTCGACGGCGGGTGGGGAAAAGAGATAGGGATAAGGATAGACCAGACTTTGACGCAGGACGCGACCGGGACTCTGGCTTATCTCCAGTTCGAGGCTTTAGGACTGCCACGCGTCAAGACCGAGCTCTCGGTCAGCTACGTCGACCACAACACGCTCCAGACGGGCTTTGAGAACGCGGACGACCATCGTTTCCTCCAGACTATAGCAAACAAATACGGGATAAAATTCTCCCGCCCCGGGAACGGGATATGCCATCAAGTCCACTTGGAGCGGTTTGCGGCCCCGGGCAAAACGCTTCTCGGGAGCGACAGCCACA
>JBFYKJ010000101.1:0-18280 GCA_041306005.1 Candidatus Altarchaeota archaeon | reverse complement strand
CACTTCTTCAGGGCTGGGGTTTCCTTCGGCAATGCAAGAAAGCACATAGATTAGTCCATTTGAGCATGGTCCGCGAACGCACGCCGGAACAGTGGAGAAAGACTATAAACGGCCTCTGGCCCAACACACGGAAGGTCATCTGCCTTGACGGTTTTACCCGGCTCAAGAGGGTGGTCGAGACAGAGGGGCGTACCGATGGGAGGCGAGGGGCCGGCAAGCCCTATAAGAGGGAGATAACCGTCCTAAGCCGGACCACAAAGGGAGTGAAAAAGATAGACGCTTACGTATTAGGCGACACTGCGGAAAGGGCGGAAGGCGGCCCGGCCAGGCTGCCGTCGCGCGAGAACTTCTGGATACCTCCGTTCCACGCGGTACCTGCCGACGCAGCCCCGTTTGGCGAGAAACGGCTGTTTGTCTCGTACGACGGCAGGCACTTTTTCAGGACCAACAAGAGGATGAAGGACAGCGTTGCTATAGCTTATATACGCCCCGACGGGCGGATCGAACATAGGGACTGAGAAAAACTGCCGCCTTAAGTCAGTCCGCACTTACCTATTAAATATCCTCTTGGTCACCATCGTCGCGTAGCTCCCTTTCGGCAGCTCGAACGACAGCGTTATCTTGAACGTGTTCTTCTTCCCGTTGTCGTTGAGCTCGTCGACTTCGGGCTCCGATATCTTGAAACCTTTAGGTAGTATTATCACCGGCCGCGGGCGCACGCCGAAGTAGTCGCCGGTATCTTTCTGTATGTCGAACTGTTCCAGCCTGACGCCCTCCTTTACGAGGACACGCTTTATCGCCCATTCCTCCATGCCCGATGCCCCTGTCGGCTCCGTGCCCGATGCCCCGGTCTTCCCGCCTCCTGGGAACTCCATCTTAGGGCCTACCAGGTTTAGCGTCTCAGGGAGCTCCTTTTTCTGGGTCTCCTTAAGCGTCTTGTAGAAAACCAATTCGCCGACCGCGTACTTTATCGTGTACATCTGCTCGTGGAAGAGGATTTTCTTCAGCATCAGCTTGACGCACTCGTTCCAGATGTGGCTCTGGTAGGCGGAAAGCGCCATCTTGCGGACGTTCGTCGGTATCCGCCGGTAAGCGGCAGTCCAATCCTTGGTCTTCCGGTACTCGCCGAGGATATTTGAGAGGCTCGTCGTCTTTGGTTGTATCCTTTCGCCGTTCGGGAGCCCGTCAACGATATCTGCCCAGCTCTTGAGTATCTCCCTCTTCTCGTTCTTGACCCGCGACGGCTCGGACTTCGTGAATTGCGTCATGTAGGTCTTGACCGCCTTCTCGTAGTCCCCCCTGACCGCATACTTGACGACAAAGTTGTTGTTTATCACGCTCCCGAACCGCTGGGAGTCGAAGTAATTGGGAACGCCGCTCTTTTCCACCTCGCGGGCCTTGAAATATATCCCGTCTATCTCGCCCTTCTTCACGTTCCTCACGGTTATCGTGAAGCGGTTGCCTATGAGGCTGCCGATCTCGAGCCGCTCGTCCGTGTAGCCCAGCAGTTCCAGATCAAAGCCCCGCTCGTGAAGGGTCCCCAGTTCCCGGTCGGCGGGCAGCGTCATGTACTGGCGGGTTATCGCGTGCTTGTCCTTCAAACCGGCTATGCCGAACTCGGTGACCGGGATGTTGTTTTCTTTTGCTAGATAAGACAGGAGGTAAAAGGTCTCCATCCCCCGCTTCTCAAGAAGATAGAGCTTGTACTTCTTCGGCTCCTTGGATATCGAAAGGTCGCTGACCTCCTCGACCCGAAAGTCCTGGTGGGACTGCTTGAGTTTCATTCCGGGGACTGCTTTAGTTCCACTTTTGTTTAAGGCGCTCTCTCATTGCATCGCTGCAGGTACATTTACCCCGCAATAAAGGAAAACCCGAAGATGCCCGTGGTGAGCATCACGACGCCCGCCAGCTGGAAGGCGGCGTTCATGGCGCGGTTATGCGCCGTGGCGACCCTTAGGCCGAAGCTCTCCTCCCGCCACGGGTAGAGCAGCGGGATGCCCGACTTGGTGAAGAAATCCAGGAAGAGGTGCGACGAGAGGGCGAGGAAGATTAATATCGGGAATCTCAAGTCCCAGCCGGAGGCAAACAGGCCGGCGGCCGACAATACGCCGGCGGAGAAAAGAGAGTGGCTGAACCAGCCCCTGTGGCAGAGCGGCCAATCAAAGTCGGGGAGGATTGAGAAGATGGCGGCCAGGGCTAACAAGATGGGATCCGAGGTTAGAAGGGAGGCTGACCCTAATCCAAAAACTAAGTGAGAAATGCGCCTCATCCCGAAGTGGGAGAAGGCCTGAGCGCGATTATTTAAGGTGTTTGCATATAAATATCCCGAACAGTGTCACAATCTCCAACATGGCGCTCCCACATCCATTCCACGACCGCTCCGCAGCGCTCGCAACGGCACTTGCAGTAGGGTTCCTTGCGGTTCTCCTGGCCTCGCCGGCCGCTGGGGAAGTGGTAAGGCCCCCGCACGAGTCGAGGGATTATGTGACAAGGGCCATCCACATGGTCGCCGAGTGGTATCAAGAGGTGAGGCTAGGGGACGAAAAATATTTCGGAGGGAACGGCGAGTGGGCGTCTCTTGACGAGTACTATTCACTCGTCGAACAGCTGATGATAGAGATAGGGAACCACGAGACCCGCCTCGGAACGCTGGAGAACTCATACAACGACGGCGTCAACTACGGATGGCCCCAGTTTGACAAGATTACGGAGGACCACCCCGATGTCGTGTTCGCCGCGGTGATGGCAAGGCTCAAGGGCAAATCGCTCTACCCTAAAAGGTGGCAAATGAGCGAGGATGAGATGAAAGCGTGGGCAAAGGAGAGAGTTGCCAGGATACGGAGCGAATGGGAAAGGACCATACGCTATGAGCTTAAGCTCAATGGGGCGCCTACAAAGCTGGGTATAAACACCGACGAGTGGGTTTTCGACCCGGAGAGCTTGGACATACGGCTACTAGATTACTCGGACCTCCTTTCAACAATCTTGCTAAGGGAAGCCATAGACGAGCAACGGAGGGGGCTTAACAGGGAGATATCCCCGTACTTTGAGGCCCGCGTCGACTGGTGGGCGAGGCGCTACAACTTTGCGGACCCGACGAAACCGCAGACGAACTATGCGGGGAAGGTCAAAAACTATGCGGAGGCCAACTTGTTCAAGGACAGGAACGGCATCGAGTGGGTTTATACGGGCACAATCGAGGATAATCCTACGTATTACGCCAAATCCTGGGAATCCGCCGGGGGGTTCAAGAGCTACATGTACTTAGAAGACAAAGAGCCGGTCACTTATGCGTGCCTTGAGCCGGAGATGCCTACCGGCATCCAGGGGACAGGAAACTGCATCTGGGTCACGTACTGCGACGGCGCTTATTCGGCGGCGAAGGCAGGCACGCTAGTAAACGGGCTTAAGGGCTCAGAGGCTTATGTTGAGGGGGCTATCGCCGTCATGGCTACTACCAACGATCATCCGGGACCTGCGGGATACGAGAGCGCCAAGCTTGGGGACTATGGGGACTATTTGTGCGGCGGGATAACGCGGGTAGACATCATGTATCCGGGGTGCGAGAGTTTTGCCAAAAACGAGGTCGCCGATGCGGGCCTGGGGTTGTCGCCCGGCTACTGCACGATAGCGTTGGATGGCTTGCCAAGCGCGGTCATTGCAGCCGCCACCGCGGAGCCCGGGCCGGTAAGGCTCGCAAAGCGGGAGCCGCTCAAGAACACGGAGGACAACGCTCTGTCAAGCACGTCCACCTTCCAGACGCATTTGACTGTGTATATGGCAAGGCTGCAAAGCGAGTTCAAGGGCTCGGGCATAGCCTACCAGGTCCTGCCTTCGGGCCTTGGGATGGCAAAGCCAGTCGACATGACCCTGCTTTACGAGGGTATGGCGTTCACCCACGGCGACGGCGTGTTCGCGTACAGGTTCGAGGATGAGGAGATAGAAGCTAGCTGCAACATGACCGTGCTCAGGGAGAAGTCGACTGAAATCGGCTCGGCCGGCGGGGCGATCATATTGGGGAACATAACGGTGACGTTCCCGGAGGGAGGCCTCTCAAACAGGACTACAATCACTGTCAAGGAGCTCATGCTCGAGTGCGCCAACGAGACTATGGTGACTGGGGGCAATATCCCTGAGGGGGGTAACATAACCGTAAACGAGACCGGGAGTTCGGGCGGCGGGCGCCAGCCGGCCGGGCAGGACTACCTCTTCCTAGCGATCATAGGGATGATAGCCCTCTTAGCTATAATACTGGCTGCAAGGCTCCTGCGGGCGAGATTCGGTGGCGGGGAGTAAGCCCAAAACGCCGCACATTGGTTTTAAAGCTCCCAACGTAATTATTCCGATAAGCGAAACCACAATGGAGACCCGGACGAAGCTCTTCATCTTCCTGCTCGCGGCCGCGCTCTTCGCGCCGTCGGCCCTTGGAGCCGCGCACTCGTCAAAAGCCGACGTCACGGCCGTAATCGACGAGGTCGCGCAGTGGTACGCCGAGCGGGGCTACTTTGACTACCCGACTTTGCGGCAGTTCATGATAGAGCTAGGCAACGTGGAGTCCGATTTGGGGATGGCCCCGGGTGCGTATAGCCTGGGGAGCAAGGTAGGCCTGGGATGGGCGCAATTCGTCAGGGGGAGGAGAGTGGCATTCGTGGACGTGATAAATTACATGAATGCAAATCCTGCGCACGCGGAGGCCGTAAAACAGAGGTGGGGCTTTGACCCGCGCAGCGTGAAGGTCGAGGAGCTTGCAGATTACGGCGCTGACGGCAAGCTGGCCGACACGAAGTCCGCTGTCTTTTGCGCGGAGTACCTACGCATCATGATGTCATACTCGAAGGCAAAGCTGCCGGGGCATGACATAAAGACCTTGTCTGGGCGCGCCCGCCTCTGGAAAGATGTGTACAACTCGGAGTTGGGCTCAGGAAGCGCCTCAGGCTATGAGAGCAAGAATACAAAGCTGGAAGGCGGCATAAAGAAGCTGTATATAGGCACCGACGCCACCGGCGACAAGTACACCCCGCTTAGCGAGGAAGAGCAGTACTTAGCCGGCCAGCAGGTCCAGACAAGCTATGTGGACGCCTCGGCACCGCCCGGGGTGACCTACACGCCTCCCCCCGCCCCCGCGATCCCAAGCCCGCTCTCGCGGCCGCAGCTTACGGTAACCGAGGACACGTGGGCCCAGGGAGAGCCTGATGTCTTCCCGGAGGCGCACAGCTCGAAAAGCTTTGTCACAGCGATAATAGAGAACGTCGCAAGGTGGTACAACAACGAGTGGGGCGAGAAATACGAGGTCGCCTACCAGGCGATGGTGGAAGTGGGCAATGCGGCGACCGGGCTTGGAACGGATGAGGACGCCTACGAGGGCTATGACGAAGGCCACGGCTGGGCGAACATCGACCAGTACATCCTGGACTCGGTGAACGAGAGCCTTAGCGGGTATCCCGATATCTTAGCCTCCATAAAGGAGAAATGGGGCTTTGACCCGACCAATGTCACTCTCGAAGAGCTTGACGGCGTGTCGACAGATGCGGACACCCGGTCCGCGGTCATCTTAAGGGAATACCTTTTCGGCCCGGACATGCTGCCTGAGACCATCGACGAGCGCGCCGAGGTCTGGGCGGACAACTTCCTCGAGGGCGCCGGGGGGGCGTCCGAAGATGCCACAGAGGAATATCTCGAGGCTAACACATTCGAGGACAAGAACGATCTCATGTGGGCATATGCCGGGACCATGGACATCGAAAGCAAAACAGGCGATGTCTACTTCGCAAAGGACGACGAGATGCTCTATTTCCTCGGCGACGAGATGACGCGGGGCGTATTCCTGGATGAAGGGGCTACGGAACTTGAGGTATATACCTGCATGTCAAAGGGCAAGGGACGGGACGACTGGAAAAGGTTCAGGGGCGGGTGCCTGTGGATAACCGACTGCGACGGGGACACGGAATACTCGCACAACGCAGCATCCGGCATACGCGACTATTTTATTGGCACAAAACAGTATGAGAGGGGCGACTTCTCGATAGCCTGGACGCCTGTGGGCGATGAGCCGGCGGGCTACATCAACAACAAGCTCGGCCAGGTCGATTCTAGCGTGTGCGGCAGGAAGGCTGTCATAAACACGTGGTATGCGGGCTGCGAGAACGCACTTGAGGCGGCGCCGCTCCTAAGCACCGAGGCCCAGGCCACGGAAGCCGGCCTTTGCAGCGTCGACAGCGGCGACTACTCGCGGATGGCCGAATACATATTCAGCGGCGAGGACACGGAGCGCGGCGGCCCGCTGTCAAGCATATGGAAGTTCTTCAGGAAGAAGGGCGACACCATGTCGGTCTACATGACCCGCGTGTATGCTGACTTCATCAGGTCGGGGAAAGCCTATCAGTTCCTGCCCGCGGGCCTGGTGCTCAACAACACGCTAAATGTCACGATAACGCACGAGGGCAGGGAGTTCTCGCACGGGGACGGGGTATTTGTCTACAGGTATGAAGATGTGGAGATCCAAGAGGACTGCGAGATGAGGGTGCTTGGGGAAACCTCAAAGGCCATACCCGCGGCCGGGGGGTCCCTGGGGCTCGGCGATGTGACATTAGCCTTCTCGGCCGGGGCGGTCCCAGACGGCACGGTAATAACGATAAAGAGCCTTGAGCTCGACTGCAAGAGCGATGAGATCAATACAACACCCACAAACGCCACCCCGCCGAACGGCAGCATCACGCCGAACGGCACGATAATCAAGACGGGACAGGGCGGCTTTGACATCATCGCCCTGCTGATAGTCGCTGTCGCGTCGGCGATAGCCGGGATCCTGGCCTACTCACAGATAGAGGCCAGAAGAAAGAAATAATCGCTTTGAGAAGCGATTAGAATAGTTATCAGAACTGCCCCAAACTCTTTTGCGAGCTGTCGTAGAAGTTCTCCTTCAGCGGCTTGTCGTAGAGCGGCTTGCCGTAGTTCCCGCCGCCGCCCGAATCATACAGTATCTTCCCCTTCCTGAACGCCTCTATTATCCCGCCTATCTTAGCGTCATACGCCTTCAGCTGGCGGACGTCCATGTCTATCAGTATCCCGATCTCCGGGCCGAACTTTTCCACCATCTTCGCCCACTCCGCCTGCACGCGCGGGCTTGTCAGGGTAGCAACACCCCTTGACATGCCGATGACTTCCGCGAGAGGGACGGTGTACATATAAGGAGGCCTGTGCTTCGGCCGCGACGTCGCCCCGCCCTTGGACAGCTCCTCTATCCGCTCCTTCACCCCGGTCTTTATGATGCCCCTGCACTCCGGGCAACGGCGCTTGAGGGACATCGCGTCGTCGACACGGAACTTAAGGAAACATCGGGTGCACGCGGTCTCGTGGTATTTTCCCTCTCTCGGGTTCAATCCCACATTCAGCGTGAATTTTCTTCCCGCCTTCCGCTCTATCGCCTTCTTTATGTCGTCGAATGTGGGCCCTTCAACCGACAGCCGGTTGAACTCCCTCCCGACGCGGTGGGGATATGGGCTGTGGGCATCGCTGTTGCTCATGAATGTCAGGTCTTTCAATTCCGCAACCCGGTCGGCCATGTCGCTGTCTGCGCTAAGCCCGAGCTCGACGAACTTGACGTATCTCAGGTTGTCGCCGTAGCAGTCCTTAAGGGAATCAAAGGCCTTGTAGACCGAGGTCCAAGGGGTGAAGGCGTGGCACGGGCCGATGAGCGCGTCGCAGTCGTTGGCCAGGTCCACGAGTTCTGCCCCCGACATCGCCACGTGCGGCCGGCCGTCGGTATCGATATCGGCGGAGCTGGATTTTATGTCGTTCCGAAAACGCTCGGCGCACTCGAGGGAAGGGAACAAAAGAAGGTGGTGCACGCGGTCCCGGTCCTCGACCTCGGCCGTGATGATGAAGTGCGTCTTGGGCAAAAACCCCGCTTCGCCGGGCTTTGCTGCGGGCCCGGTATCGCCCTTAACGGAATATAGCCCCCCCGATTCCTCTTTCAGGCTGTCCTCCAGGTGCTTCAGCCAGCCGGGGTGCGTGGCATCGCCCGTGGCTATGACATCAAGACCCTTGCCCCGGGCGCCCTCGGCTATCCGCGGGACGTTCATCTCCGGGGACACTCCCTTGGCATAGCGGGAGTGGATATGGAAATCGACGTTTATCTCCTGCATTTTGGGGCCCCTTGCGGGGTGAGAGAATAGGATGAAATATGCCGGAGGACCAAATGCACCAGACCGAAGACCGAAGATTGAAAACAGCCGATCTACCTAATGTACCTGTGCACGTCCTCGTCCGAGAACTCCTGACCCATCATGGCCATCTGCATGGCCTGCGCCTGCTCGTCCTGCAGCTTTTGTATCTTCTGCAGCTCCTTTTCGGTGTTCTCCACCTGTTTTTCCAAACCCTTCATGTCTATCTCTATCTCAAGGACCTTAGCGAGCATCTCGAGCAGCACCTTCGCCGCCTTGGCGTCGACGACGTGCCCCACCGTCTCGCCCATCAGGCAGACTGCGTCGAGGTTGCGCAGCTTCCCGAGGCCGAGGAGAAGTCCGGATGCGCCGAATATTCCCCCGCCGCCGCGGCCGGTGAAGGTGAGGCCCAGCTTCACAAGCGGCGCTATCAAGTCCTTGTTGTTCGTGGCGCCGAACACCTTCGGGGTCTTGACGACTTTGCCGATCCCGAGGCCTCCCAAAGTGTAAATCACCTTCGGCTTGTACTTCTCAAGGACGTCGAGTATCTTGCCGCTTATCTCGTATTGCGACTCGGGGGTCATCCCCTGGAAGTCGCCGGCGATGATTATGAAATCCTTGCCCTTCTCGGAAAAGTAGTAGAACTCGTTCTTGACGAGGCGGACTATGCCCTCATCGTCTGTGATGACCTGGGCCGGGAAGTATGGCGAATACAGCTCACAGAACTTTACAGCCTTCTTCTTTGAGAGCAGGTGGTCGGCGGCTATCTTCCCCACGAGGCCTATGCCCGGGAGGCCCTCTACGATTATCGGGGATTTCAACTGCGGCTCTGAGAGGAAGTGGACCTCAGTCTCTTTCATTTTAAGCAGGGGCGCCCAAGAGCGGATGCCCGATGGTAATAGCGGGTAATTTGGCGCTCGGGGTTAAAAAACATCGGCTGGGCACAGGCGGCAGTTGCCAACCCGCCCAGGTACATCACAGCTTTGGCATCCTGCTAACCGACGGTGCGCCAGGCTTTCTTCCGGTCTTGATGATAAACCCGCCAAGTGCGCGCTTTTTGCAGGCTATGCCGCGCTCTTCGCATACCTTGTCCATGACTTGTACCAGCCTCTTAAGGCCGCTGGCCGACTGTTGCGAAGCCCATTCCGGTTTTTCCCTGCGGAGGCTAGACTTTGGGACATGGATGTCCACACCGCTCTCGAGCGCGTAGTCGACAAGCTCGTTCATGGCGTGGTACCACCAGCCTTCGTATTTCGAAGCCACACTCCTCGGGACTGCGTTGTCGGCTATCCTCAGGTATCGCGTATAATCGCCCAGCTGCCTCTTGAGTTTCTTCAGCTCGAAGCGGCTGAAGATTGAATTTTTCTGCTCAATACGCCGGATAGCCTCAGGCACGGGAGTATATGCCGTTTCTAAGGTATCTGAGAATGCCCTTGCTTCCCCTTCTGTAATGCCGGGGGGCGGCCCCTGCTTCCGCACACTTCTCGAGCGGAAATGCGCCTGCGCGACCAATAGCTTGATTGGGGCCCCCGGCTTCGCCTGCCTGACCTCAAAAGTGCCGATGGCGTCCGGATTGTACACCCACGGGCCGCCAGACCTAAGAGCCTTTTGCCCCCTCACGAAATGTGGGGAGTCATTTGGGCGTGGAAAGGCTATTATGCCAAAGTGTTGCATCCCGCCGGCAGGCAGCCTGGTGATGACCATTATGCTGCCTTTCTTGGTGCCTTTCTTGGTGACGCGAAAGGAGTAGGGGTAATCGGATTTGGGATAGCTCGTACCTACCGGAGCTTCCGCCCAGGCGCGTTTAACGACGCTTGTCGGTATGCTAAGATAACTGGAGGCCATCGAGATAATAATCGCTGAAAGGATTTAAGCTCGATTGGGCCTGGCAAAATGGTGTTGCCCGGGCTTAGGCCTTAGGGATGGACGGATTATAACGACGCCTGTGCTGGCCTCAACCTTCCTGCCGCGCTTCTTGCACCACTGGGTGGTCTTCTTCACCGCCTTGCCAAGACTCGCTATGTTGGTGTCAGTCATATGGCGGGTCCGGAGAAGGCCGCGGCTGGACACACGCTCGGGTATCCAAAGCCTTACATTAAGCGAGTCGCTTATCTCTGCCAGCTCGCGCATGCCGCCGTCCCACCAGCGCGCGTACTTCGCATGGGTCTTTGCGTCAAGGCCGCGGGACTTCGCATGCTCGTATGCCAGTTCTTCAGGCGCAAGGTCCCCTAAGCTCGGCTTTGGCCGGCTTTTGGGCGAATGCATATCCCTAACCCGGTAATGCGCCTGCGCGTTGACTAGCATGATCGGGTCGCCCCGCTTTGTCTGCCTCGCGCGCATGGTACCGATGCCGCCCCGGTTCGCGGTTGAGGGACCTCCCCCGAGGACCCCGCCTGATGCCTCGCGCAAGGCGGCTTCGTCCTTGGGGCTAGACGGGAAGGCGACTATAGAATAAGCCTTCCCAAGGCGGCCCTTTGAAATAGGCTTCTCAGGGCTGACGAAGATTATCTTGCCGAGCTTTGTCGCGCGGTAGCCGCCTATGTAGACGGGATACCCCTCTATCGCCGATTTGCGGGCCTTCCTCACGACTTGGGGGGGTATCTTATATGGGTTAATGTCAGTCATGCTACAGTTAGGCGGAATAGTTTAAAGAAGCAACTCCGGGCGAACAGGTTTAAGGAAACGCCGGGCCGCTCACCCGCACCCACCGCACTCGCCGCACGAGTCGCAGTCAGTATCGTCAAACTCCTCCTGGCCGGCGTAGGTTTCCTTGCCCGCAGCAGGGGACTCGTCGCCCTCGGCGAGCGACTCCTTCCGCCTTATGTCGCCGTACTTGTCCTCCGGGCCGAAACGGGGCGGCGCGGAGCCTGAGGTCTTCTCGTTGCACTTAGGGCAGAACCCCTTGAGGGTGTATATCCCGCAGGGAGCGCATTTCTTGATGAGGGTCTTCATTTCAGTCTTGGGTCTTGTATTGGGGAAGCTTTGGATGTCTTGGGTCTTGTATTGTGGTTCAGCCTGCCGCGCGCTCACTCGACCTTCTTGAGCTCCCTGCTGAACTCGAACGACGCCTTGCTGCCCAGCTGCTTCTCAACGGTCTCGTAGCAGTCCTTGAGCGCCTTTTCGGCCTTCTTGTAGTCGTCCGCGGTCACGTCTATGCGGTAGTTCGGGGCCTTGACATAGGTAATTTCCCCCTTGATGCCCTCCGGGAAGGTCTTCTGGCCCGCTGTCAGGGCGGATTTTATCGCCTCGATGCCGTCGCCCGCTTCGGAGTGCAGCGTGACAAAGCCGCGGATGCTGACAAGCGTCGGTTTTATGGTCTCCGAGATGGCCTGTATGACCGCCAGCCTCAGCTTTTCGTCCTTGATGTAGCCCTTCAGGTCGTCCCGGCCGTTGGCGACTGCCGCGAATGCCTCATAGAGGGACCCGTAGTCCTCGACTAGCTTGTCGCCGAACATCTTGTGCAGCTCGCCCGGCTTCTTCCCCATCTTGGCCGCCATGTGCTCCATGAGCTTGCCAACCCGTATCTCCAGCTTGAAGTCCTTCAGCTTGTTCCGCTTCTCGTTCTCGCTGACCTCTTTTAGGCTAAGGTCGATGTGGCCGCGCTCGGTATTGACGCGGATGACGCGAAGGACGGATTTCTGGCCCTCCTTCAAGTAGTCCCTCGGGTTCTTGACCCACTTGGCAGAGAACTCCCTCAGGCTGACGATGCCCTGCTTGTCGCCGTACTCGTCCAGCTTGACGAAAGCGCCGTGGTCGGTGACACGCTCTACCGTTGCCAGGACAAGCTCTCTCCTCTCGGGATATGCTTCCATTAGAAGGAATGCGGCCTTGTGGGGCCTGCGAGGCCGACACCGCGGCCGGGCCGTCACCTGCCTTAGAATGCCCTTGCGACCGGCACCTTCAGGTCCGCGCGGCCGCCCCTAGGCTCGGCGAGCACGGCGCCGCAAATGACGCACTTTACCGTCGAAGCGGCGTGGTCGAATATGACCTGCGCGTTCCCGCAGCCCTTGCACTCCACCTTCACGAACTTGCTCTTCGGTGCAGCTATCTGTCTTTCCATTTTTATTATGATTATGATTGCGCCAAGCGCGCGAAGCGATCAGAGGTAGTAAGCCGGGTTCACGGAGCTCAGCGCCTCGTCCACCAGCTCTAGATAATGCTTGACTGTGATTTTGCTGTTCTCCTTATTAAAACTCGAGAAGTTGTTTGTGCACTTGGGGCATGCGGCTGTTACGATGCATTTTGCCGCCGGGTCCCGGACCTGCGCAAGCTGCGAGAGGCGCATCTCGGCCCCGCGCTCGCGGATAGCCCGCGAGGGCGAGTAGTCGCCGCAGCAGTCCGCCTTTTCCCTGCTCGCCGGGAACTCGCGGACCGTGTAGCCCAGTATCCTTAGCGCCTCCCTCGGCCCGTCCATCAGCTTCTCGAAGCGGGCGAGGTAGCAGGGATCATGGTAATATACGTCGCCGGAGCCGCCGAACGAGCGCTCCATCGCGGAGATCCTCTTCAATATCACATCGCTTATGTGCACGACCTCGAGGGGGTAATACGCCTTCATGACATGATAGCACCTCGCGCAGCCGACTATAGCCTGCGAGAATCCCTTAAGGGACTTCATGTTCTCGGCCACGTGCGATGCAAGCCTCGAGCCGTCCGAGCCGTAAAGGTCGCAGCCGCACTCGAATTCCCGCGATTCCGCCGAAATGCCAAGCCGGGCGAGCACGTTGACCCCCATGTAGGTGTCCTCGCTCCCGCAGTCCCGACAGCCCATGTGCAGCAGTATCTTCTGCTTGAACAGCTTCTGCTTGAGCGCGGATTGTATGTCTAACATGGCGGATTTTGGAGTTTTAAGACTGAAAAACGACAGATGAGCTCGTCAAAAAGGGCGGGGGCTGCCCTAAGCATCAGTTGGTTGAGAGGTTTTCATCAAAGAGCCGCTCACTCGATGAGGACCGCGTTCACGACGCCGTCCTGGCTCGGCCGCGAGGTTATCCGGGCCTTGCCAAGCTCCGTCTCGACAACGCCGCCCAGGGACAGGACGTTCTCCCGCCTGAAATCCTTGTTAGCGGGGTTGTCGAGCACCATCGTAATCTTCGCCTTCTTGGTCTTTCCCTTGACCGATATGTTGGCGTAAAGCGCCTTGACGAGCGTGGTCTTTGTGCTGCCGCCCACTTTTCGCAGCTGCTTGCGCTGCTCCTCAGCGCTGTCCGTGAGCTTTGGGTTCCTCGGGTCTGCGCCGAGCTCCGACTTCTTCTTCTTCCGGGCCGCAAGGCCAGACTTCCGTCCCTGGTATTGTGCCATTCTAGGTGCTAATTTGAAGCTTAGGGTATAAATACGCTACTTATAAATACGCTACTTGCCGGGGCTGTATTATAATAGACCCGCGCCTTATGGCGTGTCCGCACTGTGCGCTTCAGCCCCCAAACCGGTTTGCGCCTCTTCCGGCGCCTTCGCCTTCACGAGCTCCGCCAGCAGGTCAAAGCACTTTTCGAGCAGCTCTTCCTCGTTGCCCTCGAACTTGCCGTTGATGCTGACTGCGGCCACATGGCCCCCTCCCGAGCCGCTCAGCGCGGAAGCCAGCTGCGGCACGTAGTCCTTGGCGAAGTGGATGCCCGTCTTCTTGACGAACTTGTTCGAAGCGCGTATGCTGACACGGACGTCGGATTTTTCCTTCGAACAGACGAAAGCCACGTCCGCGCCTATTTTAACCAGCGCGCGGGCGGAGGAAGCCTCGAAGGAACTGACATTCGACAGCGCGATTATCCACTCGCCTATCCGCTCCATCTCGAGCCTTGACGCGCACTTGAGGTGGGCGATCTTCCTTGACGGCTCCGTGGGTATCGTTATGAAGTTGAGGACCTCCGGGTACTCTTCTCCCGATGCCTCGAGAAGGTCCGCTATTATCCTAAAGGTCTCCGGCCTCGCGAATTGCAGGTGGCCGGTGTCAGTCACTATGCCGGTTATAAGGGCCAAGGAAACCGTCTTTGTGAACTTGAAGCCCTCCTCCTTTAGCATCTTGTAGACCATCTCGGACGTGGACGTCGAGGCCTCGTCAAAGACTGCGGCCTTCGCCCGGGATTTCAAGTCCTCTTCCGGTATGTGGTGGTCGACTATGTAGATGTCCCCGGAAAAGGATGCGACGTCTATCGGCGCAAGCTGGGAAAAAGAGGACGAATCGAGTATCAGTATGGCCGCGGCATCGGATATCTGCGGGTTGACCTCGATCTTATAGTCCAGCTTCTTTATGAGGTTGCGCGCAAGGGCGTTGATCCCGCCAGCGGCGCCCATGACCGGCTCGGCGCCGAGGGACTTTAAGAATTCCGCAACAGCTATGCTGGAACCGACCGCATCCGGGTCCGCGTTGAGGTGCGACAGGATTACTATCTTTCCGCCCGATTCTGCCGCACCCCTAAGGAGCGTCATCAGGACAGGCTTGCCTGGAGCTCCTTTTGCAGCTCCTGGGCCTTCACTGCGACCTTTTTCTCCTGCGACTCAAGGAGCCTTGTTCGGCTGTCGGAGGACGACATCGACTCTGAAAGCTCGCCCTCGAGCGACGCCTTGTCGGACCTCATGAGGATCGGCCCGACCGACTTGAACACGTCGCCTTTGGCGGCTTTCAGCTGTTCGAGCGCCTCCTCCGCATCCCGCTTGTCCATGGCCAGCTGCTGCTTTTGCACCGCTATCATCTGCAGCTGCTGCTGCATGGCCTGGAACTGGGCTATCTTGTTCTTCAGTTCTTCGGATATTTGTTGCATATGTATCAGTTTTTAATGTGCTGTTATTTAGGGGATAGGCTTTAAAACGGAAGGAGGGGGGATTTGAAACCCGGCCGGCGCTGCGAAGAGCGGCGGAGAGTTTTTATTCCACTCCCCGTTATACTAGCATGTACATCCTGATAGTCTCCATCGCGTGCGCCCTGATGCTCGGGGCGGTGTACCAGATAGCCTACAACGACATCGCCAACGCCGTCCTGATCACGTTCCTTCTTTTTGTCGCCATAGACAGCGGGCTTCGCGCCGTGATGAACCGCCCGTCGTGGGCTGTGAGGCTGTTTAAGAACAGGAAGGGCGCGTAGGCTCTCCCAACCACGGCTAGTAATATTAGTTCTAGTGCAACACCGATACCTTGGAAGACTACTCTTTCTTCCTAGGGTTAAAGACTATGGTGTGCACCTTTGTCATCTCCTCAACCGAGAATTTGATCCCTTCCCGGTCCATCCCCGAGTCCTTGTCGCCGCCGAACGGGAAGTTGCCTATCCCGTGTGCCGGGGCGGCATTGATCTGCACCGTCCCGTCTTCCAGCCTTAGCGCCGCATCGAGCGCCTTGTCCACGTCTTGAGTAAAGACGCACGCGTCAAGGCCGTACTCGGACTTGTTGGCAAGCTCGATGGCTTCCTCGTAGTCCTTGACCCGCATTATCGCGGCAACCGGGCCGAAGGTCTCATCCCAGGCTATCTTCATCTTCGGGGTGACGTTGTCAAGGATGGTAGGTTCATAGTATAACCCTTTGCCCCTCTTGCCGCCGAGGAGGACCTTGGCGCCCTTCTTCCGGGCATCCTTGACGAGCTCGTCCACCTTTTCGAGCGCCCTCTTGTTTATGAGCGGGCCGATTGTGACGTCTTCCTGTCTTGGGTCCCCGACCTTCCACTTCTTGGCCTCGGCGAGGAGAGCCTTGACGAACGACGGCGCTATCTTCTTCTCGACCAGCATCCTGCTTATCGCGTCGCACCTCTGGCCCGAGAATTTGTAGGCGCCGCTGATGCACTGCTTGGCGGCGACTGCGATGTCCGCGTCGTCGAAGACGAGGGCAGGGGATTTCCCGCCCAGTTCAAGGTGGAGTTTTTGCAGGGTGGCTATCTGGGCTATCCTCTTCCCGACCGATGAGCTGCCGGTGAAGGATATCATCTTCACCTTCGGGTGGCCGGCGAGGTAGTCGCCTATCTCTGCGCCGCTCCCCGTGACGACGTTAAAGACGCCGTCCGGGACGCCCGCTTCCTGGATGAGCCTTGCCAAATAGAGCACTGCCAGCGGGTCGTCGCTCGCCGGCTTGCAGACGACGGAGTTGCCAGCCGCCAAAGCCGGGGCGATCTTGGCCGCCGCGATGAAGAGGGGATAGTTGAAGGGGGATATCGCAAGAACGACGCCAAGGGGCTGGCGAAGGACCATCCCGATTTTCTCCTTCTCCCAGGGGACCGTGTCGCCGAGCATGGACTCGCCGCGTATCTGTTTTGCTTCCTCAGCGGCGTATTTGAACCGTTCCGCGGTGGCGTTGACTTCGCCTTTCGCGACGCTCCTCGGCTTCCCCGCGTCCATGACTATGATGTCTATTAACTCATCTGCGTGCTCCGCAACGAGGGAACCTATCTTGGCAAGGAGCTTGGCCCTGTCAACAGCATACATCTTGCCTATCTTGGCCCGGCTGTCGTAAGAAGCCTGTACAGCCTTATCGGCATCCTTAAGAGTGCCTCTCGGCACTGTCGCTATCACCGAGCCGTCTATTGGCGTGAGGACGTCCATGGCCGCGCCGCCGCTCGCATCTACCCACTTGCCGCCTATGTACATCTGGTAGGCCTTGCCATAGCGTATGTCGTCAAAGAGGGTCATTTTCGGGATTTTGCCTTGGGTTTGGAGTTTGCTTCAGACTTTTCAGCCGCCGGCGCCTTCTGCAAGACCACCTTGTTCAGCTCGGCCACGAGCTCGTCGGGGTTTATCCCGTGGGACATTGCGCCCATCTCAATCGTCTCGAAGGCCGCGACGTGGCAGCCGACGCAGTGAAGGCCGAAGCTCATGAACACCGGGAACGTTTCCGGGTACCTCTGCACTACATCGCCTATGGGCATGTGCTTGGTTATTGCTGGGGGCATTTTATGCGGGATTATGACTTAGTAAAGGGAAGAGGGAATAAAAAAGGCAATAGGCTTAGTTTACTGCCGTGCAACAAGGCACTTTTATTAAAAGCTTCGTTAGATAATCCACTGCAAGAGGGGATTATGGCTGAGAAAGGGATCGCACTGGGCGAAGGCAAAAGGCGCAGGCGCGCCGCGCGGCGGGAAAGGATGGGCGGCAGCGAGAGTACGCTAAGGGAAACCATGTTGCCCAGGATACTGAGAATTGAGAGGAAGGCCGACAGTTTGCATGGTCCCGACAGCCCGGATGCTCTGCTGCACTTCCTAGAAAACGCATACCGCCAAGGCATCCGCATCGCCTCAAGCGCGGTGCTGAACAGCGAGGGCATAAAGAGCCCCGGGCTGCGCAAGAAGGTAAACCTGATAGCGCAGAATTACGCCCAGGTGCTCGCCCTTAAGGAATTTGGCCAGGCGTACCCGAAATTTTTTGACGCGAAAACCAGGGAGATGCTCGCGGACAGCTCCGGCATAACGCTGTCGCAATTGCAATACGAGCTCGGGACGCGCGGCAGGAATCCGAACGCTATACTGCAGGGTCTGAACGACGGCATAATGTCCGTGGGGAAAGTCATCGACGACTTCAGGGATGAGCGGGACGCGCTGAGGGAGAGGATGCGCAAAACGTCCGACGCGCATAGCAGGAGGTTCGGGATGGTGCGTGTAAAAGACCTCCCAAAGAACATCGAGGCCGTCAGCAGGAATGTGGTGATAACCGATGCAGCCGCCGTGGCCGCAGAGGCTATGACCAAAATAAGGCTCAACCCAAAGAACGAAGCCCATAGAGAGACTAGGGCGGCCGCGCACAATGCTATAAAACGCTATGCAAACCTGGATTTTGACCTGGGGAGCCGTAAGCTGAATAAGGCGGAGGCCGCTGCGCTGGCAAAGAGAAGAAACGCCGCCATGGGGGGAGCTATGAGCGCGATAAGGGAGGCCGCCGGCGAGAAGAAGGCCCAGAGGTTCCACGACCTTTTCACAAGGGGCCTGCGCACAAGGCGCGGGCTTCACAAGGAGATTGCTAGGGGCGCGAAGTAATCTTTTTGTTCCGCTTTTTGTTCCGCTAAGATTGATGGATTTATCCTGCGGTTTCATCCGGCTTTTATTCTGTTTTTTATTCGGCTAAGGTTAATTAAGCCCGCTAAGAAGATGAGAAGTGACGTTTTGAAGAAGGGCATCGAGACCGCGCCGCACAGGGCTCTCAGATCGGAAGAGCGTC
>JBFYKJ010000100.1:0-9253 GCA_041306005.1 Candidatus Altarchaeota archaeon | reverse complement strand
ACGACCATCCTCAAATCAAGGTGCTTGAGCATGAGCGGCAGGCGCGTTTCCACCCCTGGAACGCCGCCCGGGGCCTCATTGAACGGGAGCTCCTTTTCCGACTTCAGGTGCGGCGCGTGGTCTGTGGCTATCATGGTTACAAGCCCCGCCTTTATCCCGTCCCAGAGCGCGGCCCTGTCGACATTCCCCCTTAGCGGAGGATACATCTTAAGGTAAGCGCCCCTCTTCTTCTCGTCCTCCTTTGTCAGCAGGAGGTGTTGCGGTGTGGCCTCGCAGGTCACGTGCCCGCTAAGGCTTTGTGCCCTCTTTATCTCGTCAAGCCCCATCTCCGTGCTGACGTGGCATATGTGCACGCGGTTGTTGTGCATCGATTTCACCGCGTCCCTTATCGACATCGACTCGCAGATGGGCGGCCGCACGTCTGATAGGTAATTGAACTTGTCTTTCCGGTATTTCGCCATCAGCTCCATCTTCTCGCAGTGGAACGCTGCAAGCCTGTTCAGCTTCTTCAGCTCGCTTAGGTATTCCGGCAGCTTGCGGATGTCAAAGGTCATGTCCCCGGTCGTCTTTCCCAGGAAGAACTTGACCCCGACCGGGTTCTTGGCGGCCTTCAGCTCCTCAAGGTTCTTGTTGTCGGCCGCGATGAACAGCCCGAAATCGACTATGCTCTTACTTGAGGCGATCCCCCTCTTCTCATCAAGCCTCTTGGCAGTAGTCGTCGGAGGGTCGTTGTTCGGCATGTCAAGGACGGTCGTCACGCCACCGGCAGCTGCCGCTTGCGAGCCGGTCCTCCAGTCCTCCTTCTCAGTCTGCCCCGGGTCCCTGAAGTGCACGTGCGGGTCTATGAGCCCGGGTATGACATAAAGGCCCCTCGCGTCTATCACCCTGTCTGCCGGTATGGCCTCCTTGGTTATCCCTATTATCCTCCCGCCCTCTATGACAAGGTTCGCGTCGACGAGGCTTCGCGGGCCCATCACTTTTCCACCCTCTATCAGCAGGTCGGCCATCTCGGTCTTCAGTATTGTATAAGGGTATCTTGGGAAGTCTTGTATTGGGGGGTCTTAGCAGGTCTTGTATGGGGGTATACCGGCAACTCCTCTACGGGCGCAGGCCCGCGCGGGATTGCCCCCCCGGGTTAGTTTTTATGGGTTAGGGTTAAAATATACCGACATGGCCTTCAAGGTAGAGGAATACCTAAACGAGAAGAAAAAGAACGAGGGCGCCTTATTCTTCGCGGTCATAGACCCGCTGGATTACGCCGGTTTGGATGACGCCGTCAGGTCTGCGCGGGAAGCATACGAAGCCGGCGCGGACATGATAGTCGTAGGCGGCTCCATAGGCGTGCAGGGCCAGGCCCTTGACGTGACGGTCTCCGAGATAAAGAAGGCCGTCAGCGTGCCGGTGAACCTCTTCCCCGGGAACATCGCGACAGTCACCGCAAAGGCCGACTCCATCTACTTCATGAGCATGATAAACTCGCGCAACCCCTATTGGATTACCCAGGCGCAGATGCTTGCCGCGCCCGTGGTGAAGAAAATCGGGATAGAGCCGCTGCCTGTCGCTTATATGGTCGTCGGCGACGGCGGGACTGTCGCATGGGTCGGGGATTCAAACCCCATCCCGCTCAACAAGCCGAAGATCGCGGCCGCGATGGCGCTTGCCGCGGAATACATGGGCTTTAGGTTCATCCTCACCGACGCCGGGTCAAACCCGCCGGAGCCGGTTCCCCCGGAGATGGTGGCGGCAGTCCACTCCGCCATAAGCCCGGAGACCTTCTACATAGTCGCGGGCGGCATAAAGACCGAGGTGCAGGCGAGGGCCGATATCAGGGCAGGCGCCGATGCCGTCCAGGTAGGGACTGCAATCGAGAACGCCAAGGACGTAAAGGAGAAAGTCTCTAAGCTCGTCAAGGCGGTCAAGGAAGAGGGCAGGAAGCGGATAGGGAAATAATCGTTTTTTGAGTCAATTGCCCCAGCTTTTTGAGTCAAACTGCCCTAGCTTTTTGAGTCAATTGCCCCGGCACTTGTTAGTCATACAGCTTCAGCTAATCCAATGACACCCCGGCTTTCACCGGCGAGGGGATATAGGGTTACCGGGTGGGGCGCCCTAGAGGCTCTCCTCATGCCTTCCGCGCCTTGCTGCACCCCTTACATGCGGGCTGCAGAGGCCTGGTGGTAGTGCCTTGGCGTTGGTGCCCCCGCCGCTGCGACTGACGCAGACTGCATTATGGGCGCCGGGGCCTCCTCGATGACTATCACGTCACTGATGGCCCTCACAGCCTTGAACGGTATGAGGAAGTCCCCGTTGCTGTCCTTCGGGAACCGCACGTCCTCGGCGGTCTCGGCGTCCGGCTCGATGATTATGCTTTCCATCTCGCCGGTCGACTCGTCGACTATTATGTCGTCAAGCCTGCCGATCTCCTTTCCGGTCGTGGTTATTGACCTCTTACCACCCAACTGCCTCGCAACCACAAATCTTGCCATTTTGTTGCAATAATTCAGCAACTTTATAAGTGTGCCGTCAAGTTAATGCTTCAAAGTATAAAAACATGATGTTTTTTGGACTCTT
Source organism: Candidatus Altarchaeota archaeon (assembly GCA_041306005.1). GTDB lineage: Archaea > Altiarchaeota > Altiarchaeia > JAFGQM01 > JAFGQM01 > JBFYKJ01. The sequence continues at coordinate 6,685 of JBFYKJ010000100.1, read as the reverse complement.
TTTATGCCCTTTAACATCACGGTTTTTTCTGCCTGCCGCTGCATATTTAGGGCTATGGGGGTCAAAAAAACCGTCATTTCGGCTAAGGCTGCCTCGTTGGATGCAACTGCCAGTAGCCCCAAAAAGGCCGAAAAGGTGAAGCAAGAGGCCAAAAAAGAGCCTTTGACGGCTAAAACGGCAGCTGCGGGTCACGCGTATGCGGCAGCCGCAGCGGCCGCCGCCAGGGGGAATGCGGGCGCCCCGGGCCAAGCCCAGCCAAAGCCGCCGGAATCATTCATACCCGAAGAGCTTCAAAAGCTGCTCGTCAAGCAGCACTACCACCTTGTGGGCCGCCACTCTGCAGTCAAAGTATGCGAATGGACGCGCAGGAGCCTGATGAACAAGGCCGTTTGCTATAAGGAACAATTCTATGGGATACAGTCCCACCGCTGCTTGCAGATGACGCCCGCCGTTGCGCACTGCACGCAAAAGTGCGTCTACTGCTGGCGCCCGGTCGAGTGGACTATCGGGACGGATCTGAAAGAGTGGGACGAACCGGACTTCATAGTCGAGGAGTCGATAAAGGCGCAAAGGCTCCTTCTAAGCGGCTATGGCGGCCTTTCCGAGAGGGTAGACCAAAAGAAGTGGGAGGAAGCCCAGAATCCCACACAAGCCGCGATAAGCCTCGCCGGCGAGCCGACGATATACCCGCAGATAGGCGACCTCATCGGCAGCTTCCACCGCCACGGCTTTGAGAGCACGTTCCTTGTCACGAATGGCACGTTCCCGGACCGCCTGCGCGAGCTTGTCCGCGAGCCGACCCAGCTGTACCTCAGCCTCGAGGCCCCGACAAAGGAGCTCTACCGGCAGATTGACCGGCCGATAATCCCCGAAGCCTGGGAGAAGGTGAATGAGACGATAGACATGTTCCCGCTGTTCAAATGCAGGCGCGTCATCAGGATGACTATGGTCAAGGGCTGGAACGACGATGAAAAGCTGCTGCCCAAGTTCGCCGAGCTGATAAACAAGGCGGACCCGGATGCGATAGAGGTCAAGTCCTACATGTGCGTCGGCTATTCGCGCAAGCGGCTGACCCTTGACAACATGCTTTCCCACCAGGAGATACTCGATTTGTCAAAAAAGCTCGGGGAGCTTGCGGGCTTCGAGCTCCAGGATTCGAAAGAGGACAGTAGGGTAGCGCTGCTCAGGAGAAAGTAATCCCGGCTTGCTATATGGATAGGAAGCAATCACAGCTTGTTATATCTGATAGGAAGCAATCACAGCTTGTTATATCTGATAGGAAGCAACCCCGGCTTGCTATATAAGACCAGAAAGGGGCGCATCCCGCCCGCAGGCGTTTTTGTTCACATCCCGCTTAAATTTAAACCCAAAATGCACCCGTTCGCAGCACGGCTTTCGGCTTTGGCGCTCGTGGCCATAGCCATTGCGGCAATCATCCCGGCGGCCGCGTGCGCCGTCGAGACGTCGTCGTACACTCTACTCGCCGCGGAGAAGCGGGCTAAGGAGGCTGAGCGGCAGGCCGCAGCCGACAGCGGGGATGCCGAGGCCCTCATAAGGGCCACGCGCGAGCTGGACGCCATCAACGCGCAGCTCGCCGGCGACGAGATGAGGTTTCTTAGGTCATATGCCGAGACCGAGAGGATGCTCTCCGAGGCGCAGTACCTGATCGGGCGGTCCGAGGTCTCGCTCGGCACAGCCCCCGGCCGGGGCGAATATGATAGGATATCGCGAGTGCTGTCGCAGTCGGAAGCCCCCTACGATTCGCAGGATTACAAACAGGGCATACCGGCGCTTGAAGGCGCCCGGAGCGCGGCAGCTGGCCTGCCCGCTTCAATAGCATCCGAGTGCTCCGCGCTGGCATCGTCCGCCAAGGGAAGCGCCGCCCCGAGCGGCGCCTCTATGCTGGCCGCGGCCGCAAAGAAGTTCGAGGCCGCCAGCAGTGCATACAGTTCGGCGGGCGACCGCCTTCTTTCAGCCTCGCTCTTCGATGCCGGGGCCCCGCTGGACGAGGCTCGCGCCGTCGCGGACGAGGCATTCGCCCTGGCGTCCAAGTCAAAGTCGCAGCCGCCCGGCCCGGACATGCTCGGCATCGCGATCGTTGCCGGCCCGGCAGCGGTTGCACTGCTCCTTGCCTTGACCTTCAGGAAGAGATCCGCGAGGGCTGCGGTCGCATGCGCGCTGTCAAAGAGCACGGCGCTTGCGGGCGTCGAGAGCTTCGTCGAGCGGATGATAACAGTCACGAACATCGAGAAGTACCCGATTGCGATGACGGTCTTTGACGCGCCGCCGCACGCGCTGGCCCCGACAGGGTTCAATCCGGAGCCCGCAGCGGCATCGCGAGACGGCATAGTCTGGCAGTTCGACCTTGCGCCGGGCAAGAGGAGGGACATCTCTTATAAGCTCAGGGTCCCGCGGCTGGAAGCCGGGTGGATGCTCCGCATACCCGCCACCGCTGTCGCATACGCCGGCCCTGGCGGGCAGAAGAAATCCATAGCCAAGCCCGACTCGATAAAGATAGTATAACGGCGTTGGCAATGTGGCAGCTTCTTAGAGCGTCTAATCCCAACCGCAGGCCCGGGAGTATGCCCGGCTCACGGGGTCGCCCTGTCCTTGATCTCTTTTACCAGGTTTATTATGCCTTCGAACCTGCCCTTATCCTTTTCCTTCTCGTCCTCAAGGAGCTTTATCTCCTGCTTTTCGGCGAGGACCACGTGCTTTAGGACGTTTATCTCCCTGATTATGAGGTTCATCTTCTGCTTGATGAGGTCTATCTCCGAATCGATATTCCTTATCTCCTCGACAAGGTTTGTCACCATGTCAAGCTGCTGCTGCAGCTCCCCCTTCTTGCCGCGCGGCTTCTCCTGGCGCCGCTGGTTGCCGGCATCGCCCGATCCGCCGCCGGCGCTCGCCGCGTTGCGCTCGGCCATCCGCTCTTCCCTGCTTTTGTGGGCCATGTCCCTTTTTTAATGAAAGCCGCAATAAAAACCGGGGGCTTATCCGGGCTTGCGGCATCCGCATTCTCGCCGTACAGGCCCATTCGCCATATGGACACTCTTCTTGACGCGCACTACCAGACCGAGGGCGAGAAGGCGGTGATAGAGCTGTTTTACTCCCCAAAGAGCCCGCTCGAGGACAAAGACATCCGCATGGTGAAGGACTTCCAGCCTTACTTCTATGCGCTCCCGGCCGCGAATGCGACGGCAGACGACCTCATCGCCGATATATGCGCGGCGGGGCTGCCACACATCGCAGATACAAAGGCGCTGAAGATGGCAGACCTTAACAAGGAGGCCGAGGCCGTCAAGATAACCGTCAAGCACCCGAAGGACGTCCCGGAGCTGCGGAGCAAGATAGCGGATTTGAAAGCTTGCAAGGAGACGCGCGAGGACGACATCAGGTTCGTGCAGAGGTACCTCATCGACGCCGGGATAATCCCGATGGCCGGGGCCGACAACGCGAAGCTGCGCGTCGCATCCTTCGACACCGAGACCGTCCAGGCGGGCGGGAAGACGATACCGATAATCATCAGCTATGCGGACAGCGGCGGGCTTCGCAGGGCATGGAACTACAAGCACAGCACCGGGCAGGACTTCGTCGAGCGGTGCATCGACGAGAAGGCGATGATAAAGGCCTTCATGCAGGCAGTCAAGGACCGCAAGATAGATTTAATCGTCACATACAACGGCGACAACTACGACTTTGGCGTATTGAAGGACAGGTGCAAGGATCTGGGCATAGACTTCATACTCGGCGCCGCCGACCACGAGGTCAAGCTCGAGAGGAGGGGCATGGACCTTGGCGCAAGGGTCATCGGCAGGCCCCACGTTGACATGTACCCGGTCTGCAGGCGCATGTTCTCGCTGCCGAGGTACACGCTCGAGGACGTCCACCTCGCGCTCTTCGAGGAGGAGAAGCTTGACATCGAGGTCGAGCACATGGCGGGCTGGTGGGAGAAGGGGGAGAACGTCGACGTCATACTCTCCTATGCGCAGGCGGACGCGGATTCATGCCTCCGGATAGCCCTTGAGGTCCTGCCCATCCAATACGAGCTCTCGCAGCTCATCGGCCAGCCCATATTCGAAGTTTCCAGGATGGGCACCGGCAACGCCGTAGAGTGGCTGCTGATGCGCATGGCGCATGAGAAAAAAATCCTCGTGCCGCAAAAGCCCGGCGACTCCGAGTATGCCGAGCGGAGGACTGAAAGCTACGAGGGCGCATACGTCGTTGAGCCCGACAAGGGGATACACGGCAACATCCTCGTGTTCGACTTCCGCTCGCTGTATCCCTCGATAATAATCGCGCACAACATAGACCCGGCGACGATAAACTGCGGCTGCTGCAAGGGCGAAGGCGAGGCGCACGTCTCCCCCACCGGCGCGCGCTTCTGCAAGAAGAAGAAAGGGCTGATACCCGAGCTGCTTGAGGATTTGCTCAAGAGCCGATCGAGGGCCAAGCTCGAGATGAAGAAGCTTATGGCCGAGAAGGGCGACAAGACCAAGATAAAATCCCTGGACGCCCGCCAGCAGGCCCTCAAGATACTCGCCAATTCGGCATACGGCTATATGGGGTTCTCGCGGGCTCGGTGGTACAACAACGACTGCGCGGGCTCTGTCGCCGCCTGGGGCCGGGATTACATCAAGAAGACGATGAAGTCCGCCGAGGAAGAGGGCTACAAGGTCGTCTACGGCGACACGGACAGCCTGATGCTGACTCTTCCCCGCGAGGCGGGCCCCGACGAGGTCATGCACATAAAGACCGATTTCCTGTCAAAGATAAACAAGAAGCTCCCGCAGGCCATGGAGCTCGAGTTCCAGGGGTACTACCCGCGCGGGGTGTTCGTAACAAAGAAGCGCTATGCCCTCATCGACAGGGACAGGAAGCTGACGATAAAGGGCCTGGAGACGCGGAGGCGCGACTGGGCGAACATAGCCAAGACAGCGCAGGAGCAGGTGCTCTTCACCATACTCTGGGAGAACAACCCGAAGAAGGCGGCCGAGTTCGTCAAGGGCGTGATAGCGGACCTGCGCAACGGCAAAGTGCCTCTCAAGGACCTTGTGATATCCACCCAGCTGACGAAGGGGATCGGCGAATACGAGAACGTCGGCCCGCACGTCCTTGCGGCGAAGAAGGCCCAGAAGATGGGGAAGATAGCAAAGCCCGGCGACCTGATACAGTACATAATAGCGAAGAAGGGCTCGTCGATCAGCGACAAGGCGGTTATGGTCGGCTTTGCGAACGAGAACGACTACGACGCGGAGTATTATATAGACAACCAGGTCCTGCCCGCTGTCATGAGGGTGCTCGAGGCGCTAGGCTACCAGGACGATGAATTGAAAGGCCAGGGCAGGCAAATGAAGCTGGGCGGGTTCTAAGCGCTCAAGGGAAGTTGGCATAAAAAGCAGCTCAGAGCTCATAAGGTTCGTCACCCAGCCATTTTCCGCCAGCGCTTTTGCGCGAGAGACCCCGAGCAAAACGAAGCGGAAAAGGGCTGTCAGTGGTTGTTCGCTTCATCACAGCCGGTTTTGTTTTCAGTTACGGGCAAAAAAACCTGCCTAAACAAAAAATCAGCGCAACCTCTTCCCGGTCGCAAGGTCAATGACCGTCGACGGCCTCCCGGAGCCGCAGCAGCCGCCGTCAAGCGTGAAGTCGACTTTCTTTAACACCGACTCGGGCACCTCATCAATCGAGCATGCGGGCGGCTGGCCCGATAGGTTCGCAGAAGTAGTCACTATCGGGACACCAGCAGCCTTTATCAGCCGCAGCAGGGGCGCGCAGTCCGGCACCCTGACTCCGACCGTGTTTAGGCCTGCAGTGACTGGCGCGGGTATCCGGCCCCTGCCCACTATGAACGTATACGGCCCCGGGAGCTTTTTTCTCATTTCCGCAAGTTCTTTCACCCCGGCTGAGACATACCCGGCCATCTGCGCCACATCAGAGAACGCGACGGACATGGGCTTCCCGCCGTCCCGGCCCTTGATATCAAAGATGCGCTCGACAGCCTTCCTGTCCGTCGCGTCGCACCCGATGCCGTAGACCGTGTCTGTAGGGTAGACGAAGACCGCGCCGGATTTTATGCGCATTGCGATATCTCTCACATCCGCGGTCTTGATGCCTATGATTTTAGGGTCCGAGTCGCCCGCGTAAACCGATAACAGCTCATCCGGTGACAGGTCGCGCGCCCTCTTCCCGCCGGCGCCCGAGACTATCCTGTTCCGGTTCTGGAAGAGCTTAACCACGAACTCCAAAAAGCCCTTGTCCAGATCCCGCCTCTTCGCCAGGCGGACTATCCTTGACCCCACCTTCGGCTGCGGCGAGAAGGCGTTCCTCGGCACCTTGTCCAGGAGCTCGACGCTGCAGCAGAGCTGTGCGCAGATAGATACCGGCCCATAAGCCTTCTCCCCGCTCTTCGCTGCCAGCTTCTGCGCGAACTCCTCCTGCAGGACGAGGACTGCGAGCCTGAAATCGTGCTGCAGCAGCTTGAGGATGAACGGCTTTGATATCGAGTACGGCAGGTTCGAGACGCACTTGCCAAAAGAGGGCCACTTTATTTTCAGCGCATCGCCGTGGATGATGCGGACTTTGGGGAACTCATTATTCGGGAACTTTTGCACGACCCGCCCATATAGTCCCGAGTCTTTCTCTACCGCAGTAACGCCGCACCTTTCGGCGAGGAGTTGGGTGAGTG
>JBFYKJ010000099.1:0-13314 GCA_041306005.1 Candidatus Altarchaeota archaeon | reverse complement strand
CGACATTGACGATATTCCGCGCCTCGAGGTGTGCGACCACCCGCGCAAGTCTGGCCGTGCGCACCATGGAGGCGCGCTCGAGGTCGGTGAGGCGCCTGCCCCCGCCGTTGGCCATCAGGGCTTTTACCACCGCCTGCTCGTTGCCGGTAAGGGCCTTGACGACGTTGTCCTTGCCGGTTGGGGCGGATGCATTGCCACCCCCACCGAGCCGGGCGTCAGCACTGCCGCTCAGTGGCGCGCTTTTTTTTTAACGAGCACGAAGAGCAACGCTAATACCACTACTGCGAGGATTAAGATTATCAGGGTGTAATCCATGCCGCCGGACGGTTGGGAAACCCCGGGCTGGGAGCCTGCGCCATCCGCCGTGAGCCGGTACTGGACTGAGACCCTGTCTTCGCCGCCGAGCGTCCAAATAAGGTTCCTCGAGTCCGCCGTCTGGGTTATTGCCGCGCGCGGAGACGTGCTTACCACTTCGGCGTTCGCCGGCAGTGAAAGCGTCACCGACGAAGACTGCGCGTCAGGCAGCTCGAGGTCGAGCGTCCAGAGGCCGTTCTCGCCCAGGGTTAGCAAATCGGTCTTGTACACGACGGAAGCGCTTCCTGTCAAGACCATGTCTATGCCATTTTCAGCCTGGAGATAAACGCCGCCCTCCACGACGGGAGAGCCCGCGTCCAGGGGCATGGGCACGTTCACGGTCCCCTCACCCGTGAGGACGAGCACCGCAAGCGCCCTGCCGCCTTCCTCAACGGTCACGTCATAGCTGGACGTCATCGCGGTAGCCAAGCCTGCGAATAGCATGCACTGGAGACTGAAAATTAATATCTTGTTCATTTTCCGGTGTTAGTTCTAAGGATGGGGAAATAAAAAAGGGGAATCAGGCTGCCAGGGCAATGCCCTGCACGGACTCGCCCTGCATCAGAAGCTGCCTGATCCTCTCCCTGCCCATCTGCTTTATCTTCTCGGCCGTCTGGGTCTGGTCCATCTCCTGAAGCTGCAGCTTCAGCTGCTGCCTTTCGGCCTCTGTGCCGTTGTTTAGGATGCCGTAGACCTTGCCCTTGAACTCCCGGTTCATGGCCTTGATTTTATTCTTCAGCTGTGCGGCCTCTGCGCCCCCGAGCCCCTCGTCGATCTCATCTTCAAGCTCATCGTCGCCGACCTCGCCGAGCTGCGCCTTGGTCTTGACCCTCTCCTGGTACTCGTTCTGTATCTGGGTCAGCTCGCCTTGGTTCATCTGCTCCGCCTTCTTGGCAAGCTTGATAGCCATGCGGTTCTTGGCCGCGGAGTCGTCCTCGTTTGAGGTCTCTTCAGCATCGTCGGCTTCATCCTGTGCGGCTCCTAATACGCCCAATGCGACCTGGTGGCCGGGTGCGGTCACGCCCTTTTCAGCAAGCCTCTCCTGTGCTTGAGTTATGGCTTGGATAGCCCTCTGGTGGCCGGTCAGCCCCGCGGCGCCGTTTCCGGCCTGGTTCTGTGTCTGGTTGCCAAGCTGGTTCTGGGCCTGAGTCCCGGCTTGGTTCTGGGCCTGAGTCCCGGCCTGGTTCTGCGCCCCACCTTGCGTTTGTGTTCCGGTCTGGGCCTGTGTACCGGTCTGCGTCTGAGTCAGCGTTCCGGCTTGTGTCTGGTTGCCCTGCGGGCCTGGTGCATTCACTGGGCCGCCTGCGTCTGCGCCATTAACTGTGTCATTGTCCACACCTTGGGCCCCGTATTGTGGACCTGCCCCCGCAAGGGCGGTCACGGAGAACAACGCCAAGGCGACGAGCAATGCGCCGATTTGGTATCTTACGTCCATTTTATTTATTTTGATTTTTTATTCTGGGCTATTACCGGGTGAACGGGTTATAAACCTATGCGGAACAGGATGGAACGGGGATTATATCCATCCGTGAGGACGAGGAGAAATGCGCGGCTGCGCCGCACGAAGCGCGGCGCAACCCGCAAAGTGGCGATATTCTAATGCCTTACTTGCCCGCCTTGTCCTTCCTGAAGCAGATGAACCAGTCAAGGCAGTACTTGCCCTCTTCCTTTGTCTCCATCCGCTCCTTTGCGGCGCCGCACGACCCGGGCGTAGGTATGATGACGTCGTCGCCCGGCTGCCAGTTGGCGGGTGTTGCGATCTGCTCCTTGTCCGCCTTCTGCATCGCGATGATAAGCCGCTTTATCTCGTCCATGTTCCTTCCCGTCGTCAGCGGGTAATAGAGGATGGTCCTTATCTTGGCGTTCGGGTCGATGATGAAGACCGCCCTCACCGCCTGGGTGTTTGAGGCGTTCGGCTGGACCATGCCGAACTTGTTTGCAACGTCCATCCGGATGTCCTCTATGACCGGGAACTTGACCTCGACGTTCTTCATGCCCTTGTAGACTATCTTCTCCTTGATGGTCCTGAGCCACGCGATGTGGGCGTAGATGCTGTCTATCGAGAGGCCGATGAGCTCGGTGTTGAGCTTTCTCAGCTCGTCCTGCATCGACGCGAAGGTGATGAACTCGGTCGTGCACACGGGGGTGAAGTCGGCCGGGTGGCTGAAGAGTATCACCCACTTGCCCTTGTAGTCGCCGGGGAAGGTTATGTCCCCCATCGTCGTCTTCGCCTTGAAAGATGGCGCCATGTCCCCTATGAGGGGCATGCTAGGCCTTTGAGTCTTTTCGTCGTCCATTTTTATTCCTTTTGCGAGTTTTGAAATTTTGAGCGGGAACCCGATTTAGCCTGCTCAGGGAGGTATTGCAACCACCCTCTCGGCCCCGTTCCTCCTGAACGCTTTCATAAGCTCGTTTATCCGTTTTCCCGGGCCGGACAGCACAAGCAGCTCCGTGCACATCTCCTTGGACAGATGGGTGTGCATCTGCGTCTCTATCAGGTCTGCGGACTCGTGCTGGAGCTTTGTCAGCTTATCCCGGTTTCCGGTTTTATATGAGATCACAAGGACGCATTTGGTCTGCCCCGACAGCTCGGCCCGCCGGTTGTCAAGGAGCTGCCTTATGCCCGCGCGGAAGACCTCGGAGCGCGAGGAATAGCCTTCCGCGCCCATCAGCTCGTCTATCTGCTTCAGCAGCTGCCCGCTCGCGGAGACGCTTGTTATGGCCATCTTGGGATTATCGATATTCGGTCTGATTTCTGGATATTAATAATATTTCAAGTTTTTTGAATAAAAATTAATAACTTATTTAAATAGGTTAATAATGCTAACCTGTCATGCAATCGCTCGTCTGGATAATTCTGATGACCGCCCTTGACGGCATCGTAGCCTTCGCCGGGGCGTTCGCCCTTGCGCTGAAGGGCAATACGTTCCAGAGAGTCCTCTTCGGCCTTGTCGCCTTCGCGGCCGGGAGCATGATAGGCGGCGCCCTGCTCCACCTGCTCCCCGAGTCCATCGAATCCGGGCTTTTTGACATCGACGCCGTGATGCTCATATTCATCGCCGGCTTCTCGGCGTTCTTCCTGATAGAACGGGTCCTCCACTGGCACCACTGCCATTCCGGAAACTGCGAGGTGCACACATACACTTATCTTATCCTCTTCGGCGACGGGATACACAACTTCATCGACGGCCTGGTCATAGCGGCGGCCTTCCTGACCGACACCGGCCTGGGGCTCACCACATCGTTCCTGATACTGGCCCACGAGATACCCCAGGAGATGGGCGATTTTGCCGTCCTTTTGCACGGCGGGATGAGAAGAAGAAAAGCCCTCATGTATAACTTTGTCTCCCAGCTGACCGCCGTCATCGGCGGCCTTGCGGGGTACTTCTTTTTCTCGGACGCCATGCGGACCTTCATGCTGCCGTTTGCGGCGGGCGGGTTCGTGTACATAGCGGCGTCGGACCTCATTCCGGAATTGCACAAGGACCCGAAGCTCTCAAGGGCGATGGCCGCGTTCGGCCTGTTCATCGCGGGCGTCGCCTTCATGTGGGCTATAAAGGTACTGGCGGGGCATGCAGGCGTTGAATAACCTAGCCGCGCACGGGGCGCTTGGTTAGCCCGAATAAAGGGCCGGCCGGCGTAGGTGGACTTCGGCGATGTCATCGACATTTACTTTTGGCCGTTTTCCGCCGTAGACCGAGATCGCGTTGAGCCCCTTGAAGCGCTTTGCAATTTCCGCCATCTCCGCCGGACCCAGCGGCTTGACGGCGCACGGGCGCAGGGGCGTGTTTAGCTCGACCGCGTCCGGCCCTATCCCGCGGGCAAGGTCCGCCATCTCCTTTGCGTAGCCCTTGTTCTCTTCGGTGAACATCATCTGCAGGTCCAGCCTGCCCTTGAACGCGCGCTTGAAATCCTTTATCGCGGCTACGACCCCCTTAAGAGTCGTCCCGGGAAGCGGCTGGTCTATCTTCTTGAACAGGGCCTCGCTTGGCGCATCGAGCTTAGCGACGACGATGTCGAACTTGGAGAGGTCTTTCGCAACTTCGGGCATGCCCATCAGGGACGAGTTGGTCAGTATCGCGACGGGCAGGCCCGTGAGCTTCCTCACTACATCGACTAGCTCCCCAAGGTTGCTTGCGAGCGTCGGCTCGGCAGTGCCCGAGAAGGTCACCACATCGGCCTTGGCCCGCTGCAGGGCCTCCCGCAGGTCCTTCTCGAGCCGCTCCGCGGATATGAACTCGCGCCTCTTTGAGGTCTTCACCAGCGTCTTCCCAAGCTGGCAGTAGATGCAGTCGAACGAGCACGTCTTCCTCTCGGCGCAGACCGGGTCCACGCCCAAAGACCTCCCAAGCCTCCACGACGGCACCGGGCCGTATACTGTTTTCATCCTTTATAGGCTGTTTTCATCGGTTATAGGCTGTTTTCATCCTTTAAGGCCTGTTGTATACTGGCGAGCATCCCAGAAAACACCTTTTTGTATTCAGGATTTGTCTCAGTCACGGGCTTCATCCCCACGGCCGAGTCGACGAACTCCCTGCGGTAGGGCATCTTGCCTATTACGGGCATCCCTTCGGTTCCCGCGTATCTCTCTATCTTTTTGCAAAAGCCGGCGTGCAAGTCGGACTTGTTTATCACTATGCCGCAGGGTATCCCAAAGTGCTTCGCCACGTGAAGGACCCTTTTCATGTCGTGCAGGGCGGAGGGCGTCGGCTCGGTCACCGCCACGACGTAATCGGTGCCCACGATGGATGCTATGACCGGGCAGCCTATGCCGGCGGCAGAATCTATGAAGACGTTCTCAAACTCATCTACCCTCTCGGCGGCTTCGGCGTACTTTCTTACTTCCGCGACGACCTCGCCGGAGGCCAATTCCCCGATGTTCAGTTCGCCCGATATGAGATGCACCCCGTATGCGCCGCCCTCCGAGATCTTGCCTATCGGCCTCTTTGACTTGGAGATGGCGCCCTGCGGGCAGGCGACTATGCAGGCGCCGCACCCTATGCACCTGTCTTTCACAAACGCCGGGTTTTTGCCCCTCACAAAGACTATCGCGTCCTGCTTGCACACCTGCGCGCACCTGCCGCATTTGACGCACTTGGCAAAGTCCCACTTGGGCGTCATCTGGTAGACGTATGCCGACCTTCGCAATTTAGCCGAAACCATCAGGTGGTCGTTCGGGCACTCGACGTCGCAGTCGACAAGCATTGTCTTTTTAGAGCGCGATGACTCTATCGCCAAGCATGTGGCGACCGTGGATTTCCCGGTCCCGCCCTTGCCCCCGACTACGGCTATTTTCATATCGTGATCGCCTCCCCGGCCGTTATCCGTCTTGCGCCTAGCTCCTTTTCCATCCGCCTTATCGGCCCGTCCCCGGTGCAGTGGCCCGGCATGAGCCTGGTTATGCCCATCTCCCCGAGCCCGGAGATTACCCTATCCAATCTTGATTCATCGGCGTCGTAAAGGTGAAAGCCGCCTATGACGGCATGAAGCTTTCCGTAGGCCTCGGCCGCCTTGGCCAGGTTCAGTATCCCGCTGTGGGAGCAGCCCGTCAGGAGCACCGCGCCCTTGTCGGTCTTAAACACCACTGCGGAGTCGTCCTTCATCGGGTCGGGCACGGCCCTCCCGCCGGCTACATGCGCCCCGCATGTGCCAGGGTCTTCGCACCCCCGGCCCACTTCGCCGAGGAACACAGCCCCGGGCATGAACTCAGATGCCTTTTTTGTGAACACGCATTTGCCGAACGCCTTTTCGGCATCTGCCCGGCTTATCGGGCACCCTATGTAGGGCCTGCTGCCGTGGACCTTCTCCTCAAAGGCGCCCGGGTGCGAGATGAATGTCATCCTCTTTGTGTCGAACTCTTTTATCATGTGCGGCAGCCCGCCGGCGTGGTCCCAGTGGCCGTGGCTCAGGACGACAAAGTCCGTCTTTCCCAAGTCTATGCCCAGCTTCTCCGCGTTCTTGATGAACGCATCGGAGGCGCCGGTGTCAAAGAGCACCCTCTTGCCGTTGAACTCTACGAAAGCGGAAAAGCCGAACTCGCATTCAAGCCCGGAGCCCGGCGGCTTCGTGTTCTCGACGAGTATTGTTACCCTCACTTTGGGCAGTCGCCGCATCCCGAAGACTGAACGGCTTTCTTAAGTTCGCCCCGTATCAGCTTGCCGATCGCTTCCCCCACAGTGCCCTCTGATATATAGACCGCTATGCCGAACTGGGTGAGGATGTCCATGGCCTTCGGGCCTATCCTCTTGGCCATCACCGCTTCGGCGCCCAGGTTGGCGACCAGCTCCGCGGCTGATATGCCTACGCTGCCCGCGCCCGTGTGGCTCGTGTTCTCCACCGCCTTCCAGCCGGCCATCTTGCCGTCCCGTACCTCCACCGCCAAAAACCAAGGGCACCTCCCAAAGGTCTCATGGACCTGGCTGGATATGTCCTTGCCCGCAGATGCGACCATCACTTTCATTTTTTTCCCTCTTTTGAAGCCTTTGCTTTCTCTTTGCCATAGCCCCTGAAGCCGTAATAGACCAAAAAGGCCGACACGAGCACAACTATCTTGGCTACCGTGCTCGGGAATACGAGCGCGAACGATGCGACCATGAGGGGCAGCATGTACCTGCGGTACCAGCAGCGCTTCTGCTTCGACGCGTACCAGAACAAAAAGCTGAACGCGAGCACTAGTATCGCCGCAGACTCCGCCGGATCCATCGCATATCCCATCTTGGCCCTTGCAGCCTCTTACGCCCTATAGGTTCGCATGCGCCTACACTCCGGCCTGCCCCTGGCGCCGGCGTCTTCCGGCACCAAGGCCCCTGCCAGCACCAGCACCCCTTCCGGCGCCTGTGCCCGCACCTCTTCCAGCGCCCCTTCCGGCGCCTGTTCCACCACCCGCGGGCGGGCAGCTGCCCATCCCACGTCCAGTCTTTGGCCCTTTACCCTCGGGCCCCGTTCCGTCTCCTCTTGGCATTTTATTTTCCTCCGAATATTTTTTTATCTTGTTGCTATCTGTGTTTTGATTCTCTGTCTGTGTCTTGATTCTGCCGATATATGCGTTTGCATTCCTTTGCTATCCAAACGTCACTACTTTGTCCGATTCTTCAATGAGCTTGAGAAGCTCCGCCATGTTCGACGCCGGGCACTCCGCGGAGCCGTCCATCTTCCTCGAGAGCATGCAGGTCCCGCACGCTATGAGCCGGCCCCCGCCCGCGGTGAAGGCCCCTCTCTGGGCGCGAATATCGTACGCCTCCGACTCCATGCCCGCCGCCGCGACTCCGCTGTTCATGAGGAAGACCGAGACTTCGTTCCCCGCCCTAAGCGCCGTGTTGCCCAGCCTGAACGCGTTCCATACAGTCTCCGCGTTGTCGGTCCCCAATATTATCCCCAGCTTCATCTTTCGCACCTTTGGTTCTATCGCAAGCCTTCTATTTTATCTCAAGCTCCCGGTTTATCGCAAGCCCTCTCAATCTTGATCGCTTTCCCGTTCACGAGCGCGTCCGCGGTCTTCTTCCTCGCCGACTGCAGCTCCCTCCAAAACGTCCTTCTTGACACGCCCATCCTCTTCGCGGCGTCCTCCTGCTCGAGGTCCTCGAGGTCTGAGAGCCTCAGGGCCTCCGTTTCTTCCAAGGTCAGTGAGACCATCTCGAGGTCCCTCATAGGGATGCCCGCCGGCTTGAAGTAGTCGGCTTCCAGGTCTAAGGAGACCCTGCGCGCAAGGCGGGGGCGACCGGGGCCGCGAAATGCGTCTTCGGTCTTGGGTCTTGGGCCCGAACTTGCCGAAAGCAAGTTGGGCGCGAAGGACCTTCGGTCCTTGCGCACAGGAACCGCAGGTTCCTCGTGCCCAGGTTCGGCTTTGCCGAACCTCGGGTCCTGGCCCGGGACTGAAGACCCGAAACCCGAAACCGTACCCCTTCTCTTCCGGCCCGGCCCGCACCCGTTTCCCATATGCTAATTAGAAACGCTAGGTATAAAAATGCTCATATGAGCAAAATTATCTACGCCTGTGCGGGACGCCAAAAAATGCGATAGCTACCAAGCCGTCCCGACAGCTTCCGAGGCGTTGAAGCGCTCGCAATTCTGGGTAGGGTCGCGCGCTGCGGCCCTGATGTCCTGCGGCGACATGCCGCCCACGTTCTCAAGGCAATGCTTGGCAGCGTAATCGCGCCAGTAGTCGTATCTCCTGCATGCGCCGTCGACGCAGGTTATCGTAAGGCCGTACAGCCCGCCGGGGGCGTAGGGTATGCCTGTAGACGACTCCCCTTCGGGAGCCGTAGGGAACAGCATCCAGAAACCTTCGCCGCTTAAGGGAGACCAGCTTACGGAATATCCGCTCGGGGTCGCATTCTGCTTGTACGAGCTTGAATCCCTGCAGACCTTGTTTACGCAGTATCCACTGATGCAGTCCCCGTTCCTGAGGCAGTTAAGGCCTTCGCCTATCGGCTCCCCGCAGTCGGCGGTGCATGTGAGACGCGTCTCGTTCGCATCGCAGTGGCCGTCGCCGCAGCCCGGCGGCGAAGACCTGCACGTGCCGTTGAAGCAGTATCCGCCTGAGCAGTCGGAGCTCCTGGCGCAGCCCTCCCCGACCGCCGACTTGCATACGCCGCAGTCGGACGGGCAGGAGCGGCACGTCTCGCCGCTGTCGCATGCCCCGTCGCCGCAGGCATCGGCCTCAACGCATTTGTTGTTCGTGCATTCGTATCCGCTTTGGCACGCGCAGTCGCCGGCGCAGGTGCCGCAGTCCTCGCCGTTATTGCATGCGCCGTCGCCGCACACCCCGGAATAAGCCGCATCCGGCTGTTTGCCGGTGTCCCCGCCTTGCGGGTAAAACGCAATAAGGCATATGAGCGCGATCGAAGCCAGGGCGATGACTACGTAGACTACGCTATTTGGGATCTTCACCGCCTTTTTGCCGGCTGCATTCGCCGGTTCGCGGGCCGAATCGTCATTGGCGGTATGCGCGACTTGTTTTGCCTTGTCGTGGACCGGCTTATCCTTAGGGGGGGCCGCGTCCTGTTTTGGCAGTTTTTCGCCGCAGTCGCCGCAGAATTTTGCGGCCGCGACAGCGGACCCGCATTTCGGACATTTTACCATTTTAGCAGTGATCGGGTTCGGCAAAAAAGCGCCGCCCGATGAAGCGTGATTTTCGCAGGCAGTTTAGAGCGTCAACGGATAAAAACGCCCATAAGGGCGAAATTATGCCGCGGTTGCCGCCGGGCAGTTCAGCTTTTCGGCGAGAAGATGAGAAAACTCTGCTCGGATAGGAAGCCGTGGTCGGCGGCCAGCGTGTACCCTGCTGCCTCGACTTCTGTTATTATGGTCCTCTTTGGAGTCGAGTGGCCAAAGAGCCTGCGGAAGCTGAAGCGCCCGCCCGTGCCCGGCAGGTACTCGATGACGGCCAGCTTCCCATCCGGTTTGAGGAAATCCTTCAGCCTTCTGAAGTATTCTACCCTATCGGACAGATGGTGATACAGGTTGCGCATGAAAACAAGGTCTATCTTCTCAGGCAGGGCCAGGTCCCCGGATATCAGGATGGTCTTGACGTTCCCAAGCCCGGCCTCGCGCGCGGATGAGCCCACGAAGTCCAGGAGCTCACAGTTCGTGTCGGCCGCATAGACCTTGCCGGCCTGCCCGACCGCCTCAGCGAACCGGAGGGTAAAATACCCGCCGCCGGAGCCTATGTCGGCGACGCTTTGGCCCGGCTTTAACCCCAGGGCACCCATAACCTCGTCCGGCTTGCTCTTTGCAGATGCGGCCTTCCTGTTGAAGAGCTGCGCCTTTGCGTGCATGTTAGCCATTGTAGTGTAAATGTGTTAGGTGGGGTGTTATGCCAACCGGCGGCTGCGGGCGGCGCCCTTCCGCCTCGCGGCAAGCTCCGCCAGCCTTCCCAGTGTCTCCTCGCTTAGTATGTGCTCCATCTTGCACGCGTCCTCGTCGGCGGCGGGCTCGCTAACTCCCGCGGATATGAGGAACCTCTTGAGCATCTCGTGCTTTCTCAGGGTCTCGTCGGCTATCCTGCGCCCCTTGGCAGTCAATGCGGCACCGCGGTATTTCTCGTAGGATATGTAGCCCGATTCGGCCAGCTTTTGCAGCATCTCGGTCACGCTGGGCATGCCAACGCCAAGCTCCCCCGCGAGGTCCCTGACCTTGACGCTCCCTTTCCGCTTCCCGGAAAGGCGCGCAATCGCCTCCAGGTAGTCCTCGGTCCTCTTAGTGGCCATTTCACACAAGCAAGCCCAGCAGGACCACAGTCAGTATGCCGAGCGTTATGCTGATTGCGCCCTCCTTGGGGCGGCGCTTCAGCTGGGCGGAGGGTATAAGCTCGTCCAGGGAGATGTAGATCATTATGCCGGCGGCCATGGCAAGGGACGCCCCCAGTATAGGCAGCGACGAGCCGCTCAAAAGGAAGAACCCGACGGCAAAGCCCACGACCTCCGCGAGTATCGGGGCCATCATCACCAGCGAGCTTTTCTTCCGGCACTTCTTGCAGCAATAGAGCGGGACTATCGTCGCCAGGTTTTCGGGTATGTTGTGGATGGCTATCAGGAAGGCTATTAGGATGCCCATCGACGGGTCCACGGCGAAGCTGAAGCCCGTTGCCAGGCCCTCGGGTATGTTGTGCAGCATCATGCCTACGACAAGCATGTTTACGCTCCTCTTGACGTCCTTTTGCTCCTTCTTCAGGAACTCGGGGTGGATGTGGTGCAGGGTGTGGTCGAGGACCTCGAAGAGGGCTATGCCGGCCATGAACGCTGCGGCGACAAGCCAGAGTGGGGCCACCGCCAGGCTCTCGGGCAAGAGCTCCAGCAGCGAGACGGATATCATTATGGCGGCCGCATATCCGAGGGATGAGTGGAGCAGCCTCTCGCTGGGCTTCTTAAGGAGGCCGAGGGCGCAGCCCAGCAGCTGGCCGAGGAATATCAGTATTATGACGGTTAAGACGTCTATCATCTTGAGCGGGTTATTTACGGATGCAAAGATAAAAATTCGGTATACCGAATAATTCAGGGGGCTGGGATAAAAGCTTAGTTACGCTACATGCCTACTGTTCGTCCTTGTGGTAAATCTCCAAAAATTCGATGATATTCGTCTCGGGGTTGAAGGAGTATGAGAGCCTGAATGGCAAGACCCTGACTTCCCGGGTATTCTTCCTTGTATGCCTCATGGGTTTCCCGGCATTTGGGTCGTTTATTACCCGTTTTATCTGCTTTTTGACCTTCCCTTGGAGAAAAAGGTCCCCCAGCTTATCGAATTGCTTTTGAAAGGCAGGGTCGAATAGTACTCTCACCATGTCTCAAGCTCTTTCAGGAATTCGTCGGCGTCCATCATTATGAACTCCCCCCGTTCATGCCGCTTATAGGCCTCTTCAGTCCTCCTGGCAAACTCCAAATCCTCCTTCAGCTGCTTCGAAAGCTCGCTGGCGGGCTTTATCACCACGCGCTTGCCGTCCTTGACCAGGAGTATCTTCTTGCCCGCCGGGAAACAGTCCCGCATCTTCTGCGGTATGACTATCTGCCCCTTGCTGCTCATAGTTGCCAACGCGATTTCCATTTTGACGGTAAGTTTAGACTTACCGGGGATAAAAAGGCGAAGTTTAGAAAAAGATTGGCAGTTTATCTAACCGCCGTATAAAACCTAATAATAAAAGCTCTGAGCGCGAGGGATTTCATAGGGATAATCAAGGAGCACGGTTTCGTGTTTGACAGGCAGGCCAAGGGCAGCCATGAGATCTGGTACAATCCGGATACCCGGCGCAGGGTAGTCGTCCCGAACCACGGGTCGAAGGACATACCGCAAAAGACGCTCAGAAAGATGATAAAGCAGTCCGGGATAAGCCTTGAGTTTTTCTAGCGATTCATGCCGCCGATTTCACCGGCACTGCAAAAACCGTCTTCTCGGGGACCCTTTTGATTATCGCTTTGGGCAGGGGATCGCCGTGTGCTGTATAAGATTCAATAAGTTTTTCTGCAACATCACGGGCTAGCTCCAAGGTCTCTTCTATGGTGTTCCCCTGGGCCATCAGGTCCTCAAAGTCCTCGCTGGTCGCCAGGTAGCCGCCCTCATCCAGCCGCTCTATCTGGATTTTTATCAGTTTTTCCATTTCGGCACTATTAGACGGGCAATTTATAAATACAAAAGCTCGGCACCTTGTGAACCCGAAACCGAAGACCGTAGTTACAAGACCGTAGACCCTAAACAGAAGACTGAAATGCCTCCGGTGGGGACACGAGGTTCGCCGAAGGCGAACCTGTGCACAGCTTCGACTTCGTCGAAGCTCGTGTTTGAGGTCCCCTGTCGTGGGTCTTGAGTCTTGGCGAGAGGTGACTAAAGGGTCTCCTGTCGTGAGTCTTCGGTCCTGTTATTGGGATGATTAGCGGTGATCGGAATAAAAGCGCGATTACGCTACACCTATTTCAAGTACCTCTTGCACTCCTTCAGGTATCTCCTGAAGAACCACTGCACAAAGACAGTCTCATCACCGGTCATCTGGGATCTCTCCAACGCGTTGTAATAGCCCGCCCTCTTGGCGTAGGGTATGTTCAGCATGGGGAACCCCTTTCTGCTTAAAACAAAGTTCATGAGCAGCCTGCTCATCCTGCCGTTGCCGTCGCCGAACGGGTGTATCGTCACGAACTTCAGGTGCGCAAGCGCTGCAAGCTCCGCCGGATGCACTTTATCCCTGCTCTTGTTGTACCACCTAAAGAAGTCTTCAAGAAGCGGGTGGATCTCCGCCGGGAACGGCGGTGTGAACCTGCTGCCAGATATCGCGACCTGGTGCTGGCGTATCCTCCCGGCCAAATCCGGCTTTGTGCCTTCCAGCAGCCTCTTGTGCCAGTATAGGATGGTCTGCATCGAAAGGCCTTTCTTCCAGCCGAGCATCTCATAGAACACCTTCTCGTGCGCTTCCGCTTCCTTTGCGTCGTCGAGCGATTTCTTAGGGGTTATGCCGCGCTCTAGGAGGTCCGCGGTCTC
>JBFYKJ010000098.1:0-31948 GCA_041306005.1 Candidatus Altarchaeota archaeon | reverse complement strand
ACGACGCTCTTCCGATCTCCTACCGCTTCGACAAGAGCGGCACCGCGTTCACGTGGAACACCATGGCGACCGACGCCGGCAGCTACGTCTTCACAATAAAGGCATCCGACGGCATGCGGGGCCGGCAAGGACGGTCACGCTGACCTGCCTTGTCGCCCAGGCTATGCCGTCGGATGCCTTTATTGTGAAGACGTAGCTGCCGGCGTCGGTCGCCATGGTGTTCCACGTGAACGCGGTGCCGCTCTTGTCGAAGCGGTAGGCATCGTCTATAGAGTAGAAGATGTAGTCGGAGTCGGAGTCGGTCGCGCTTGCGGTTATCACCACCGGGCTGCCGGCTGTGACCGTAATCGGCGATATTGCGGCCATCTGTGGCGCATTGTTGGACGGCGAGAGCGCCTGGTTATATCCGCGCCAGTAATTCGACTCGCCTGAGACTATGCCGCATGTGGGCGCCTCCTCGGGGCAGTCGACCGCAAGGTTCTCCTCATCCCATGCGTACTCGCTGTTCTTCAGCATCCAAAAGAGGCTGCCGTCCAGGCCCCCCTCCTGGGCCTTTGCATACCATGCGGTGAAATACTCATCGGTATACGGCTCCGGCTTGCCGAACTCGCCCATCAGCACGGGCTTGCCGAGCGCTTCGGAGTCGTCGATGTGCTCTTCCATCCACGCCAGCGACTGGTCCTTGTTCAGGCTCCAGTAGTTTGGGTACATGTGGAAGCTTGTGAAGTCTATGCTCGTGTGATTGTGGTTATTTACGAAATCTGTGCCCTTGGTGCCGTTGTACATCCATGCGTGCGTGGAGTCGTAAACGGCGCCGCCCGTGTTGTTGAGGTAAAAGCCCTCCATGCCGGTGCCAACCATGTGATTCGGGTCTATGCTCTTGATGTGCGCGCTCATCTCGCCGATCCAAGCGTCGAGAATGGCGCCCGTGTGGTCGCTGTTGGCGACCGGCTCGTTCGCGAGCTCCCACGCTAAGATGGTCGGGTCATCCTTGTATTTTACCCCCGTATAATAGTTGACGCGGTTGAGGACATATGAGACGTAGTCCTTGTATGTCTGCCGGGTGCAGATGTTCGTATAGAACTGGTCGTGGGTGCCCGAGTTGTCCGCGAGGGGGTTGCAGGTCCCGGAAATGTTGCACCATGAGTTGTACTTGCACATCCCGCCATATTCGTTCCAGTTGTTCACGAGCGGGATTATCAGCCTGATATCGCGGTCGGACGCCTCTTTTATCATCAGGTCGAGCTTCCTGAAATTGGTTTCGTCATAGGTGGCTCTGCTCGGCTGGAGCGCGCCCCAGTAAAGGCCCGAACCGTCGGCAAAGCCCCAAGCGCGGATGACCGTCATATTCATCCTAGCGGCATCGTCGAACACTTCTCTCGCGCATCCGCCGTCCGGGTCATAGCCAACGCAGTGACGGTCGCCGTACCAAAGGTAGTAGTTGTTCGTGCCGCTGAAGTAGAACGGCTTCTCGTTCAGGTAGAAGTCCGTGCCGTTCGCGTACACGAACCCGGCCGATGCGGCTGTGGCTGTCGTCAAAAATACAAAGGCGGCTACAACTGTCACTAGTCTTAGGTTAGTTTTCATCTTCGTTCACAGTATAGGAGAGTTTTTGGAGAGTTTTTATGTTAGTGTCATCGCTCAGCAGCCTTCATCGGTTTCCCCGTCGCAGTCGTTGTCAAGCGCATCGCCGCAGGCTTCTTCCCCCGCCTCGACAAAGCCGCCACAGCCGGCCCACCGCCTCTCAAGGCACGTCTGGACCCCGGGAGCGCACACGCCCGGCAGCCCGGTGTCGCACGGCCTTTCAGTATCCGTCACGCACTCCTCGTGGCCGACATAAGACCAGTCCAGGGTCCACGGCCCGCCGTCTGTGCCCTCCGCGAGCGCGCACTTGTAGACGGTCCCGTTGCAGTAGTATGGGTAGCCCACGTCAGTCTCCGAGTCGCAGTACGGCGCCATCTCCGCCTCGCTGTACCATTGGTACCCGAAGAGGAGGTCCCTGCAGTATTCGACCGCCCCGTTGTCATCGAGCGTGGCGTTGCAGAGCACTGAAGCGTCGCAAGCGGGCTGCGGAGCCAGTAGGGGGTACGACACATGTATCGCCGGCAACGGGCCAAAAGCCGCAGTGCAGTTATCATCCGTCTCGGCGTTGCAGTCGTTGTCTATTATGTCGTAGCATACTTCCTCTTCGCGGGGGTTCACATCCTTGTCGGTGTCGTCGCAGTCGTCCCCTCCTGAGGAGGCGGCCGTGTAGCCGTCGCCGTCCGAGTCGTCCGGGTCGGGAACGACGGTCACCATCCCCGAGTAAGTATTGTCGTCCTCCTCAGCCTCGGCTATGTCGCCGGCCGGGTCCACCACGAAGGTGAAGTTGAACACCCCGACAAAGCCAAACCTGCTAACGCCGGTCACATGGCTCGCGCCCGCTGCCAGGTTCGGCGCGGGTATGCTGCCCATATAGTTCCCGTTTATGTAGAAGCCCAGGCTCGTGCTTACGGGCATAGTGCCCGTGTTCTGGACTGTTATGTCGTAGCTGAAGTCCGCGCCCTTTACAATCGGGTCCGGGGAGTATGACACCCCGGCGACCTCAAGGTTCGGAAGCGGCAGCGTCGGGTCCGCGGACTTCGCAACGCCGTCGGCCCAGCCCGTGGCCGTGCAGACCTTCGAGGTGTAGTAGCACGCAAGGCTGTCGCCCGTGGTATATTCGCCGTACAGCGGCGAGGACGCACAACCTATGCCGTTGCACTTCGCGCACGGCATCCATTCCCAGCCCTCGTTATTCGGGTTCCTGCAGTAGCGCGGGACGCCCTGGACCGTGTAGCTTGTCGCGCAGGTGGTTGTCGGCCCGCAGGTCTTCCACTTGATGTCGTCGGCGCAGATTATCTCCTGGCCGCCGCAGTATGCGAGGTTGCCTATGTCCTCCCCGCCGTTGCAGTACGGCGCGGCCTCCGCTACGGTGAGCCAGCGGTACCCAAGCCCGTCGTCCATGTCCCTGCAGTAGACAATTGCGGACTCCACTATCTGGCTCGTGCCGCAGGTCGTGGACGCGCTGCACGTCTTCCACTTCAGGTCGTCGGCGCAGACTACTTCCGAGTTCCCGCAATATGCCCTGTTGCCCTTGTCATCGGCGCCGTTGCAGTATGGCGCGCCCTCGGCGGCAGTGTACCATTTGTACCCGTCCCCAAAGTCCCGGCAGTAGTGTGCGATGCCGCCCACCTTGTAACTCGTAGCGCAGGCGGTCTCCGGCGCGCAGGTCTTCCACTGCGTGTCGTCGGCGCAGACTATCTCAAGGCCGTTGCAGTATGCGAGGTTGCCCCGGTCGCCAGCGTCGTTGCAGAAGGGCGCGGCCTCTGCCGGGCTAAGCCAGCGGTACCCCTGCCCATCGTCCATGTCCCTGCAGTATTTGACCGTGCCGGCGTCGTTGAACGTAAGCCCGCACGGGGCCGCCTCATCGCAAACAGGCGGGGGCATCTGGTTAGAACAGGTGCAGCTGGCAGAGCATGTGTCCGCGGTCAGCGCGTTGCCGTCGTCGCAGTCGCCGTCAGACTCGCACTCCGCGCCGCACAGGACGCTGCACGTGTGTGTGAACACGCGGGCGCTTGTAGTGCAGGCTTGCAGTGCCTCGCTGCACGTTGAGGTGAAACTAGGGGAGTAGTCCCAGGTGTCCGGGTTGCCATCCGGCACGTTGTCGCACGATGTCACGCGCGGCAGGCTGTTCCTCGAGCAGTCCAGAGCCGTTCCGGGCACGCATGCCGCGTTCATGCATGCCTCCTGGCCGGTGCACCAGAGGCCGTCGTCGCATTCGGTGACGCGCACAACGGAGTCAAGGACGCACTCCGCGCCGTGGCAGGTGTAGTCCGAGCTCCGTATCTCGGTGTCAAAGCAGTACTCTGAGTTATTGTCGTTGCAGTCCCTGACCGCGGACGCCTGCGCCTGGCAAGCCCCCGCGACGCACTTGCCCTCGTCGCGCATTATAGAGTCTCCGCTGCAGTAGTCGTCGTCCAGGTAGTCGCAGTCCGCGTCCGAGAAGCACCTCAGCCAGCCGTCCTGCTTGGTAAACGCGTGGTAGTCCCTGGAGATGCCACCGGATATGCCCCGCGACGCGTCGCATATGAAGTCGCCGTTCCCGTCGGTGCAGCCTTCCGACGACTGGTCAAAGTCGCTCCAGTAGTTGCCCTCGAGGCTTAGTTCCCAGGTGTTGGCCGAGTTGTCGCTGGCCTGCAGGGTGTTGCCGATTATGTTGTTGTGGTAGATGAAATTCCCGCTGCCGCCCGCGATAGTCACCCCGCTCGGGGAGTTGCCGCTGACCGTGTTGCCGTGAACATGGCTGTTCGTGCTGCCGTATAGGTAGATCCCCTTGTAGCCGTTGTATATCCAGTTGTCGCGGATGTCATTGGCCGTGGAGGACCCGGCATAGACCGCGGCGTCCTCCGGGCTGTGCCATTGTATCCCGCCGCGGGCCATCTCGTTGGAGTCGACGATGTTCCTGGCGGAGTACGTCATGTAAACGCCGGCGCCCTTGGTGTCAAGGAGCCTGTTGCCGCGCACGACGTTGTCCGCGCAGGTGTCGAAATATACGGCCTTCCCGTCCGACTGGAAGGTGTTGCCTTGAATGACATTCCAGCTTGACTGGTAGCCGTAGACGCCTATGTCGTATATGTATGAGAACGTGTTGCCGGTTATTTGCGCGTCGGTCGTGTCCTGCATGTTTATCCCCTGGTACATCGAGGAGGTCATGGTGTTGCCCTGCACGACGGGGCCGTCCGCGTGCTCCAGCTGTATTCCTATGCGGTAGCCCTGTATCTTGCAGTTCTTTATCATGATGTCCCTGCCGGTGGCGGAGATCCCCTTTGTATCGCCGCCGCTGCCGGCAAGCGTCGCGCCGTTGCAGTCAAGGGTGACGTTCCCGACCTTTATGCCCTTGGGCACGGAGTGCACGCCCGGGCAGAGCGTCGCGTCCCTGTCTATCACGAGCCCGTCGTAGGGCGTGACGCACACCTGCGTGTCAAGGACCGTCACCTGCACCATCCTCCCGGTCGGGCTTATCCCGTCGGTGGCGGTGACAAGAATCCAGTATTCCCCAGAATCAAGCGGCCCGGTCTTCCACTTGAACACGTTCCTCGCGGTCTTGTCGAAGTGGTAGGCGTCGCTTATGGAGTAGAACATGAAGTCACCGTCTGCGTCCGTGGCGCTGACTGTTAGAGTCACCGTGTCGCCCTCGTTCACGGTTATCGGCGCTATGTTTGCCACCTGCGGCGCGCGGTTCAGCGGCGACAGCTGCTTGTTGTACTCCTTCACCCTTTCGGTGGCGTTGATGATTATGGCCACGGTGGACTCATCGCCCGGGTAGCTCGTCCCCAGGTCCTGCTCCCAGCGGTTGCGGTAGGTCAGGTCGGCGAGCATCCAGAACATGTTGCCGTTCGTCTTCAGGCCCCACGCCTCGTCGTACCATGCGGCCAGGAATTCGTCCTTGTCAGGCGGGACCATGCCAAACTCGCCCATGACGACCGGCTTGCCCAAGAGCGTCTTCGAGTCCTCGACGTGCTCGCCGAGCCACAAAAGGCTCGTCTCCAATGTCAGGTTCCAGTACATCGGGTAAAGGTGGAACGTCGCGTAGTCTATGTTCGCGTGGTCGTGGTTGCGGACGAAATCGGTCCCCTTCGTCCCGTCGTACATCCAGTCGTGGTCGGCGTCGTAGACCGGGCTTTCGGGCTTGTTGAGATAGAACCCCTCCATCCCCGTCGTGACCATGTGGTTCTTGTCTATGGATTCAATGTGATTGCTCATCTCCCCGACCCACGCGTCAAGGGCGTCGCCCGTCGTGTCGCTGTTGGCGACCGGCTCGTTCGCGAGCTCCCATGCGAATATCGTCGGGTCGTCCTTGTACGCGACTCCCGTGTAGGTGTTCACCCGGTTGAGGAGCATGGAAACAAAGTCCTTGTAGGCCTGGCGCGCGCATGCGTTCGTGTAGAACTGGTCGTGCGTCCCGGAGTTGTCGTCCTGCGGATTGCAGTAGCCGGGTATGCCGCACCATTCGACGTACTTGCACATCCCGCCGTACTCTATCCAGTTGTTGACGAGCGGTATTACCAGCTTTATGTCGCGCTCGTATGCCTCCTTTACCATGTAGTCGAGCTGGCGCAGGGAGGTCTCGTTGTAAAGGCCCCGGTCATATTGCAGCGGGCCCCAATAGTAGTAGCCGTCAGCAAAGCCCCAGGTCCTTATGACCTGCAGGCCCATGTGGTAGGCGTCGTTAAGCACTTCTCTCGTGCAGCCGCGGTCTATGTCGTATCCGGCGCAGTCGGCGTCGCCGTAGCGCAAGTAATAGTTGTTAGTGCCGCTGAAGTAGTACGGCTTGCCGTTGAGGTAGAAGTCGGTGCCGTTGGCGTAGACAAAGCCCTTGTCGTTGCCAGTGGCGGTTGCGCCGGCCTCTGGCGCAAGCTCCGCGCTCTTGCTGGCGCCGGCTTCCCAGCCGCTGGCCGTGCAGGTGTAAGTCGCGGCGTCGCACGCGGCCGTAGCACCAATCGGATAAGAGACGGGATACGCATCACCGGCGCAGCCCAGCCCGTTGCACTTCGTGCAATACGTCCACGCCCAGCCCGCGCCGTCCATGTTCCTGCAGTATTTGTCTTCCCCGTACCACTGCCAGGAGTAGTCGCACGGCGTGCCGCTGTAGCATGCAGTCTCCGGGCATGACCCGAACCACGCGTTGACGTATATGCCCATATTGTCGCAGAAGCAGCCCGCCTCATACGACTTCACCCTGCCGTTGTTGTCGTAGCAGTTTTGGCAGAAGTCAGATGATGTGCTCGAGCCGCATCCGTCGGCGAAGGCATCATAGAGCTCCGCAACTACATTGAACCTTTCGTGCCTGATGGCGCGGTACTCCTCGACCATCCCGAGTACGTCCTGCCCGTCGCCCTTCCAGCCGACGTCGTTATACTCCAGGAAGCACCCTCCGGCGTGCTGCTTTGCCAAATCCCAGTGGCCCTGCGCCTGCTCTATGAGGTGGCCGAACTCGGCCATGAGGTAAGCATGGCCTGCGGGCGGCGTTGAGAACTGCGTTTCCATCTCGGCCGCTGAGCGTATGTAAGCCTGGGGGCCGAGAATATCGGCGTTCAGGTTGCCGAAGTCCACCGGCTCGTTGAAGTACTTGGCGTACATTATCGGCTTGTCGGACAGCTCCTTGACCTCCGCATAGAGCTTGTTCATGTAGGTGTATGCGTCTATGCCCGACCAGGCGGGGCATGGCGGAGACCACGTGTTCCCTATTACCTCGTTGCCTATCGCCCAGCCGAGGACGCCGCTCCGGCTGCCGTATTTCTGGACGATGCGCCTTAGAGTCTTATTCGCTATCGCAAGGTCTGTCGCGTCGCACACTCCGTTGCCGTTCTCATCGGCCACCCAGTAGCCGACGAGCACCTTCATCCCCTTCGGCTCGGCGAAGTCTAGCATGTCGTCGTACATCCAGTCGGGGATGTCGGCGTAGTTCATCTCGTTGGAATCGTTGACGTTGTCTAGGTCCTTGTCGTGCCAGACCCCGGATGCGTAAGTCCTTATCGTGTTCGCGCCGGCGCTCTCGATTATCTCGAAATCGTGGCGGGCGACCTCCGCCATGGTGACCTTGCCGTCGCTATTGTAGTCCTTGACATATTGGATCGTGCCCAGTTTGACGCTGGATGTCACATCCTCGGTCTCGCCGGGGATCCTGGATTCTGTGCCGAGGGCGGGATTATAGTCCACGCCCTTGACCAGGAAAAGCGAGTTGTTGACGTATATCTTCCCGCCGACTATGGCGACGCCTGAATTCCCCAATAGGACCGCCCAGCTCCTCTGGGCCGAGAACACGCCGTTTGAGACGTTGACCGTGACGGTGTCCTCCGAGGAGTCCGCGGCGGTGTAGTGGTACGACGCGCCAGTGCCCGCCTGGACGCCGTTGACCAGCCACTTGTAGGTCAGCGCCGCATTGTGCGGGTCCGAGGCTGTGACACTGAAGTCTATCGAGCCGCCGACGGTAGTCATCACCGTGTCCGCATTCGGGAGGTAAGAGATTATCGCCGGCGAGTTCTCCTGCAGTATCTGCGCCTGCGTCTTCAGGTCGTCATAGATGTGGAACTCATCGAGCAGGGCGTGGGATGTGCCGCACCAGGTCTTGCCGATGCGCATGTCGCCGCCGGCAGCCGGCTGGAAATTGCAGACGCCGCTTGGATAGTCATACTTACCGGTCGTCTCGCCGTCGAGGAACGCCTCCAGGTAGCTGCCCGATGCGCCGCACTTCCACACCGCGGCGAAGTGGTGCCAGCCGGGGGTCATGTCCCCCATGGGCGTCCAGTCCTGGCTCTCGATGCCGCTGTGGTCTTTGAGCGCAAGGATCGTTGTCTTGCCATACGCGGTGTATTTCGTCCAGTAGAGTATGAGGTCGTCCGTGGCCGGGAGGAAAAGGTCGAACAAGCCTGCGTTGTTTGAATTCCAGTACGTCTCGCTCGGCTCGAAGAAGAACTCTATCGTGCCCTGGCTGAACGAGGCCGGGCGGTCGTAATAAACGTAGTCGGAAAGGTTGGCGGCATTGCCCGCGAAGCCCGGGACAAAGGAGTATCCACCGCTAAAGCTGCCGCCTCGGCCTATAACGCCGGCATAGCTATCAAACGTCTCGTGGAATACTTCCGCTGCCAAACAGCCGGGCAGAATAAAGGATGCAACAATACAGGCCAGCACTAGGTATCTTTCCATTTTGTAAATCGCAGTTTTGGCAGTCGTCATTTTCCTCAGCACCCCTCGTCAGTCTCGCCGTCGCAGTCGTTGTCAAGAGCGTCGCCGCAGGTTTCTTCCACTGCCTCGACAAGGCCGCCGCAACCCACCCACCTGCGCTCAAGGCACGTCTGGACCCCGGCTGAGCAAACGCCCGGCAGGCCGGTGTCGCATGGCCTTTCAGTATCCGTCACGCACTCCTCTGGGCCGATGTAAGCCCAAGTAAGGTCCTCTGCGCACTTGTAGACAGAACCGTTGCAGAAATATGGATAGCCCACGTCAGTCTCAGAGTCGCAGTACGGAGCCATCTCCGCGTCGCTATACCAGTGGTAGCCCGAAAGCATATCCCTGCAGTACTTTACTGTGCCGTTGTCATCGAGCGTGGCGTTGCACAGCGCGGATGCGTCGCAAGCCGGGACTGCCTGCGCATCGCCATCCGATGCCGGTGTTTCCTCCGAAGTCTCATTCGCCGCCGGCTCTTCAACGGTCTCGTTAAGTGCGGGCTCGCCAGCAGTCTCGTTCACGGGAGGCTCCTCAGCGGTCTCGTTCGCCGCGGGATCCTCGGTTGTCTCGATAACCTGCTCCTCGGGTGCCTCCTCCAAAGCCTGCTCCGGGGCCATAGCCTCCCCCAAGACGCATGCCAGCGGCGAGCCGCCGAGCTCGTCCAGTATCGGGTCGTAGTCGACCACGCCCCTGGAGGCGTCGTCATAGTAGTCGAAGACTATGCCGGCTACATCCGAACAGTTCGCAGTTCCCCACCAGTTGTTCCCCATGTCAACCGCGTCCGGGCCGTTGTTGTACGCGCCGAGCGCGCTGCCGGAAAGGCCGTTGCCAGAGATGCCATTTCCGGACACGCCCGGCCAGAACAGGAAGCCTATTGCCCCGGACAGCGTGTTGTTGGCAACGATGTTGCCGGACGACGCCCCAACCGCTATGCTGGCGTTATAGCTGTTCGTTATCGTGTTGCCTGCCACGATGTTGTTGTCCGATACGTTCAGCCCTATGCCGAAGCCCGGTGTGCCCACCCACTGGGTTGCGTTCTCGCCGCAGTAGGATATCGTGTTGCCCGACACCTCGTTGCCGGAGGCGGCCTGCAGCAGTATGCCGCCTACCATGCCGCGGTCTATGTCATTGCCACTGACCACGGTGCCGGTGGCCCCGTTCAGCACTATGCCGCCGAGCTGGTACGAGAAGCTGTTGCCGGTTATCCTGCCGCCGGAGCCCGCGAAATTGAGGGCTACGGCGTTCGTGTCGAACTCGTTGTCCTCAACGCGGTTCTTGGTACCCGTCTTCACTGACAGCCCTATGGCGAACGGGCCCGCGTTCTGCTCGGTGAACTCGCTGTCCTTGACGAGGTTGTATGACCCCTCCAAGTCCAGGCCTATGGGGAACGGCGGGA
Organism: Candidatus Altarchaeota archaeon; assembly: GCA_041306005.1. Classification (GTDB taxonomy): domain Archaea; phylum Altiarchaeota; class Altiarchaeia; order JAFGQM01; family JAFGQM01; genus JBFYKJ01. Next base: position 21,804 of record JBFYKJ010000098.1, on the reverse strand, counting down.
GCAGCCGGCGGTAGGTATTCTTCTGGAATGTGCTGCCGACTATTAGGTTCTGGTTGCTGTAGAGGCTCGCGCCGCGCGCGTTCTTGGTGAACGTGCTGTTCAGCAGGCGCGTGCCGCGGGAGTAGACCTCCAGCCCCTTCTTGCCCGCCTCGTGCGACCAGCCGGCCTCGCTCAATGTGGAGCCCACCATCGACAGCCTTGCCCCGTCCTTTACAAGGAAGTAGAACTCCTTGTCGTCGTTAATGGAGGATATCGTCGAGCGGACTACGTCGAACCTGGCGCCGCCCTCGACGGTTATCCCTGTTTGCCCGTCCTTATTCGGGGATAGCTTGAAGGTCGAATCCTCCAATAGCAGTTTCCCGCCCGGCTGGATGACAAGCTTCATGTTCGGGCCGGGGATGATGATCCTGCCCGTGCAGGCCACTGCCGTGGAAACCACCCACTCGCCGCTGGTGTTCATCGGCGCGTTGCATGCGCCGTAGTTTATGTAGCAGCCGCTGGTGTCAAAGAAGCAGTCGGGCCTGCAGGAGATTGTGCCCGAGTCGAAAAGCTCGCTCTCGCATGTGCCTGTGAGGTCCGAGCCGTCGCACTCCTCGCCCTCGTCGGCCACCCCGTTGCCGCAGTATTCCCGGCAGCCAAGGTCGGCGGCGTCGGTGTCGCCATCACAGTCGTTGTCAACAGCGTCGTCGCAGATCTCTGTGGCGCCGGGATGCACCTGTGGGTCGTTGTCGTTGCAGTCAGCCCCGCCGTATGCCGGCGACTTGTAGCCGTCGCCGTCCATGTCCTGCGGGTTCGGCGCGACCGTTATCTGGAGCGAATAGTCGTTGGAGAGCCCGCCGGACTCGGGTATTAAGTCATCGGGGTCGATCCTCAAGAGCAGTGTAGATGCCCCCGGCCACGGGAAGCTGATGCCGCCCGGGAGGTAGTTATCGCCGTATGCCAAGTTGTTGGCGGGCAACGACTTGAAGTAGGTGCCATTCACGTAAGCCGCAACAGTGGTGTTCACCTTGCCGACGCCGTAGTAGCGGACGCGCAGGGTGTAGCTGGTGTTGACGCCCCTCGTGTAGCTCGTCGGGATGAATGATATCACGCCCAGGTCCTTGCATTCGGTGTCCGAGTAGTCGAACTTGCCGTCGCAGTCGTCGTCGACATAGACGTAGTCTATCTGGTTCATGCAGATTTCGCTTGGCCGGCACGTCCCGGTGCAGAAGTATGCGTAGGATTGTGCGCTTGCGGCGAGGCCGTTGCCGTTCGGCGGGTATGCGGAGCTTACGTACAGCATGGCTGTAATGTTCCTGCAGCCGTTAACTACTTTTGTAATTCCGTATACCTCCAGGGTCACCGACTCGCCCGGCTCGAGCGGGCCTATGTTGTCCCAGACCGCCTGGTGGATGTATGTTGTCGACGGCGTTATGTTCGCGCCGGTGAAATTGACCGCGCTGCTTAAAGTCACCTGTATCCTGACTGGGTCGAGCCTGACGAGGCCCGTGTTCCTTACCTCGTATTTGTAGGTCAGGTTCGTGCCCTGCGCAGTGGAGCCCAGGTTGAAGGCCTTGACGCCTGAAGGGCATGCGGACAGTTGGAGGTAGTCGATCCCGGCTACCTTCCGCCCTGTCAAAGTGGTGCCCATGACCTGCACGCGGGTCGGAATGCCGCACGCCGCCAAAGAGGAGGATAACATAGTGGCGTTCACATGCAGTATCTTCGACTGCCCGGGGGCAAGGGTTCCTAAGCTTGACGCCCACCAGGACAGGCGGGTCGCAGTAGTGCCGTTGTAGTTGGTGCTGGCAACCGCGTTTGCGTCGCTGTAGTAGTTGTACAAATACCGCGGATAGACGTACTCCTCCGCTGTGTAGTTGGTTATGTTGGTGCTCCCCACATTGGTGACGTTCAGGGTCCAAATCACCTTGCCGCCGTATGATGCCGGCGCGGGAGTGAGATCCACTATGCTTACGCTCACCCCAGCGGCGGAGCTCCCAACCACCAGCTCCCACGACCGCGAGACCGTGTATACGCCGTTCGAGACGTGGACCGTCACGTTGTCATAGCCCGTCTCGGTTGCCGTGTAGGTGTACCCGCCCGACGTGCTGACAAGGGCGCCGTTGAGGTACCATGCAAACGTCACAGGCAGGCCGTGGGGGTCGGTTGCGTTCGCGCTGAAAGCTACGCTGCCGTTCACATTTGCGGAGACGAGGCTGCCGGACGGCGACACGGAGAGCGCGGGCGCGTTCTCCTCCAGTATCTGCACCTGCGTCTTTGTGACGTCAAAGATGCGGAACTCGTCGATATACGACCTGGAGGGTATGGCCGCGCCTATGACTGTCGCACCAATCCACAGGGTCGAGTCCGGCTGGAAACCGCATACGTTGCCGCTCCAGTAATTGAGCATGCTGCCCGCCTTGCCGTCCAGGTATATCTTGAGGAAATCGCCGAAGACGTTGGAGCAGTTCCAAGTGGCGACGACGTGGTGCCAGTTCGAGTCAGGGGTATATGCCTTGTAGTTCTGGCCCATCGAGTTATCCTCCTTAAGCTCGAATATCATGAGCGAGCCGTCCCAGTGGACTGCCATGGTGTTGAGGCTGGCTGAAAGCCTCCCTACGTCAAATAGCCCCCTTCTGCTGCCCGGGAACGTGTCCTTTGGCTTGAACCAGAATTCAATAGTGCCGGTTGTAAGGCTGCCGGGCTGCGGGTATTCCACATAGTTAGAGGCGTCTACGGCGTTTCCGAAAATGCCGGGCACGAAAGTGGCCGTGCCTATTACCGTACCGCCGTTGCCGGCGACTTCCGTCGCGTTCTCAAACGGCTCGTAGAAGAGGAGGCCGGCTTCCTGCACGTGCACGCATTCGCATGCGAAGCACTCGTCCAGGGTGGACGGGTTCGAGTCGTCGCAGTCGCCGTCCACGGCGCACTCGGCGCCGCAGGTGACGTTGCAAGCGTGGGTGAAGACCCCCGCCCCCTCCGTGCACGCGTAGGTTGACTCATTGCATACTGACGTGAAGCCCGGGGAGTAGTCCCAGGTCATCGGGTCGCCGTCTGGGCTGCCGTTGCACGAAGCCACAACGGGCAAGTCGTATCCGGAACAATCGAGGGGCGTTCCGTTTACGCAACCGAGCGCATCGTCGCACGCCTCCTCCCCGTTGCACCAGAGGCCGTCGTCGCACTCGACAGGCACGCCAGCCGCGCAGGTGCCCGCATCGCAGGTTTCAGCCCCGTTGCAGGGCATAAGGTCGTCGCAGTCGCCGTCGTCGGAGCACGAGTAGTTGAGGTAGGCGTACCAGTCGTAAGACGACTCGTAAATCCCGTTGGACACAACTACTTCGAGATGGTCGTAATAGTTGAAATGCTTGACGAACCCGTAGCTGCTGCCGTTTGGAAGCTGGACGCCGCTTGATACTTCCTCGTCGTTCACGTACCACGTATAGGTCAGGCCCAGGCCGCGCGGGTCGGTTGCAAAGACCGAGAAGTTCACCGCACCGTTAACAGGGAGCGTGAGAGAAAAGCTCTCGGGGTAGTGGGACTTTATGGCTATCGAGTTCTCCCCCAACACCTGCGAATACGGCTTGAAGTGGTCGTATATCTTCACCTCGTCGAGGTAGCTGTCCGAGAAGTAGCCGTTCCAGTATATCTGGCCCACCATCATGTCCACCGTGTCCGGCAGGAAGGTGCATTTGTAGGGGTAGTTGTAGTCCCAGTTGTACCTGCCGTCAAGGTAGGCAAGCAGGCTCGGGGTGGAGTTCGAGTTGCACTTCCAGGAGACCACCAGGTGGTGCCATCCGTTTTCAAGGTCCGGGTACCAGTCTGTGTCGGGCGACCAAAAGCCGCCGGTGCCGTTCCTAATCTCAAGTGTCGCGTAGCCGTACTGGTTGTTGTACATCACGCCGAGGTGGCTGCCGACGCCCATGCCCATCCTCCCTACGTCAAAGAACCCCCGGATAGTAGTGTCCCAGAAAGTAGGTCCGGGCTTGAAGTACATCTCCAGCGTGCCCTCGGTCATATTGCCCGGAAGCGGGTAGATGACGTGGGTGCTCGTGTCTATCGCGTTGCCGAACAGGCCCTGCACGAAAACGTGGTCGTCGGGGAGCGCATATACTCCGTCATTCGCCGCGACGGTCGACTCGCCGTCGAACGGCTCGTAGAAGATTAGGCCCTGCTCGAGGGGCTCGTTCGTGCACGTGCCGTTAGGTAGGCAGGTGTCCTCGGTGAGGGTGTCGCCGTCGTCGCAGTCGGCATCGGAAGCGCAGCCCGCGGGGGCGCCGTCGCAGTATATCGGGACGCCTGCTGGATATGGGGCGTCCAGGAACGGCTCATAATTCGCGCACGCCTTGTCATACGGGTAGTCGTGGCAATCGATTATGCCGCCCTCTAGCAGGCTGCAATTAGTCGTTCCCCACCAGTTGTGGTCAACGGAGACATTGCTCATTTGGAGATAAATGCTCCAGACCGAGTCATTGATGTTGTTGTACTTGGCGGTGCAGCCATCAGACACATAGAATACAAACGACCCAGAGCTTCGGGTAAAGTTGTTATACATCACAGTAGTGTTATGGGCATATTCGCCGAGGACCGCCTGGCAGTAGCCGGAGAACTTGCAATGCATGTTGTCCACGAAATTCTCCAAAACCTGCGTATTGCTGGAATTCAGTATCAATATCGCATGGTTTGCAGCTTCTATGCGGTTTTTTTGCACGATGCAGCCGTCGGAAGCCTCAAAGTAGATCGGTCGGCTGGTGTAGTTGAAGTAGTTCCCAATGACATTAATCCCGGACGTGCCGTTAGCCAAAATTCCAGTCACGGACGACTGTATGCGGCAGTTTTTCACCGTCACGCCCTGGCCTACTACGGTTATCGCAGCGCCGGTTGCACCTTTAAGCACTGAGCTGTTGCAGTCCAATGTAACGCCATCTGCCGCTATAGTCACCCCAACAGGCTGGGTGTACACCCCCCTACAGAAGGTGGTGTCCTCCGTTATCGCCATCCCGTCCGTGGGTACCGTGCAGGGCTGCGACTGGTCCTCGTGCAGGCACGTGCAGTTCGCAATGCACGTGTCAAGGGTGTTAGAGTTCGAATCATCGCAGTCACCGTTGACAACGCACTCGGCGCCGCAAGTCATGTTGCAGTTGTGTGTCAGCGTCTGGCTGCCCGTCGTGCAGGCATCAGCGCCTTCATCGCAAACCGAGGTGAATCCAGCCGCGTAATCCCAGGTCCGCGGGTCCCCGTCAGGGGTGTTCGTGCAGGTTGCCACCGCCGGCAGGTTGCTGCCTGAGCAGTCCGCATCGGCGCCGGCAACGCACCCGAGCGCATCGTCGCACGTCTCCCCCCCGTTGCACCAGAGGCCGTCGTCGCACTGCAGTGCTGTGCCGCCGGCGCACGCCCCGGCATTGCAAGACTCGTCGCCGTTGCACGCGTCGCCGTCATCGCAGGCCTCTATGAGCGTACTGGTATTAAGCTCGCATGTCAGGTTGAAGCACGCGTACTCGTTGGAGACCAGGTCGTCCCCGTCGCACAGGACTGCGTCGTTGATGCTGCAGTCGAAGGTGACGGTCGTCTGGGCCTGGCAGAAGAAGTCCACGCAGACGGCCTCGTCGCGCTTTATCAGGGCGCCGTCGCAGTAGATTCTGTCAAGGTAGTCGCAAGACGCATTTGACGCGCATGTAAGCTCGCCGCCGTAGAGCGCGGCGATGACGTCATACCTCGAGGGCTTGACCTTGCGGTATTCCTCGACGAGGCCCATCTCGTCCTGCGCGTAGTCGGAATGGCTCTTAGACAGGATGTCGTTGTACTCCTGGAACCCGCCGCCCGCGTATTGCTTAGCCAGGTCCCAGTGCTCTTGAGCCTGAGTTATCAAATGGCCGAACTCTGCCATCAGGTAGGCCTTCCCGTGCGGCGGGGGCGGCATGAACTCCCCGGCCAGCTCATTAGCGGGGTGGACATACGCCTGGGGCCCGAGGATGTCGGCGTCAAGTGTGGTGAAATCCACGTTCTCGCCGATATACTGGCCATAGAGTATCGGCTTGTCCGGGACGTTTTGCTCCCTTACCTCCGCGTAAAGCTTGTTCATGTACTGCTTCGGGTCCACAGTGCCCCAATTGCATACCGGCGTCCAGGTCCTGCCGACGACCTCGTTGCCTATGCTCCAGCCGAGGACGCCGGTCCTGTTGCCATACTTGTTAACTATCCGCATCAGCGTCTTGTTCGCCACAGGGAAGTCGGTCCAGTTGCATATGGTCGTGGTGCCCGCCTCATCGCCGATCCAATAACCGATCAGGACCTTCATGCCGTTCTGCTCGGCGAAATCTATCATCTGGTCGTACATCCAGTCCGGGACGTTGTCCTTCTTCTCCTCGCCCGACTCGTTGACATTGTCCAAATCCTTGTCGTGGTACCAGCCGGAGGCGTAAGTCCTTATAGTGTTCGCGCCGACGCGCTTCATGGTTTCCAGATCGTGGCGCAGCATCTCCCAAGCCTGGGTGTGGTTGTCGCCGTTGTAGTCCTTGACGTATTTTTTGCCGCCGTATGTGATCCATGTGTCGACGACCGTATCCGCCGTCGCGGGCAGGCCCTGGTAGTCGTACCGGTAACCGGCGTAGTCGACGCCCTCGACCAAGAACTTCTCGCCATCGACGTAGATTTTGCCATTGAGGATGTATGTACCGGCCGCAGGCGGGATGATGACCGCCCACCCTTTTACGGCGTCAAAGACGCCGTTTGACACTACGGCCGTGACGCTATCGGGCACGCTGTCGGCGGCGGTGTAGTGGTAGGCATTGCCCGTTCCTACGGCCACGTTGTTGAGGTACCAGGTTATCGTCAATGACGCGTTGTGCGGGTCGCTCGCGGTGACGCTGAAGTCGACCGTGCCGCCAGCATTGACGCGCAGCGTCTCGTCAAGCGGGCTGAAGGCGATTATCGCCGGCGCGTTCTCCTGCAGTATCTGGTCACGGCTCTTCGTTTCGTTGTATATGTGGAACTCGTCCAGAAGCGCGTTGGACGAACCGCACCATGAAGTGCCCGCCCTCATGTTGCCCCCGACTTCCGGCTGGAAATTGCAGACGCCGTTAGTGTATTTGTATTGGCCTGTTGTCTCGCCGTCGAGGAACGCCTCCAGGTAGCTGCCTGATGCGCCGCATTTCCACACCGCGGCGAAGTGGTGCCAGCCGGGGGTCATGTCCCCCATGGGCGTCCAGTCCTGCTTCTCGACGCCGCTGTGGTCCTTAAGGCCGAACACTATCGTCTTGCCGTATGCGGTGTACTTCGTCCAGTAGAGTATTATGTCGTCGGTCGCAGGCAGGCCCAAGTCAAACAGGCCCGCATTGTTCGTGTTCCAGTAAGCCTCATTAGGCTCGAAGAAGAACTCTATCGTCCCCTGGGTGAAGTTCTCGGGGCGCGCGTAGCGGACGTGATCGGAAAGGCTGGCGGCATTTCCAGAAAAGCCGGCTGGGAATGTGGCGGTGCCTATTATCTGGCCGCCGTTCGCCGCGACGCCTGCCGCGCTCTCGAACGTCTCGTGAAACACCTCCGCTGCCAAACAGCCGGGCAGAACAAGCAATGCCGCGATGCAGACCAGCGCCAGATAGTTTTTCATTTTGTTCAGTTTCCCCGGTGGTTAAGGTGATCCAATCGATTGCAGAGTGACGGACGAGAGCGCGGGCTAAGCGAGCAGGAATTGAAAGCATGCATACGAGTATGGCACGGGGCGGGCAGCTGCAAATGATTTCCGTTATGTATGTGAGTATAGCTTTGGGTGAATGCTTGCAGATATCCAAGGCAGCTCAAAGCGCTGCCGGTTGCAGATGGCCCGGCTTTCCAGCCGGGGGCGAAGACCTGTGTGACAGCCGCCAAGGCCGTCGGCCTTGCTGTGCCCATTAGAAGTTGACAGGGATGCTCCGCAAAGGACAGAAAAAACAAACCCCCGAGACTTTAGACCTAAGTGGATAAAAACCAAATCGCAAAAACATAGTGGTAGAGCCACATTAACTATATTTAATAGGCGGCGCAAGTGGACAGTGGATAAAATGCGGTTGATGGTTGAAATCTATAACTCATATATGGTTTAAAGTTTATTTGGAACATCCCGGAAATTTTATTTTGAACATGCTGAAGGTTTCATTTTGTATAGTCTTTTGCCCGTTTCGGACACTTTGAAACCGGCAGCCGTTCTGTTTCCCCGATATTTATCCTACAAAACCAAATCTTAACATGGCAAAACTGGTCAGGTCGATGGCGGGACTACCGTTCAGGGAGGGAAGCTCTTCCGGGGTGCGGGTGCCCAAAGACATGTATGCGCCCTCGTTCGATTTTGCAAAGAAAAGAATACGCGAGCCAGAAAACCTACGGCAGGCCAGAAGAGAACTCGCAAAGCTGCATGAGGAGCATATCGGGCTCACGAAGAATGCGGCCTCGAAAAGGAAGGGCAAAAAGATAAGTGAGCATGGGCAAAAGATCGCGGCCAAGCAAGCCCTGGTGAATGCCCTGCAGTCCAGGTGGCTGGCCGCAGAAAAGAAGGGGAATGCGTGATGGCGCTTGTAAGACCCGTGGAGGGGCCCGCGAGAAGGGTTGAGACCGCAGACGACGTTCGGAGGGAGCTTGACGCCGAGATGGCGAAGAGGGCGAGCCTCGAGGCGGCGTTGAGGAAACTTGGTAGGAGCGTGTCGTCGGGGGAACTTGAGGTTGCGCTGAGGAAAATCAACATCAAAATAGACCTGCTCGAGGGAAGATTGAGGAAACTGGCTTAGTGCAGCCGAAAAAGCTGATGGCCGATTATGCCTGACGGGCGTGCACTGCAAAAGATTTTTAAACTCGGATAGGTATATAGTCCATGAAACCCATTATCATCATAGGCATCGTCGCGATCGTGGCGGCCGCGCTGGTGCTGCTCTTGGTGCTGCCTGCAGTGACTGTGACAAAGAGCGCGAGCTATGGAATAGACTACCAGGGCTACGCGTTCGCGAAATCGGCGGGAGTGGGCTCCGACGGGCAGCCGATCCTAGAAGAGGCAACCTCCAGCTTCGCCCAGGGCGAGGACGTCTATCTCGTGATATACGGCATCAGCGGACTCAAGACAGAGGCCGGCTCGGCGAGGATATCGATGGACCTCGCGGTGACCGGGGCGTCCGGCGCGCAGTTCACCGATTCGATCCCGTCCGTGGATTACCCTGCGCCCAATGGGCAGATAGACAACGTGTACGGGTATGTCAGTAGCAGCAATGTGGGCCCGGGCAAGAGCAAGATACAGGTGACGCTGAGGGACCTGATAGGCGGCGGGTTCGCGACCGTCGAGGCTGAGTTCATTGTCGCGTGACTTCTTATGCCTTTAAGGCCCTATATACCCTTGAGGGATCATGGCCAATCCTAAGGTCGCCGCTGGGAATCCGGGGTTCGGGCGCAGGGTAGCGGAGAAAAGGATGCGGCAGAGGCTCGCGGTAGAAACCCCGCGCGGCGCCAAGATGCGGGAGGTGGACGACGGGCTTGTCCGCCTGGCGTATGGCCAGCACGTGGCTGGAAACGTAATGTGGGAAAGGCGGACCGTGCGGGACATGCCAAGGGAGGTCTCGCACCCTATAATCCTCAACAAACCCGGCGACCTCGCGGGCATGGAGAAACGGGTCATCGCCCACTTGATAAACTCCGGGGCGAACTGCCACACCCGCGAGAAGGTTGAAAGCGGCGTGCGCATCAAGGCCAAAGTCCCTTACGGCAAGGGGCGCTCCATACCTGTGAGCGTGCTGATTAAATCCGAGATCCAAAGGGGGGCCGCACCCAGGAACGCACTGGCCTCGGGCGAGCCGCCGCAAGAGGCTATAACCGCCCTAAAGGACAGGATATTGGCTGCAGTCCCGGAGAGATTTAGGGCTCAGGTGATCGGGGGCTTCGCGGAGATGGCCCATGGGACGTCAAAGAAGGGGACTGGCGATGTAGACCTCATTTTGCACGTCCCGCCCGGCATGGACATATCGGATGCCGCCGCCCATATGAACGGTGTGTTAAGCCGTTTGGACACAGGTGGTAACGCCCCTATCGAAGGCGCTGCGGACTGGCGCGGCAGGCATGTCAGGTGGATGCACAAGGGCGGTTATTATACCATACCCGTGCATATGAAGTTTGAGGCGGGGCCCAAAGAACCGACAAGGGGCGAAGCCGTCGAGCCTTGGAAGGACATATGGAACAATTTTGACGCGCTCGGCAAGGGGCCCATAAGGGACAGCAAGAGGATACAAACCATCCAAAGGTATCTTGATGCGGGGATAGACGGCCGCAACGCGGACATGCTGGCGGCGGAGATAAGGAAGATGAACCCCGCCAAGAAGATAGGGCCGCGGAGCGCCCTCCGGTACCTGAGGAACGTGCCAAAAAAGGTGAGGGATGCGCTAGAGGGGGTGTGAAACCCTTTTGAGCGCTGCAAAAAGGCGGGAAAACAGATTTTATATGCCGCCACGTTCTAATCCGTCATGGACAAGAAACTCGTTCTCCCGGTCTGCGCTATAGCTTTGTTTTCGGTCGTGTTTATGGTGCCGACGGTATCCGCCGCCATCGGCATAAACCCGGGCCTTATACCCATAGTCCCCAGGCAGGTAGATTACATTGATGTCACTCTCGACCCGGCCGAGCCGGAGCCCGACGACAGGGTCCTGATAGACGCCAGGTATCTTGTCGAAGTCCCCGAATGCCACTTGTGGATATACGTCAACGGGCGGGAGGTGGAGCAGTGCGAGGGGTGCATCTGCAGGTACATGGGCGGGCCGTACCCTGACGGGTTTAGATACTTCGTCGGCTACCTCGACGGGGCTATGAGGGAAGTCGAGACTGACGAGGTCCAGATAGATATCGGGACGCCGATTGAGCTGCCGGATAAGGACGACGACGGCATCCTCGATGACGACGACAACTGCGTGGATGTGAAAAACCACGACCAGGATGACGATGACGGCGACATGGTGGGCGATGCGTGCGACAACTGCCCGGATACCGCGAACCACGACCAGAAGGAGTCCGACAGGAAGAAGGTTTGCCAGCCGGGCGCCACGCCCCAGCAGCAGTACTGCAGTATCCAGGGCGACGGGTTTGGCGATGCGTGCGACAACTGCCCTGCTGTGCAAAACAAGGACCAGAGCGACAAAGACGGCGACAAGTGGGGGGACGCGTGCGACAACTGCCCGGACGAAGCGAACCTGGACCAGGACGACTTTGACGATGACGGGGTGGGCAACAAGTGCGACAACTGCGTATGGGAGGCAAACCCCGACCAGAACGACACGGATACTATAAGGGCGTGCATAACGAACGCCGAGGGCATCGGGATGTGCCCGCCGCAGGACGGTGTCGGGGACGCGTGCGACAACTGCCCAGACCACTACAACCCATCGGGACACGAGTGGGATACCGACCAGATGGATGACAAAGACTGGGACGGGTTTGGCGACCCGTGCGACAACTGCCCGACGGCATATAACCCGGACCAGAAGGATTCCGATAACGACGGGCAGCCCGACGGCTGCGACTGCGACGACGGGAAGATGAGCCTTGGGGAGGACGGGATAGACTGCGGCGGTGTTTGTCCAACCGCGTGCCCGGCCTGCAGGCCGATGGTATACAACGGCGACCCGGCTGACAAGATAAACATCGTCTTTGTCGCGGACGTGGACTATGGGAGCAACATGAACAAGTTCAAAGAGGACGCGTTCAACCTGATAAGCGAGGGGTATTACAAGTCTGCGGAGATATCGGCAAGCAAGTGCAAGTTCAACTTCTGGTACCACCCGCAGAAAGGGGACTATGTCGGCACCTGCCAGAAGTGGGACCTGCCGTCTACGTTCTCGACCGACTGCCCGTTCGCCGACTCCGCGGCGATAATATTCCAGGGCGGCGACAGGGCGTGCTCCGCCGACGTCTTCTCGGCCCCGGACGACAACCCGGTCGTGGTCGTGCACGAGTCCGGGCACAAGCTGTTCGCGCTGGCCGACGAGTACTGCTGCGACGGGGGCTACTGGCAGGATTTGCCGCTTGTCAACATATACCACAGCCAGGCGGAATGCCAGCAGTCGTCTTCCAACGCAGGCACGTGCAGGAACTTCTGCCCGGAGGCCAAGTGCTGGCCGGAGGATGGCGACTCGGCGTCGATAGCGGCGTGCGAGGCGTATTATAAGTCCGAAGGCAGGACTGACCTCTACTATGTGTGCAGCTGCGAGAGATGGGCGGACCACTTCGGCGTCGATAAGGGCCTGTGCAAGGCGGACGACCCAAACGACTGTCCGCAGATATTCAAGGACTACTGGACTACGGTCGGGGTCCCCCTCAACAAGCTGAAGGTTGGGACAGCCAACTGGTGCAACTACAGGGGCAGCGGCAGCGTCGACTGCTGCGTTGACGGCGGCGACGGGTGGTGGAAATCCGATTCCGGCGACTGCACGATGAAGAGCGGCGATGTCTTCCGGCCTGACTGCAGCAAGAAGGTCAAGTCCATATTGGGCGACCTGCCCGCCTGTTTAAACATGCCGATAGAGATAGACTGGGCGAAATTAGCGATGAGAAAGGAGAAGGTCGTCATACTCGATTTCGACCTGGTCAATGACAGCGTGGTGCACCGGAAGGTCAAGGTATCATACGGCATTCCGCCGAAGGCTTTTAACTTCGGGGAGTTCGGGATAATCGGCAGGTCGTCAGACGGGAAGAACCTGTCTATCTCAGGCATGCGCGACCCGATGTGGGGGCGGCTCTCAAACGTGACCGACTTTGACGTCGGATGGATGAGGTCCGGGAAGGGGAACTTCAGCGTCGTCGTGCCAATGGACTACGGGATAAAGAGCGTGGACATCCTGGACTGGAGGACGGGGGAGGTCTTGGAGACGGCGGATGTTTCCGATGAGGTGGACGATTTCTGCAAGGGCAGGGAGAGCGAGGAGGGGTGCTCGCCTGGGGCCGTGCCCGAGACACCTGGACCCGTCGTGCCGGGTGTTGAGCCCATAACCGGGCCTCCCGCCCCCGAAACGGGTGGGCAGGGCGGGCTTGATGGGATAATCATCGGGCTTGTGGTAGTCGCGGGCGCTCTTGGAATAGGGATGCTCCTGAAGTTCAAGATAATGAAGCCCGGCGGGGCGAAACCGATAAACCCCGTTACAGAGGGGAATGAAAGGAAGTAGTGGCCCGCAGCCGCTACGCGCTTAGCCTGTTCAGAGCGCCCTAATGCCGGGCACCGTTTATTGCCTCCTGCGCCTGCCCCTCTTTGGCTTCTTTTTCGCAACGCTCTTCTTGACGAGCAGCAGATAGAGAACTATCCCTAAGATCGCGATGAGCGCCGGCCAGATGAGCCATGACAAGTCCGAGCCCCGGGTCGTAGGAGTTAAGGAACCCTGCTGCGAGCCGGTCGCTGCGCCTCCCGCGGCGATGCCCTGCCCGGCCGGCTGGCCCGGCTGCTCTCCGGCAGTTGCGTTTGGAGCCTGTCCTCCACCCATCACCAAGCCGCCTGTCGGCGTTTCGGGTGAAGGCGGCTGGGGCGGCTGGATTGGGGGCTGTTGCGGGGGCTGTTGCGCCGCACCCGTGCCGAACATGTAATATGTCGACCCGCCGTGGTTCTCCTCTTCCTCGTCCTCAACCGTTTCGGGAGGCTCGGGCAACGGGGCGCACCAGCTCTTACAGCCGGTAGGCCCGGGGGTCAAATCGGCCCAGCCGAACGTTGTTTGACATGTGTTGTCGTCGCCGACGTCCGTGACATCCTTGCTCTGGACGTAGATGTCGGCGTCTGTCGAGCCGCAGATGTAGTTCTGATCAAAGCGGTTATTGGACGCGATGTTCATGAAGAGGCCGATAACGCACGAAGTTATGTTGTTCCCTGCGATGCGGTTCGAGTCGAATTCCTCATCGCCGGTCTCGTTGAGCGCGATGCCGTAGTCAGAGCCGCTTACTGTGTTGTTTGTGAGGTTGTTGCCAATGACATCGTCCCATTCGGACTCCATGAGTATGCCGTAGGTGAGGCCCGATTCCTCAGAGTCATCGAGTATCTGCTGCGTGAACCCGGTTATGGCGCTCATTATCGTGTTGCCAGAGACTGCGGTTGCCGCGGGGCTGATTAGGCGGATGCCGATTACGTCGTCCTCGAGGGTGTTGCCCGATATACTACCGTATTCCATGAAGAACGTCGCGATGCCGACAAGGGAACTTGATATCGTGTTGCGTATTATGCTGCAGTATTCGCCGCCTATCCCGATGCCGGCCCTCGTCTCCGAGATGGTGTTGTTCGCTATCGTGAAGTTAATCCCCCCGCCGCTGATGCCTACTGCATACCGGCTTATCACGCAGTCCTTCACGGTCACGTTGTGGCCGTTTATCACTATGCACTCGGACGAGATGAAGGAATCAGGCGAGTAGTTGCCTGTGAGCGATGCGCCGGCGCAGTCGAGGGTCACGTTGTCGGCCCTTATCAGCAGGGCGCCGTCCTCCTCGCTGTCGTTCAGCAGGTATGTGCCCGGGCAGAGGACAACGTCGTGCTCTATCATCTGGTTCTCGTAGGCCGGGACCTTTTCAGGGTCGGAGTCGTCGCAGTCAAGCGGTTCGGCGCAGCCGGGGGTAGGGTAAAAGCCGTCCATGTCGCCGTCCGCGCAGCCGCTGCAGGATGTGTCGCAGCCGCCAATCCTGCCCGCATCCGCGTAGCCCCTCGCCGTCTCGCAGGTGTTGTCGTCGCCGAAAGCGTCCTCCTCGTCCTCGATGTCGTAGTAGCCGCCCGCAAGGTTGTTGCCGCAGACGTAGTTGCGGGTCAGGTTCGGGCCGCCGCCCCAGGACTCCAGGTATATGCCGCTGAGGTTGTTCCCGGTGATGTTGTTCTCAAGGAAGGTGACGTTGGTCTGTTGGATGGTAGCGGCGTAGACCCCGTAACCGCCGCAGCCGGTTATGTTGTTCTTGTAGAAGAGCGAGTCGTTCAGGGTGGCATATATGCTCACGCCGGAGCTGCCGCAGCCGTGGATATTGTTGCTTGCGAGCGTCATGAGGTCGTTTGGGTCATATGCCGAGTCAAACTGCACGGTTATGCAGCTGCCGCCTGCGCTGACGTCGTTGCCCGTCACCTCCAGCCCAGTCCCCGATTCTATGGATATGCCAAAATTCTTTACGTCGTGCACGTAGTTGCCGCGAATCGCGCCGCCATCCAACATTGTGGTTTTTATGCCTTCGTCAAACCCGTACACCTCGCAGCCGCTTATGAGGGCGTCCCTTGTCGGCGGGTTATAGAGCGAGTAGATGTATACTCCCGTACCCGTGCCGCCGCCTATGATAGTCGAATCAACAAGTGTGACGTTGTCGTTCCCTCTCAGTTCTATGCCGTTCTCGGCACTGATCGTAAGGTTGCGCAGGGTAAAGCCTTCGGTGCCGTCGTTGAAGGGGCGGTCCAATATGCCGTAGCTGCTCCAACCGGGGTCGACGTCTATCGTCGTGTTGACGACCGTGAGGTTCCGTGATATGTCCGGGGACAGGGAGGCTATGTGGATCCCTTCGCTTGTCGTCCCGTGGAACGGGTGCATTATCCTGCAGTCCCTGATGGTGACGTTGCTCGCACCGCCGCCTATGAGGAGGCCGTAGCGCCTGATCCTGCTGGCGTTTATCATGTAGCCGGCGCAGTCGATTGTCACGTTGTCGGCGTTGTATAGTGCCAGCGCGTATGCGTTCGCGTCACCGGGCCCGCCCGTGCAGTTCAGGTCCCTGTCAAAGAGTATGTACTGGTCGCTTGTCGTTATGTTGGTGTCGCATACGGGGGTGGCTGCGGATGCGAGCTGGGGGAGGGCTAGCGCCAAGAGCATCACGACCGCAAACTTCCACCCCGGGATGAGCGAACGGCTCATTTCAACGGGTAAGTGAATTGGGCGCGGAATAAAAAGGGAGCATCTGCAGGGGATGCTGCGAGGCATTGCGGGGCGTCAAAGCGCCCTAAGGCCGGACACCTTCCGCGGCTTTTTGCGCTTCTTTGTCTTCTTCGCGGCCTTCCGTTCCTTGACAAGAAACAGATAGACTATCCCCGCAATCACGATGAGCGCCGGCCAGAGGGGCCAGGACAGGTCTGCGCCATGGGTTGCGGGCGTTAAGGGTGCACTCTGCGGGTCGGCCGCTGCGGCGGCGCCCTGCCCGAGCGGCTGCTCCGGCCGTTCTTCAGGCGTTAGGTTGGGCGGCGCTATGACTTCCTGCCCCCCGCCCGCAACTGCGCCCCCTGACGGGGTGCCGGAAGGTGGCTGTGCCGGAGGCTGGGGCGGCTGCACAGTCCCGGTGCCGAACATGTAATATGTCGCCCCGCCGTGGCTCTCCTCGTCCTCCTCTTCCGGCTCTTCCTCCTCTTCCGGCCCTAACTCGCACGGGTCTGTGCAGCCCGTCGGCCCGGCGGTGGTGTCGGCCCAGTCGACCACGTTCTGGCAGGTGTTGCCGTCGCCCGTGTCGGTGTCGCTCTTGCTCTCCACGTATATGTCCGCTTCATCGCAGTAGCAGACCCAGTTGTCGTTCAAAGTGTTGCCGGACGAGACGTTTATGTAGATGCCAAAGTCGCAGAGGTCGACGTTGTTCGCCGTTATGTTGTTGAAGTCCACTTCCGCGTCTTCCTCGCCGAGCATGATGCCGTAGGTGGCAAAGTCGACGGTGTTGTTGAAGACCGTGTTGTTGTTGACGTCCATCCATGAGTCGCCTAAGAGGATCCCCCATGTCGTGTAGGGGTCGCCCTCCTCGTCGAGTATGTCCGTGACGAACTGGGTCAGCCTGTTGTCTATCACGTTGTTGGACACCGCCGAGAACAGCGACCCCCTGAGCCACACGCCTATCGCCACTCGGTCCATCACGTTATTGGTGATTGTGCAGTCCGAGCCCCGGACATATACCGCGCGCCAGACGCTGGTGAAGCCGTTGCGCGAAACCGTGCTGCCGTTGCGGACACGGGCCGCGTCGGAGACGTTTATGAATGTGTTGTCAAGGATGGCCGCGTTCGAGCCGTCGGATTCTACGCCGGTCTCGTAATTAATGACAGTGCAGTTGGCCACAGTGATGTTGTCGGCCATTGTCTCGATGAAGTAAAGGTCGTCCTCCCCGGGCTCATAGTCGCCGTGGAAGAAAGAGCCGTTGCAGTCGAGGGTGACGTTGTCCGTGTCCATGATGAACATCGGGCTTGATTCACCCCACTCATCCGTGTAGGCATAGTAAGTATCCGCGCAGATCACCATGTCCCTGTCGACTACCAGTCCCTGCTTGGCCGGCAACACCCCCGCGTCGGCGTCGTTGCAGTCCAGCGGCCCGACGCAGCCGCCTCCCGCGTAGAAGCCGTCCGTGTCGTTGTCCACGCACCCGCTGCAGGATGTGTCGCAGCCTACGAAGCGCCCCTCGTCGGCGTAGTTCGACGTCGTCTCGCAGGTGTTGTCGTCGCCCGCCACCCCGTCGTCCCCGCGTATATCATAGTGATCATCGTCGTCCTGGCTGTTGTCGCAGACGGTGTTGTTGAGCAGGGTCAGATTGGCGCCGGCGGGCTGGTACCCCATGTCTATCCCGTCCCCGGCGTTCCCGGAGACGTTGTTGAAGGATATCACGCTGTCCTCCAGCTTGTTCCCGAACTCGATGCCGTCGCCGTCCGTCGTCCCCGTGATGTTGTTGTGCGAGATTGTGAAGTTGCTGTCCGGGGTTGTCGTCCAATAGGTGAGGATACCTACGTTGTGACTATTGGTTATGTCATTGCGCGATATCTCAAGGCCGTCCACCAGGCCCAGAACCGATACCCCGTTCCAGTTCCCTGCGAGGCGGCTGCCGATTATGTGCATGTCCGGATACTGGATGAGGTATATCCCGTTCCCGCAGCCGGATATGTCGCAGTCCTCGACGGTGGCGTTGCTCCCTGAGCCGGAACTCGAGGAGATCATGATGCCGCTCGCCGACGTGCTCGCCTCGAGGTCGCAACCCGTGACCAGGAGGCCGCTGACACCGCTCATGTCGATGTTGGTGCCGGCGGCCCGGATCGACACGTTGTCTATGGCCACGTCATCCAAATAGGACCCTACTATGCCCATGTAGTTGAAGTCGGTGGTGTTCAGGCTTATTTTCGTGTCGGCTATGATTATGTTGCGGGTAGGCTGGGCGGAGCTTGTGCCCGCGAGGGATATGCCCCTGCCGACGGAGCCTGTGGAGATGTTGACTATCTCGCAATTCCTTATGGTTATGTTCTGGGATGGCTGGCCGGAGAGGCCTATCCGGATGCCGTAGTTCCAGGTCCCGTTGTTGACTATCCTGTAGCCGGCGCAGTCCACAGTCACGTTGTGCCGGTTATTTGCGAAAAGCACGGAGGTGGCAATGCCGCCGCCGTTGCATATGAGGTCCTTGTCAAAGACATATGTCGTGTCGCTGGTGAGGTGGGTGTTGCAATCCGGGGTGGCCGCGGAGGCGGGCTGGGGCACGGCTGCCGCCAGGAGCACTAGGAATGCGAGGTATGCCGGGGCGGAGTCATAGCCCATTTCGGACTATATGTGAAGCCCTGGACGAATAAAAATGCGGCGGGTCAGTAAGGTATGAAGGCTATCTGGCACCTTGCCATCTTCTCGTAGAACGAGAGCGCGGATTTCTTCTGCTCGCTTATGTTGAAGATGTCCTCAAGGCCAGTCCACATCGTGAACCAGCTTGCCGGCTGGAGCACTATCAATATGGCCGCGGCGGGCAAACTGTGCTCGTAGAAGGCCAGGTAAGCCGCAAGCGCGCCGAGGGCGGCCCCGACAATCAGCTTCTTTACGCCGGTCATGCGGGATTTCCGTATATCGGCCTGTGCGTTGTGGAAATGGCGGCTGAAGTGGTCGAGAAGCCGCCTTTTTATCTGCGCCTCGGTGCTGGTGTTGCGCAGTCTCTTGGGGATTAGAAGCCTTAGCTCGAGGTTCTCGAAATCCTTGTTGTGGCTGGCCTTCTTGGCCTGTATGAGGAAGTCCTCGGAAAGGCTGCGGTAGGTGTAGGACCTGGGGTCGAAGTTCGAGAAGATGTCGTCATAGGTGTCTAATATGAGGCTTATCTCGGAGATGTCAAAGAGCATCTTGGCGGGGGACCCTAAAACCGCTTCCTGCTCTTTTATGGACTGCCAGAGCTCGGTCGCATCGTCCTTCTGCGCGCCGCTTTTTGGGGGGGCTTTTTTGTCCATGGGTTATTATTCGGGCGGAGGGTAAAAAAGGCAAGGGGGCCGGGATAAAAGCGCGGCTGGGCCGCACTCAACTAATGCCGTGCGGCAGGATTGCCCCGCCGCTGATTAGCAGGTACAGGAAAAGCGCATAAAGCGCCAGAAGCCCTGCGCCTGCAGCCCGGTTTATCGTGCGCCCCGATTTGACGAGCGCGAACAGCGCGACTGCGAAGAGCGCCATGAAAGGGATGGATATGGTCAGCGTGGCAGGGAGCACGGTCAGCGGCGACACTATGGCGGCTATGCCGGCCACCTGCAGCACGTTAAGTATGTTCGCCCCTATGAGGTTGCCGAGCATGATGCCTGGGTACCCCTTGCGCGTGGCCGACACGGCGACGGAGAGCTCTGGCAGGGAGGTGCCGACGGCTATCACCGTGGCGCCTATCACGCCTTGCGCAATGCCTAGAAGCGCGGCCAGGTGGCTGGCCGAGCGCACTGCGTACTCCGCGCTTAAGGCGATGCAAAAGCCCATTACGAACATGAGCGATATGTCCCTTGACGGCCCGTCGCTTGTGAGCCTCCCGTAGGCGGAGGCCTTGAAAAGGCGCCTGTAGGTCCCTGCCTTGTGCAATCCGCTTAGCCTCCTGAAGCCGGAGACGTATGTCACCAAGTATCCGGTCAGCTCCCGCGTCAGCTTCCGCGGGTGCGGCCTGTAGCTGAACAGGAAGGCAAAGTAAAACGGCACCAGGGAGAAGAGGACAGCCCCCTCCGCGAACGATACCGTGCCGTCGCCGGCGAAAAACCAGAACATCAGCGAGGCGCCCAGCATCACGGTGCAGCCGCGGGCGAGCCGCTCCCTGTCCACCTTGACCGTGACCATCAGCGCGCTGAAACCCAGCACCAGGCCTATGTTCGCTATGTTGGAGCCCACGACAGTCCCCACTGCAAGTGATGTGTAGCCGTGGGCGGAGGCAAGGACTGATGAGGTGAGCTCCGGGATGGTCGTCCCGACAGCTATTATCGTGAGCCCGATGACAAGCTCCGAGATGCCGAACCTCTTGGCGAGTCTCGCCGCCGCCTCGACGAAATAGCCGCTGCTCTTGACGAGGGCGAGAAGGGAGACCGCGAGGATCGCTGCAGCGAGCATGGCCATTTTGGTGTTATTGATAGTTATATCCTGCGCCTAATAAGCCAGGAATGCGCCTGATAAGCCAGGAATATCCGTGCCGGATAAGGCGGAATATCCGTGCCGGATAAGGCGGAATATCGTGCGCCTAAAAAGCTCGGGCCTCATACGGCCATTTGGTCAAGGATGCCGTGTATCTCCTTGGCCCAGCCTTCCGGGCCGGATGCCGCGCATTTCCTCAAGTTGGCGAGGTCGATCTCCTTGAAGCTGCCGCCCTTGCACCCCATGAGTATGGGATAATCCACCGCTTTGAGCATGGGCAGGTCGTTAAAGGAGTCGCCAAGGCCTATCGTTGTCACGCTGCCGTACTTCTTTGCGAACAGCTCGGCCAGTATCCCGACCGCTTTGCCCTTGTCGCTACCTACGCTTGCGCACCAATACCTTTCGCCCCGCGCGAGCGAGATGCCAAGCTTAGCGGCAGCCTTTTGCAGCACGGCCTCGTCCCCGGAGAACTTGAACGCTTCCGAGTACTCCCTCTCTTTGGCCATCCTGGCGAGGCCGGAAGAAAGCCCGGAGTCCTTTGACAGGGCCTCATCGCCCATATCTAGGAAGCGGGTCATCTGCCCGACGCCCTCGGCCCGCTTCAGCTCGCGAAGCTTCGCCCAGACATGGCTGTAGGGCTTTGCCAGCTCGATTACCTTGTAGCCCTTCAGCTCCTTGACATGCGGGAAGTCAAAGTCGAAATAGCCCCGGGGGATGAAAATTCCCCCGCCGTTTTCAGTTATAAACGGGTCTTTGATGACCATGGTGCGCCTATAATATTCGGCCTCCGGGCGCGTCTTGGACGTGCAGAAGATTATGGGTATCTTCGCCTCTTGCAAGCGCCTTATCGCCGGCCTTGCCGCCGCCCAGGCATAGTCGTTCCTGTCAAGGAGCGTCCCGTCAAGGTCCGTGAAGACCAGAATATTTTTGGATGATGTCATCGGTATTGTCCACGTATATCGAAGACAGGATTATGCTGGAGGTCAGCTTGTTGCATCTCTTCCGGAGCGAGAGCTTCAGCGCCTGGTAAGAATATGCCGGGTCGCGGTTGGTCTGCTCCTCTATAGCTCTCCAAGGCATGAGCAGCTTGGGCTTCGTATTCGCGCCCCAGCTCTCCTTCAGCACCCTGAGGAAGTCGGTTATCCTCCGCTCATCATCGGTCCACTGCTTGCCGCCGTATTCCATGCCCGCTATCCGGGCGGCCCGCTCCGAGCGCTCCTGGACCATCTTGTAAGCTTCCGTCTCATAGCTTTCCGCCAGCTTATTGACGTCCACTTTTATGCCGTACTCGTCCGACCAGTGCCTTAAGGAGTGCACGAACTCGGCCATCATGTCCTTGACGTGCTCTTCGCTCCCGGGGATGTGCTGGTATAGGCCGAAATCCGCGGTCGCCATCCTGTCGGGCCCGAACTCCTTCCAGACCTGGCAAAGGACGGACGTCTCAATATCGTAGCCGTTTGAGAATTGTATGCGCTTGAGGGCGTCAACGGAGAACGCGCATTCGCCGCTCGCCGGGTATTCTATCTCCTCAAGGCCCCTG